>CAZQGB010000046.1:0-9771 GCA_964592615.1 uncultured Isosphaeraceae bacterium | reverse complement strand
TGCTGCCGCATCCGCAGGTGTTCGTCGCATTTGGATTGTCAAAGACAAATCCCCTACCCATTACTTCGTCTTTGAAATCAACGGTTGTTCCGTTTAGGTAGAGGTAACTCTTTGGATCACAAATCACTTTCAAATCAAGTGAGGATCCCTCAATCTCAAAAGAGTATTCCCATTGTTCATCCCCTTCTTTTTTGGTCTCAGTTAAGTCCAAAATATAACTAAACCCAGAACAGCCACCACCCTTCACGCCAACGCGAAGATGCGTTTGTTCTCGATTTAACTCTTGTTGAGTCATGATGTTGCTGATTTCTCGTGCAGCTGTTTCTGTGATAATTACTGACATAACTGGATATCTCCTAAATATTGTTCCAATATTGCATTATAGCCCAACTTTGAAAGCCAGCGATAACACCTTTTATAACTCGCTAATAGGTCTTACCCCATTTATACTGTGACACTGATGCAAGTAATCGCCAATGCTGATGAATTGATCCACTTTCGTGGGTGTGCGTTTGTGCCAACCATGGGTGCGCTGCACGATGGACACCTTTCGTTGATACGGGAAGCGAAAAAGACAGGTAAACCAGTGGTTGTTAGCATTTTTGTGAATCCAGAACAATTTGCTCCAGAAGAGGACTTAGATAAATACCCCCGCAACCTAGAACAAGATTGTGAGTTTGCAAAAAGCGTTGGTGCGGATATTGTTTTTGCTCCATCAGTTGAAACGATGTATCCCGCTACTCCAGAAAACATCTGTCTACCAATGGCGGCAACAGAACCCCAACTTGAAGATGCTTGCAGACCGACACATTTTCGAGGTGTCTGTGTTGCGGTTGCTCGGTTGTTTGACATCGTGCAACCAACTGTTACTGTGTTTGGTCTTAAGGACTACCAACAATATCTCGTTATCAAACAACTCATTGCTCAAGAAGGTAAGCGATGGGAAAACTTAAAAATCATTGGTGCCGAAATAATCCGTGACTCTGATGGGCTTGCGATGAGTAGCCGAAATGCTTATCTAACAGCGGATCAACGTTCCCAAGCACTTGGGATTCATAAAGCAGTTACTTGCACAACAGAGCAAGCAATGTTGAAAATACTCAACGACCACGGGCTTGAAGTGGAATATGCGGTTATACGAGATGCGAAGTCGTTGCTATCGCCAATTGATAATAAACCAACCCGTGCACTTGTTGCTGCGCGGCTTGGACACATTCGTCTCATTGACAATTCTGAGTTACCAACATGACACGCACACTTTTATACGGCGGTTCGTTTGACCCGCCACATATCGCACATGTTGAAATTCCTCATGAAGCCATGAAATTTCTTCAGTTTGATAACATTCTGTACGTTCCTGCTTTTCAATCACCATTAAAAGAAAAGACGCCATCAAACAACCATCACCGAGTTGCAATGCTCAAACTTGCACTTGCTGGTTGCCCGTGGGCATCTATTTCAACTATCGAACTCGATCGGAAAGGCACGAGTTACACCATTGAGACCATCGAAGCATTAAAGGACGAATACGACGAACTTCGACTGCTCATTGGAGCAGACCAATGGGCGCAATTTAAAAACTGGCAACGGTGGGAAGATGTTATCACGCTGGCAAACCCTGCCATTATGCCGCGCGATAACTTTGAAGTTAGTGATGACCGTGTATTGCCGATACAACCAATTGACACTGGCTCTACAGATATCCGCCAGCTTATACAAGATGGAAAATCTATTGAAGAACTTGTTCTTCCTGCGGTTGCCCAATATATCGCAGAACACCAACTATATCTGTAAAATGCGCAGTCCATGGCAACGATTACAAAAATCGGTTTTGTTTCACTCGGCTGTCCAAAGAATCTTGTTGACAGCGAGCAGATGCTTGCATCGTTAGTCGATGCTGGTTACGAACTCGTTGCAGATCACAATGAAGCAGACGCCATTGTCATTAACACTTGCGGTTTTGTTGAGTCGGCCAAGGAAGAATCGGTGGAAGTTATCAACGAAGCGGTCGCTCTGAAAGAAACTGCTAATGTAAAACGTGTAATTGCTGCGGGCTGCTTGGTGCAAAGGCAACGTGCACATTTACTTGAGTTGTGCCCCGGAATAGACGCAATGATTGGCGTGTTTGACCGAGACCATGTTGTCGATGCGATGCAAGAACCACCAGAAAAAGAAAAAGTCCCACAATGGATTGAAGCAAATGCTGTCCTCGCAGCCCGTACGCGTGGGATGCAAGAGACAAATGGGTATTTTGAAGATGATTCCAATCGCTTTCAGTTAACGCCACGGCACTGGGCATATTTGAGGGTGAGTGAAGGGTGCAATCAGAACTGTGCCTTCTGCACTATTCCATCTATTCGAGGAAAGATGCGGTCAAAGCCAGTAGAAATAATTGTCGAAGAGGCAAAGCAGTTACTTGCTTCTGGAGTTTTTGAATTGAATTTGATTGGACAAGACACAACGAGTTATGGCGAGGATATTGGATATGCTTCGGGGCTTGTTGGATTACTCACGGCGCTCAACGATGCTGTTGCTAGTTCCGGGGGCGGGGGCGGGGGCTGGGTGCGTTTGATGTATGCGTATCCAAATAATTTTACGAACGAGATGATGGAGGCAATGGCACAACTAGAGCATGTTGTTCCCTATATAGACATTCCATTGCAACACGCAAGTGATTCAATGCTTGAATCGATGCGTAGGGATGTCTCCGCTCAAGCACAATCTGACTTGCTCAATACCATTCGAAAAACAATTCCGAATGTCGCAATCAGAACAACGATGATCACAGGTTTTCCTGGTGAAACCGAGGAAGATCACAAACAGTTACTCGATTTTATTCGGGAACACAAATTTGAAGCGTTAGGCGTTTTTCAATATTCAAAGGAAGAGGGAACGGTAGCAGGAACTATGGAAGATGATGCCGCGCTTCGTGTTTCTGATGATGTTAAACAACAACGAGAAGAAGAGTTGATGCTCACCCAGCAAGAGATTGCGTTTGCCAAAGCAGAGCAGGCAGCAACAGATGGTGAAAAACATGAAATATTGATTGATTCGTATCTTGGGGAAACTGGGGAGGGGGAATTGCACCTTTATCAATGCCGCACGAAACAGCAAGCCCCAGATGTTGATGCATGCACTATTTTGATGGCTGAGAAAAAACAGAGTATCGGCTCACTGGTTCGATGCACAATTACTGATTGTGATGGATATGACCTTATTGCACGACCTTCTGATGAATTAGAAAAGGTTGTCTCGCTCCCATTGCGTTAGACTGTACTGTTGATGCCAATTCGCAACTTTTCAATCATCGCACACATTGATCACGGCAAAAGTACATTGGCCGATCGGTTGTTGCAAGAAACAAAAGCCGTGAGCGAACGGGATGCAAAGGATCAATTACTTGACTCGATGGACTTGGAGCGAGAACGAGGTATTACGATTAAGGCATCTGCTGTGACTGTTCACCACTCTTTCGGTGGTGAAGATTTTCAACTAAATTTTATTGACACCCCTGGTCATGTGGATTTTACATACGAAGTATCACGCGCGCTTACTGCATGTGAGGGTGCGTTACTTGTAGTTGATTCAACACAAGGTGTCGAAGCTCAAACGGTTGCAAATGCATACTTAGCCATAGAAAATGAACTGGAGTTGATTCCTGTCGTCAACAAAATCGATTTGCCCTCTGCTGATCCAGAAAAAGTTGCGATGGAAATCGAGCAAATCCTTGGATTGCCTGCCGAAGATTGTATTTACTGTTCTGCAAAAACTGGCGAAGGTATTCATGAATTGCTTGATGCTATTTGCGAAAAGTTACCTGAACCCAAACCCGCTGTCATGGAAGAGACGCGAGCATTAATTTTTGATTCGCACTACGATGACTATCGCGGTGTTATCGTTTACTTTCGAGTCTTTGATGGTTCACTTTCAAAGGGTGACAAGATTCGGATGATGGGAACCGAAAGAAACTACACCATTACTGAACTTGGAAGATACACCCCTACTCCAGAACAGACAAATACAATTGGTGAGTCAGAGGTCGGGTACATGGTTGCTGCGATAAAGACGCTTGATGATGTTCGAGTTGGCGACACCATCACGATTGAATCTGACCCCGCAATCGAAGCGCTGCCCGGTTATGAAGAACCAAAGCAGATGGTATTTTGTGATTTTTATCCTGCTTCAAGTGAGAGTGGTAGTAAAAAAACCGAGTTTGAAACACTCCGCGAAGCCGTAGAAAAATTACGCTTGAACGATTCAAGTTTTACTTATGAAACACAGCACAGTGAAGCACTAGGGTTCGGTTTCCGTTGTGGTTTTCTTGGTTTATTACATATGGAAATTGTTCAAGAGCGACTTGAGCGAGAAGGTGGTGCAGAAATTGTGCAAACTGCGCCAACTGTGAATTACCAAGTTGAGTTAACAGACGGGACTGTCCTTGACATTCATAATCCTGCTGACTTGCCAGACCCTTCACAAATAAAGAGTATTTGTGAGCCGATAGTCAAAGTCGAAATTATCTGTCCTGATGAATCAATCGGCGACTTGATGCGTTTGTGCGAGGGTCGTCGCGGAATTTTCAAGGGGCAAAGATTTGTTTCTGAAGGCAGGCAAATGCTCGATTACGAGTTACCGCTTGCTGAAATTATTTATGATTTTTACGACAAACTAAAATCAATTACCCGTGGGTACGGGACTATGGATTATGAAATCGTTGAGTTCCGAGCAGACCGACTCGTCAAGGTTTCCATTCTTGTCAACGGTACCCCAGTTGAAGCCCTGAGTATTATTTGCCACAAAGAAAAAGCGGAGGTTCGAACCCGTGCAATTTTGTTGAAATTACGCCGGCAAATTGATCGTCATCAGTTTGAAATTGCCCTCCAAGCAGCAATTGGTGGAAAAATAATTGCTCGCGAGACCGTCAAGGGATATCGAAAAAATGTTACTGCCAAGTGTTATGGTGGTGATATAACACGAAAAAGAAAATTACTTGAGAAACAAAAGAAGGGGAAGCGACGTATGAAGGCCATCGGCAACGTACACATCCCACAATCCGCATTTTTATCAATTTTAGAACAAGGTGATTAATACATCATGAGTTTTCAAACAAAACAATTTTACGGGCTCGTAGCAGTGATTCTATTCGCAGGCGTGATAACTTCTGCTGTAATGAGCGGAGACGACCCGGGAAAACTTGGTCCCCTAGATTCAATTACTCTCGCAGGCGAAAAAGATTTAACTATTAAAAATGAAGATGGGCGAATTTCTTGGGGCGAAAAGGAAACTAGCCGAGTGTGGTCCGTTGGTTTCATGGAAACCGGAAAGGCGTTGTCTCAACTCCTCAAAGCAGATCATTTTATTGAGGCACGAAAAGAACTTGATGACGAACTTTCTAAAGAGATGAAAGAGACACGTGAGGGATTAGAAGCCATCTCAGAAGAAGCAAAAAATCTCATGCCAGATGACCCTAACGCTGCTGACGTTCGCCAACGATGGCAACAATTCTACGATAGGTTTCAACACCTTCAAAAAATTGGAGCTGAAGCACGTGGCGAATTGTATTCCAAGCAGATGCAGGAGTCGTACAACGAAGTTGTTGAAGCTGTAAATGTTGTCGCTGAACGATTAGATATTGACATTGTGCTTCGCTTCATCCCACCAGATGGGGAGTTTGAACAGGATAATCCTGACGCAACGATTATGCAGATTCGGCTACGATCAGCACTAAGGCTTCCCGAAGGTATCGATATTACCGATGAGGTTCTTTCTGAACTTGGGCTTGATTCCCAATAGCCATCGTAAACGTATTTGTTACAACTTCTTTAACGGTTTCCATTGTCGGACAATGCTTGTCAAGGATGAGTTGCATCGACGTTACACTCCTCCCTGTTAAACCACAAGGCACAATGAGATTGTAATGATCCATATTTGGCGCTACATTTAACGCAAATCCATGCATCGAAACCCAGCGTGAAATGCGTACGCCCATCGCGCACACCTTTGCGTTTTCAACCCACACCCCAGTTGCACAATCATCGCGATGTCCCTTGATTCCAAACGTGTCGAGCACATTAATAATTGTGCCTTCTAAAAAACGCATGTATCCATGTAATCTCAAAGACAAAGCATTCAAGTCACAGATGAGATATCCAACAAGTTGCCCAGGTCCGTGATATGTAATATCACCACCTCTATCAGTTTGGCAAAGTTGCACCTCTGCATTTTCTAACTGTTCTGTCGAAGCAAGAAGATGTTTTTTTACTTCAGGACGTTTGCTAATCGTAATGACGGGTGGGTCATGTTCGACAAGGAGAAGGTGAAATGGAGATGGATTACTACCTCCTCGACGCTCAATTACACCTTGTTGAACCACTCTTTGCAACTCAAGTGCTGGTTCATAGGCCATTTTTCCAAGATCAGACGTTTCTAGTTGGCACAACATTACGATTCTTGGGATGATACGCGAGAGATGCCTGAAATACACCCCACTGCAATTCTAGACGGAAATATTACTCTTGCCGATGATGTCGTTATTGGTCCACACTGCGTTTTGCAAGGTGAGATCTCAATTGGAAGTAAGACTCGGCTCATTGGCAACTGCTATCTCACAGGAAAACTTGAGCTCGGTGAAAACAACACCATTTATCCATTTGTTACGATTGGATTCGCAGCACAAGATATAAATTTTCCTCATGATCAATATGAACCGGGAATTCTGATTAGCAATGACAATGTTTTTCGTGAGGGTGTAACAGTACATCGTGCCACAAAAGATTTGCCAACAACTATTGGCAGCGGCAATATGTTTATGACAACTTCACACATTGCGCACGATTGCCAAATAGGAGATAGTTGCACAATTGTCACGGATGTTTCACTCGCTGGTCATGTGCATCTTCAAGACAATGTCACTATTGGTGGAAGTGCGAACATTCACCAATTCGTAACCCTTGGAAAAGGTGTAATGATTGGCGGATTAAGTTATGCTTCATATGATGTTCCACCATATTTTATGATTACAGGTCCAAACATTGTTGGGTCGGTAAATATTATTGGTATGCGACGAAGCGGTATGAACAAAGATGAAGTTACGAGGCGCAAGGAAGTGTACAAGTTACTCTATAAAAGTGGCAACACAATAAACGCTTCTCTAAAAGAACTTCGTGATGATGGCGATTCGATTGCCCTCGAATATGCATCATTTATCGAGGAATCTCGAAGAGGGTTAGTGCCACCATTCCATGAAAAACGAAGTGAACGCAGGGGCTTTGTTTCAGCAAATGAATAAACTTGATTTTTTTGTCCTAGGTAGTGGCTCTTCTGGGAATTGCTCACTTTTACGATTAAGCAACAATTGGATAATGATTGATGCGGGTTTCTCGATGAAGCAAACCAAAGAACGAATGCGAACACATAATGTGCAACTTGATGATGTGCAAGATGTCGTAGTAACACATTTTGATCGAGACCATTTCAACCCAGTTTGGTGTCGAACTTTTTTACACCGTGGCATCCGTGTACATTTACACGAGCAACATGTAAATCGCGCAAAAAGAGCTGGGCTTGATGATTCTTGCATTATTCCGTTCAACAATCGGCTAGCGATACATGGAGCAGAAATTGAGGCCATTCGGTTTTCACATGATGCACTTGGAACAGTAGGATTTATTTTCGATACTGGAAGAGTTCGGCTAGGTTATGCAACAGATTTGGGTAGAGTTCCACAAGAACTTCTTGATCGATTCATAGACCTTGATGCCATAGCGTTTGAATCAAATTATGACCCAACGATGCAACAACAGAGCAACCGTCCAGAGTCACTAAAAAGCAGAATTATGGACGGCGATGGACACCTCTCCAATGAAGAGTCAATTGCTGCAATCTGCCACATTGCCTCAGAATCAACCCTTCAACATATTGTCTTGCTCCACCTCTCAAGGCAATGTAATTCTCCACAAATCATCCGTGATTTGTATCTAGACAACCTTCCCCATCTTCACAAACAGGTCACGATAACGAGCCAAGAGCGTTGTTCTAGATTACTTTCTATCGAAAAAGAACCTGCAGAAGCCACATAATCTGTTTGTTTGCAACACGTTGCAACTATTTCAAACACCATCCGATTTACGCATTTTTTCGCAGTCGAAGTGCTCACGTTGCCGATATGTAGTTTGCTATGGGAACTACCGCTGTACGTACGCGCAGGGCGTCTTCAAAACGCCCTTCTTCACTGACCACCGCCGCCCTCTCCTCTCGGATTTTGTGGATATCTAGTGCAACAATCGCTCTTTTTGTAGCTGTAGCGCTACTTTCATTCGATATTGGCGATTCACCGTCTCACGTTGTTGCGGTACATAATGATCCAGTTTCAAACTGGTGTGGGATTGTTGGGGCTTGGATTGCATATTGGACATACCACGTACTTGGGTTCGGGGTTTGGGTTCTCATTGTTGGCGTCGGCACTTGGGTAACACTTGTGTTCCGTGGCAAAGAATTCTCCCACACCTCTGTACGAGCTCTGGGTTTACTAATTATGGCACTTGCTGTCTCGTGTTTCCACGAATTGTTTTTGCCCGAAGTAGGGACTTTAGCTGGTGCAAAAGCAGGTCTGATTGCTAAGACAATAGTAACTCAACTTACAGCAAGTTTTAGTAACTTCGGAGCATTCCTCATCGTTCTCGCTGCTTTCTCTATTGGGCTTGTCGTAGCAGCAGAACAAATCGCGTTTGCGATTCCCCACCTTTTACTCTCTGCTTTTTTACGAATCACACGAATCAGGGTTCCAAAAGTTAACACTCGAGCGTTCTCGAAGCTCCGATTCAACCGAAGTAGTGCTGTTCTTGAAGCGGGCGAAGAAGTAGAAGAAGAGTGGGACGATGAAGAGTATCTAGATGACGAATATTACGATGATGATGAGTATGAAGACGAAGAAGAACCGCGTAAAAAATTGTCGCCATCAGAACTAGTAAAGAAGATGGCAAAGTTACCTGTCCGTGTTGCGAGTAGCGGTAAGGCAGCCAGAGAGTCTGATATACAACGACCTGATAATTTTGAGGGATACATCTTTCCATCTCTTGATTTACTTGATGATCCAGAAGAGGGTTTTGGTGATTCCATCGAAGATCTTGTACGGCAGCAAGCGGTTGACCTTGAAGAAACACTACAAATGTATGGCATTGATGGCGAGGTCTCAGGTATCGAAGCTGGTCCAACAATTACTCTCTATTCCATTGATCTTGCTCCTGGCACGAAGGTCTCAAGTATCAATAGTGTTGCAAGTGATATAGCAAGAAGTTTGGGTGCGCCAAATATTCGCATCGTTCCAAATACTGCCGGTCGCAAAACTGTTGGTATCGAAGTGCCAAATCCAGAACGAGAAACTGTAAGCATCAAGGAATTGATGAGCAGTAAAAAGACGGAAAAAATGAAACTTCCAATGTTCCTTGGTAAGGATGCTTCTGGTGAACCGATGGTCGAAGACCTCACAAAAATGCCACACATGCTTGTTGCAGGTACAACCGGTTCTGGCAAGAGTGTTTGTATCAACTCAATCATCGCTGGTTGGATGTACACGAAACGCCCAGATGAATTGAAATTGATTTTGGTTGATCCAAAGATGGTTGAACTAAGTCAATTCTCTGACATTCCACATCTTGCATGCCCTGTTGTTACTGAGATGGGTCGTGCTGCAGCTATTTTAGAATGGGCGGTTGCTCGAATGGAAGAGCGGTATCAAATTTTCCAAAAACTAGGCGTTCGCGATTTGCTTGG
>CAZQGB010000045.1:1365-10121 GCA_964592615.1 uncultured Isosphaeraceae bacterium | reverse complement strand
ACGAATTTATTGCAAAAAAACTTAATCTTCCAAACATTCAAAATAAAGCATCTAAATCAAAAGATGACTGAACGTGTAATTCAATCCCAGTGCAATGATTCTCGTCTTGATGCAATTACACGGGCACTCCTGCAACAGGCAACTGAATGTGTTACAACCAAGGGTGTGTTTAATTTAATGCTAAGTGATTCCGAAGAACTTGATGCGGTGTATGCCCGCCTTATGTATGACCCAGATCTTCGTGCAATGCCGTGGACCGAAACGCATTTATGGTTTTTGCGAGGTGAAGAGGAAACTGTAGTTATGCATTCTGGGATTCCAGAAGATAACGTACATGTAGGACCCACCAAAGAACAGATGGATTGCTTGATTATTTCAAAGTGTGATATTGATGATGTGGGCGAAGATCTCCTAAGTAGCTGCACTGCCTTTTTAATTTATGCTGATAGCGACGCTACAGCCAGCTGGTTTCATATCGGTGTTGCCTACTGGTTTTGCATCTAACTAAATGGGGACTGTCCCCATAAGAAGTCGGTGAGGATTTCGGCTGCTGCGAGGGCATCTCGCATTTTTTTCTTTTGTTTGTGTGTCTTGCCAGAGCCGGAAAGTTTTTCTTCTGCAGCGGAACTTGTTAAACGTTCGTCTTGAAAATGAATGTGCATTGCAGTTTCTTCTTGAAGTTTTGATGCAAATGCTTTTGTGATTTCAACACGCTGCCCGGGAGAGCCATCCATATTTAATGGAAGTCCGAAGACAAGTTCGTCGACACCGTGTTCTTCAATTATTTTGATGAGCGCGTCGATCAACCCATCTCCAATTGGTATTTCTAATACGCAAACTGGTTGCGCAATCCGAAGTTCATCATCACCAATCGCAATGCCTGTTCGTTTGTCGCCGAGATCGACAGCAAGGTATCTCATGTAATTGAATCGTCAACGAGACCGTGCATTTCCTTGACACGTTGTGCTTCAGATGTAGGAAAGACTAACGTTGCATCTTTTGAATGAACTATGACAAGATTCTCACAACCAATAGTGGTAATTGTGTGCGACTTATCACTTGATACACAGAGAACATTTTTGGAATCAAGATGCACCGATGGTGTATCGGAACGATTCCCGCAATCATCTGCATCAAGGGTGTCACCGTAACTTGGCCATGATCCCACATCGAGCCACTGCACATCCATCGGAACAGTACAGATAGTAATCTTGTCATCTAAAGATGCTGGTTCCATCATGCCGTAATCGACACTGATTTTTGGCAGTGTTGGGTATTCTTGAGCTAGCACATCCGCCTGCTTTTCCGTTCCCCACGCTTCAGAAATTTTTACAATCCCGGAATAAGAGTCGGGCTGCAATCGTTTAAGAGCATCGAGGAAAGTACCAGCATGAAAAATAAACATACCACTGTTCCAAGCAAAGTTCCCAGAAGCAACATATTCTTCAGCAGTTTTTGTGTCGGGTTTTTCGACAAAACGCTTGCAATACCGTGCGCCATCATGAATTTCATCACCAAATTCGACGTAGCCGTAGCCTGTTGCTGGGAACGTGGGTGTAATCCCAAATGTTACAAAACGTGAAGTGTCTTCTTGCACAAGGCTGAAGCCAATTTCTAGACATCGTGCAAATTCTTCTTGTGGACGAATGATATGATCAGCGGTAAGCACTGCAAATATCGCTTCTGGATCTTTCTTGTGTAATACGGCAGCGGTAAACGCTACGGCATTTAGTGTGTCGCGAGGCTCTGGTTCCCCAAGAAGCTGTGATGTTGGCAAACTTAGGTTTTCACAGATGATTTCTTGATATTTTTGGTTTGTACAAACCCACCGATGTTCACTAGCAACCACGCCTTCAAGGCGCTTGGCAGCAATTTGTAAAAGTGATTCACCGTTAAACAACTCTATGAGTTGTTTAGGTGTTGTTCCACGGCTCAACGGCCATAGTCGAGTTCCACTTCCACCTGCCATAATCATTGCGTGTTTCATGTTGTTGCCTTGATTTGGAATGAGGTTTGAACAAGTTGATCTGCAGTTTCAATTTCGGGGTTTGCGTCAAACGCAAGTTGGACAAGTCGTTTTGCATCTCGAGTTGTTTCACCAAGTTGTACTAAAACTGAAATGGCATCTTCACTAAACGCTGGCAACGTTATCTCAACTGTCGAAGCTATTTCCCCAATAAATGGATCTACTTTCCCGTGCAGTTCAGCAATAATAGTTTCAGCAGAACGCTTTCCGATTTCAGGCATGCTTGTGAGTGTTGTTGCATCACGATTCGAAATTGCAGCAGCAGTTTCAGCAAAAGGACGAACTAAAGCGCGAAGTGCTTTTCGATTTCCTATTCCTTTGACTGTCGTAAACAACTCGAAAAAAGAGCGATCTTGCTCGGAGGAAAAACCAATGAGCCGAGGCAAAAAAGAACTCCCCTGAGACTGCCCTTCAAGATAATGCAAAGTGTAAAACTCTATATCGTTTCCAATGTTACTCAGAAGAGTGGGGACATCAGCAGCAGGAACAAGTAATTCGTACGTTAATGAATCGACATGAATCAAAGCAGAGCGCTCTGTGAGTTCAATGAGTTTTCCTCTAATTCGCGTAATCACGTGGTTAGTCTACCAACGACCACCCCGATGCTTGGGCTAATCGTCTTCTAAGGTCGTCTGTTATTTCAGTTTTTGTTGCTGAAGTTGGATATTCGATGAGATCTACGAACGAAACCACCGAACGTGACCGCTCGAACAACGCGTCCCCCATCTCATCGTTCATCGGAGTCCCCGAAACAGTGACAAGCAACACTTTGGCATTGGTGTGCGAAATCATTGCTCCAATCCCTTGGGCAAATGGGTGGATTGCTTCGCGTGGTTGTTTAATTCCACCTTCCGGGAAAATGCCAATAACGCCGTTTTTCTTGAGATGTCGAAGTGCTACTCGCAAACTTGCTGCATCTTGTCCATCTCTTGCAACGGGAATTACTCCAGAAATCCTCCACACGAAGTTCAGTTTTGGAGACATGTATTCTTTTGCCATGAGCCACCGGATTTTAAACCTGCACTGAGATTGCACAAGAAGAGGGTCCACTGGACTTTGATGCTTACAAACCACAATTAATTTCCCCGGATACACCGATTTTGGGATAATTTCACATCCAGTCGACTTTAAGTGGTGAATTATCCGTACGTACACCTTGTTGCACATCCACAGGAGCGCCACAGAACCATCACCCATTGCAAATCGACCAAGCATAGGCAGGAGTAAAAACTTCACTGTGGCAATGAGAAGGAATAAAAAAGCGATGGAAAGGACAAAGATGAACATTTAGTTATCAGTATGCTAGCCGAGAGAGCCAATCATCGATATCCTGCCACAAGTTTGCACTTGCAGACTGAGAAAAGATATGCCTCGAAGAGATGATATCCATTCGATTCTGATTCTCGGCTCTGGACCTATTGTCATTGGTCAAGGGTGCGAATTCGATTATTCAGGTACTCAAGCGTGTAAAGCCCTCCAAGAAGAGGGCTTTCGTGTTGTATTGGTGAACTCAAATCCAGCGACGATTATGACGGACCCAGAATTTTCGGATCGGACATATATAGAACCCATAACCCCTGAGGCAGTTAGGCGTGTTCTTCAGAGAGAACGAGATGCCGGATTCCCTGTCGATGCGTTGCTCCCTACGCTCGGTGGACAGACTGCATTGAACTGTGCGTGTGAACTTGATGAATTAGGAACTCTTGCGGAATTTGAAGTAGAAATGATTGGGGCTACTCGGGATGTAATATTCAAAGCGGAAGACCGTGAAGCATTTAGAAAGGTTGTTCAAGATACTGGGTTGGAACAAGCAAAGAGTACAACGGTTTCAACGATGGAAGAAGCGTTTAGTTTTCTTGATGAAATCGGTTTACCAGCGATTATCCGCCCCGCATTTACACTCGGAGGAACTGGCGGAGGAATCGCGTACAATCGAGACGAGTTTGAAGAAATTGTAAAAAGGGGAATCGAAGCATCTCGCATTAACCAAGTGCTTATTGACGAATCATTACTTGGTTGGAAAGAATATGAATTAGAAGTAGTTCGGGATAAAAAAGATAACTGTGTTGTTGTGTGTGGAATTGAAAACATCGATGCAATGGGTGTGCACACCGGCGACTCCATTACGGTTGCTCCAATTCTGACACTAACAGATAAAGAGTATCAACGAATGCGTGATGGAGCTCTTGCAATTATGCGCGAAGTTGGGGTTGATACCGGCGGGTCTAATGTGCAGTTTGCAGTGAACCCAGAAAACGGCAAGTTGATTGTGATAGAAATGAACCCGCGTGTTTCGCGAAGTTCTGCACTCGCTTCAAAAGCAACAGGATTTCCGATTGCTAGAATTGCCGCAAAACTCGCAGTTGGATACACGCTTGATGAATTGCGAAATGATATTACACAGACAACGTCTGCATGTTTTGAACCTTCAATTGATTACGTCGTAACAAAAATGCCTCGCTGGACATTTGAAAAGTTCCCAGAAGCTGATGAAACACTGACAACCCAGATGAAATCTGTTGGTGAAGCAATGAGCATTGGTAGAACGTTCAAAGAGAGTTTCCAAAAAGCAATTCGTTCAATGGAAGTGAAACGATTTGGGTATGGGCTAGATAAAAATGACGAATGGTTGCGGGCTAGCCGTGGTGACGAAGAAGCACAATGGCCAATTGATGAAGACACACTGGTTCGCAAATTATCTGTGCCAAGCCAAGGTCGAATGTATTACATTCGGTACGCGATGAAACTTGGCTGGTCCCCAGAAAGGATTCATAATCTTACAAAAATAGATCCGTGGTTCATTGATCAGTTTACTCAACTAGTTGAGTTTGAAAATGAACTGCAACAAGTTTCATCACTCGAAGAAATGCCATTAGAGCTGATGCGGCGAGCAAAAGAACTTGGATACTCCGACCCACAACTCGCTTATCTTTACGAAGGCATTGTTTCGACTAAAACGATTTTGAAAGCGAGAAATGTTCGCAAGAAGTTGGGTGTTGAGCCCGTGTATAAACTTGTTGACACTTGTGCTGCAGAGTTTGAAGCGGTTACACCGTATTACTATTCAACGTATGAACGACCTTTTACCAAACTTGGTGTTGGTGAAGTATTTGACGATGAAATTCGAGTTACGAGTCACCCCAAGATGGTCATTCTTGGCGGGGGTCCAAATAGAATTGGGCAAGGAATCGAATTTGATTACTGTTGTTGCCAAGCATCATTTGCTGCACGCGAAATGGGTTTTGAATCCGTCATGGTAAACTCAAACCCCGAAACGGTTAGCACCGATTTTGACACAAGTGACTTTTTGTTTTTCGAGCCACTTACATTAGAAGACACATTAAATATTCTTGAGCGATTAAATGGTGGCGGAAGCGAAATTCAGGATCGCTCTGGTCAGGTTGCAGGAGTTATCGTGCAATTTGGTGGTCAAACGCCATTGAATTTGGCACACGGTCTCGCAGCAGCAGGTGTACCAATTATTGGAACCGGTCTTGAAGCAATTGATTTGGCTGAAGATCGCGATCGCTTTAAAGAGATGCTCGACGAACTACAATTACTTCAGCCAGAAAACGGAATAGCGTATTCTCTTGATGACGCGGTGTTGACTGCTGAAAAAATTGGATATCCAGTTCTTGTTCGGCCTAGTTATGTTCTTGGTGGTAGGGGAATGGAAATATGCAGTGATGAAAACGCTTTGCGGTATTACATGCAGACAGCCGTAGATGTTTCTGAACTTGAACACGCGCCAGTTTTAATCGACCGCTTTCTGTCAGAAGCTATTGAAGTTGATGTTGATGTTGTTGCAGATTTTATTCCACATGAAGCGACAGCATCGAAGCAAGTTGAACTTTCTAAAGACTCACATCAAGCAATAGTTTGTGGTGTTATGGAACACATTGAGCAAGCGGGCATTCACAGTGGTGATAGTAGTTGCGTGTTACCACCGTATTCACTTCCAAAATCAATTGTGAATGAATTGCGTCGCCAATCATGTGCAATGGCAGAGCGATTGCAAGTTCGCGGTTTGATGAATGTTCAATTTGCTGTCAAGGACGAAGAGGTGTATGTCATTGAAGTAAACCCCCGTGCGTCGAGAACCGTACCGTTTGTTGCAAAAGCAAAGGGTGTGCCTTGGTCGCGGATAGCTGCAAAAGCAATGATGGGAGCATCACTTGCCGAACTTGGAACGATGGAGATTACAGAAACTGGTTTCTTTGCCGTTAAAGAACCAGCCTTCCCATTTGAAAAATTTCCAGGTGTTGATGTTGTCCTTGGACCAGAGATGCGATCAACCGGTGAGGTGATGGGAATGGATCGTTCGCTCCCTGTTGCACTTGCAAAAGCAAAAATGGCAGTGAGTCGTGCATTACCAACTTCAGGACAAGTTTTTCTTTCAATACGTGAGAGCGATAAGGTTCACGCTGTGGAAGTTGCTCGTTCTCTTGTGTCAATGGGTTTTACAGTATTCACAACAAGAGGGACTCGTGATTTGTTAGCATCGCACAGTGTTGACACAAAGCTCATTCGGAAAATATCTGAAGGTGCTAGGCCAAACATTCTCGACAAAATCGCAAACGGTGAAATTGATTTAATTATTAATACACCAACGAGTACTGGTGCACAGACTGATGAGGGACAGATTCGTGCGATGGCAGTTGGCGCAAGAGTTCCTATGATTACAACAATCACAGGAGCCCGCGCTGCAGTGCAGGCAATCGAAGCACTTCGTGGTGGGACTTGGCAGGTGGCTGCACTTCAGGATTATTTTGAGTTAGAACTGACCACCACACCCATTAAGGTATAATCTCCGACCAATGCCTGAATGGGTTCCAACTTGGATAACACCACAACTTTTGACTTCCGTCGTGGTAATTCTCGTCATTTTACACCTCTCGCTTGGTGCAGCTGCGTATTTCATTTTGCTCGAACGCAAAGTGTGCGCGTGGGTGCAAGATCGCATTGGTCCTGATCGAGTTGGTAAATTTGGTTTGCTTCAACCACTTGCAGATGGTTTAAAACTATTTGTCAAAGAGGACTTCATGCCAAAGGGTGTGGATAAAGGTTTGTTCACTATTGCTCCAGCGTTGACAGTCATTCCAGCGATGATTGGTTTCTTGGTGATTCCGTGGGCGGGTGGTTTAGAACTTGGAACTGAGACCGTTGCCGTTATGGGAGCAAACATCAATATAGGTGTTATTTACATTGTCGCTACGGCATCTCTTGGAGTGTATGGAGTTTCACTTGGGGGCTGGGCGTCAAACAATAAATTCTCGTTTCTTGGTGGTCTTCGAGCTGGTGCGCAAATCATTAGTTACGAAATTCCAATGGGGCTCGCACTTTTGTGCGTAGTTTTAGTTTCTGGCACGTTGTTGCCTGAAGCAATTGTTTCACAACAACTCTCTGGTCAGTGGAATATCGTACAACAGCCACTTGTAGCAATTTTGTTTTATGTTTGTTTACTCGCTGAGGCAAATCGTGCTCCGTTTGATTTGTCTGAAGCAGAGCAAGAACTTGTTGGTGGATGGCATACGGAATATTCATCAATGCGTTGGGCGCTTTTCTTTATGGGTGAATATATTCATCTCTTTGTAGGCGCTGCATTCTTTACAACGCTGTTTCTTGGTGGCTGGTCTTTGAACCCAATTACAGGGTGGGACCTTCCTGCAGCTGGTGGCATCATGATGGTGTTACTTCAGTTTGGCATAGTTTTAGGCAAAGTGTTTCTGCTTGTGTTCTTGGCGATGGTGGTGCGGTGGACGTTGCCAAGATTTCGCTTTGATCAGTTGATGCGTCTTGCTTGGGAGGGAATGATTCCGACATCCCTTCTTTTGGTTCTCATTGTTTCTATCTACATATATCTTGGTTGGACGCCGTATCTCTGGACTGGGTCGATTATCGCGATCCTAATTATGGCTATTGCAAGACCACTCCTGCCAACGAGCAAGACGAACAAGCGGGTCGAATTACTTGGAAGTCGTTTTAGTGGCCCATCAAAGGAAACCTCTCCTTCATCATGAGTAAGTTGTGCAATACGATTGGCGGCCTTTGGGTTTCCGTTTCGTTACTTGTTCGTTGTAAATTCAAAACTGGAAGTGGAAGTTACCTCGCTTGGCGAAAAGAAACTGCCTTTGGCAAGGATGGGCAATTTCCGAATCTTACGAAGCAACAGCGCCGAAAATCAATTCGAAGTTGGTCACGATGGGCTTGGCAATCTCGACATTATTCTGGCTCAGAGCCAAATCGGCTCTGAGCCAACCTGGCTCTGAGCCAACCTGGCTCTGAGCCAAAGAAGAAAAACCGCATGCTGACACGGGGTCGTCATAAATGTCGAGTAGGATTCCCGCCATGGCAAAACGTAAGTCTATGTACACATGCTCCGCGTGCAACGCGAATGCACCGACTTGGATGGGAAAATGTTCGAATTGTGGCGAGTGGGACACTCTAGTTCCAAAGAAAGAAGCATTACCACGGGAAACTTTAAATGCTGCAGCTGCGTTTGCAACCTCAGTTAATCAATATGGTGACGAAAAGGAAGCAATTCAACTTCTTGACATTGAAGCACCATCGATTGGTCGGGTAAGCACAGGAATTGAGGAACTTGACCGAGTCCTTGGCGGAGGCCTTGTGATAGGAAGTGTTGTGCTGGTTGGTGGAGAACCCGGGATTGGTAAATCAACACTCATGATGCAAGCGGCGATTGGTGCAGCAAATAGCTCGCAAAATAACT
>CAZQGB010000045.1:0-1265 GCA_964592615.1 uncultured Isosphaeraceae bacterium | reverse complement strand
GCAAAATAACTCGCAACCAAGCGGGAATGTTTTATACGCAACGAGTGAAGAATCAGCGTACCAATGTAAATTGCGAGCAGAGCGAGTTCTTGGTGGAATGGAGGCTGAGGACTTGTCGGGCGTGTATGTGCTCTCGGATACTGATCTGGAAAGAATCACAGCTCAAGTGTTAAAACTTCGCCCCAAAGTGCTTATCGTAGATTCAATACAGATGGTCTATCGCGATGACATCGAGTCAACACCTGGAAGTGTTACGCAGATTCGCCGGTGTTGTTTAGAACTCGTGTACCTTGCAAGACAATTACAAATGGCGGTGATGGTTGTTGGCCATGTTACGAAGGATGGGCAACTTGCAGGACCACGTGTTCTTGAGCATGTAGTTGATGTTGTACTAAACTTTGAGGGCGACCGGCATTATGCGCTGCGTGGTCTTCGCGGCTTGAAGAATCGCTTTGGAACTACGTTAGAGATAGGTTTATTTGAAATGGGCAGGGAAGGTCTTGTTGAAGTTGATGATGCTACCGCGTTTCTTGATCCAGATGCTCCACCACGAGCTGGTGCGATTGTATGTCCCGCTTTGCACGGCTCTCGGTGTTTACTTATAGAAGTACAAGCTCTTGTTGCGCAGGGAACGTATGGGCAAGCGCGAAGGCGAGCCAATGGTCTTGATGGTAGCCGCCTCACTATGCTCAGCGCGGTGTTAGAAAAGCATGCAGGTATTGACCTTGGCGATCAAGACATCTATACAAGTACGGTCGGTGGGTTAAAACTTACGGAACCAGCGGTTGATTTAGCACTCTGTGTTTCAATTATTGGCGGATATACCGGTATTGCTTTGCCATCTGATGTCTGTGCGATTGGCGAAGTTGGGCTCGGAGGCGAGGTTCGAAGTGTTCCGCAGATTGAGCAAAGAATTGCACAAGTAAGGCGAAGAGGATACAAAAAATTATTAGTTCCGATAAACCAACAAAAAGAGTCCGGTATTGGGTGTATTGGAGTGGCTTCTATTGGCGATATAGGCGCTTTTTTGCAAGAAAACGCGATAGAGATACCGTCCGATACTCGGTTATCGGACCAAGAAAAAACAAAGTTTGCCAAATGCGGTTAACTCCCTATATAACAAGAACTTACACAGGTTTTTGCGACTTCTTTGTTGTTTTTTTTAAGGATTTATCTGGTGGGTGTAGCCAAATCTTGAGAAGTGGTTACTATTCCGCCTTCAACTTTTCGGTCACAGTAGACCGATAGGGAACAATCGTCCGTTC
>CAZQGB010000044.1:0-10968 GCA_964592615.1 uncultured Isosphaeraceae bacterium | reverse complement strand
CCACTCAAACATTTGATTCCAAAGAAGATTTTTACAATCACTTTGAGGGCGATGGCAGCGGTTTTGTGTACGCGCATTTCTGCGGCGACCCTGCTGTAGAGGACGAGATCAAAGGCGATTTGAAAGTGACGCTTCGTTGTATTCCAAACGAAGGGCACGACGAAGAAGGAACATGCATCTTTACTGGCAAGCCATCAAAACAACGTGTTTTGTGGGCTAAAAGCTATTGAGCACAGATGTGATTCTCTTTACTCGCGGTGCTAGTTTCGACTTTGCATAACTTCGTCGTGTTCCATCGACGGGGCGCCTTGGCCCCGCCTGCTTCACACTCCTTGTTTTGCTTTGGCTCACTGACACACCGACGAGCAAATAGTCTCCACTGTACTCAATGTGGTTTAATCATATTTTTTATGCGTTTTTATAAAAAAGTATTATCGGCTCAAGCGAGCGGGTTGGAGCTGTCGATGTCTATTAGCCGCCAATGGTGGGCGGCGGCCCTCGGAATTTTACATTCCGAAAACAAGAATATCGGTTGTTGCGGGAAGAGCAACAATCGTTTTTTCTTGGGGGGGGGTTGCAAGTTTGGAAGTGTGAGGTAATCTAACAGTATGAACATTGAAGGACCAATCCCATTTTCCGTCGCGCAAGCGTACGGAGCGCAACGAGCTACGCAGGTTGCAAAGGCAGCGGTCGCTTCTCCAGTGCAACAACTTGTTGCGGCTCAGGTTTCAGGAAAGGTTACATTTGATGGCATTGATGTCACTAATGCTCAACCGCTTCAGCTCTATACGAGAACGGCTGACTGCATTGAAGCAGCAACTCGAATTGCTACTGGGCAACAACTCGATATTCAAGCTTAAACAAATTAATAAACGACCCGCGGGATAGTTTATGCGATTCGGTTTTTGTCGGGCAAATCGAAGCGCAAAATTGCTGTGCCTTTTGGCATAGTAATCGTTGCGTTAGTTAAGCCAACTGGAAGTAATATGGTTGTACCAACTGGGGCATCAGCGGGAACATCATGCTCGATGTGAGCGTTTCCTTCGACAACCATAAGAACAACCGGTGTTTCATCGACTATCAAATCTAGCGTTGTATCAGATGTTGATTCAATGCGTTCAATTGAAAAGAAGGGCGTCGTAACAAACAACGTTGTTAAAAAATCGCCACTTCGCATTGGTTCTGGTTTGTTAAATGTTAATGCAGGTGCTTGGAAGTCAATGCATTCCATCGCTTGTTCAACATGCATCTCTCTACCCAAACGTCCCCAATCCCAAACACGAAACGTAGTGTCACTTGGAGTTTGCACTTCGGCAACAAGTACACCCGCACCAAGTGCGTGGCATGTTCCACTCGGTAAGTAATAGCATTCACCTTTTTTGACGTTAATTGCATTTAATAATTCGGGCACAGCGTCGTTTGCAATAGCATTGCGAAGATCATCCTCGGTCGTTCCATCCTTCAAGCCAACATAGATACACCCGCTTGGGGTTGTGTCGAGAATAATCCACGCTTCGCTTTTTAGATGGGCTTCTGGATGCTTTGCTGCATACGCGTCACTTGGGTGTACCTGCACAGAGAGGTTCTCGTTAGCATCAAGGAATTTGATTAGGAGGGGAAATTGTTCATCAAGTTGTTTGCCTGCTAGTGGTCCATTTGCGATGACGCTTTTTCCATCTGGAATGGAAGCAGGTAAATCAGCAAGTTCCCAAGATTCGCCAATGGAAACTCCATCGGGTACTTGTTTACCAAATCGTTCAAGCGCTCGTCCACCCCAAACCTTCTCTTTTAGTAATGGCTCAAACGTTAGTGGGTAGGGTTCCATCACATCATCATGCCAGTGATTTTTGCTTCAAACATAAACTGGCCATCGACATATCCCTGCGCATCACAAACAAAACGACGGCGTTGAAATTTTCGGATGATTGACACAATTGCTAACGTATTGTTTGGGAGCACTTGCCCTCGGAATGAACAATTGTCGCAACGAGTAAAGCCCATGAAATGATCGCCATCAGCGTTCAAGTGATACAAAATACTGCTTAGCTGCGCAGCTGCTTCAATCATTAGAACCCCAGGGTAAATCGGTCGACCTGGAATATGCCCCGAGACCCAAAACTCATCGTCTTTGACATTTTTTATTCCAACAGCAAGTTGATTGTCCTCTTGCACATATGAGACATGGTCGAGTTGGCGCATATCTCCAGATTGCGGGTTCATCTTGCCGACCTCCTCTTCGGAGATAGCAATATGCGAAAGGTCAATGGTTGAGATGTCAAGAATTGGTTCAATAGCCATAAGAGACTCAGAGTATAAAACAAATGGGCTCAAACATTGCTTGAGCCCATTCACTAAAAATATAATCGTGTGCGTTATCCGTCGCTGTTGCGAAGACCAAGTACATCCTTGCGAACGTCTTGTGCTGCTGCTTTGATGTCTTGCATTGCCTTCCTGACTCGAGTGCCAGCGGCTTTATTGCCACCCTCACATTTTGCCATATCATCAGTTACGTCTTGAACTAGTTGTGCTAAGCGGTCATACGATTCCATAGTTGGTGCCTCCAAAGCGTTGTACTAGGGGTTACCCTAGGGTGTATTTTGTGGGCAATTAGATGCCCTTCTAATTGCATTTCAATGCATTCTTTATCGGCAGACAAGGCGTTTTTGCCACGTAATTGCAGAAAAATCATAAAAAACAGTCGTTTGTTAGGTGAGCGTTAGGGTTTTAGACTCGCAATTGGGCTATTTCGACCTCTGAGTCGCTATACCTTTGCCGGATTTGGTGAACAACTGAATCGCAAAAATCATCCACTTGTTCTGGTGCTCGACCCACAAATCCACTTGGATCTGTCGCCATGGAGAGATTCACCCCTTGAAACATTGGCTCTGTGGCAAGACGCTCAAGAAGGTTATTATTGATGCCTTCTTCTTTAATTTGCCTAGCGACCTCGATAGCGTGTGAGCGGACGACTTCGTGTGCATCTTGGCGGTCTGCACCATTTTTGACGGCCTCCATCATCAGGCGTTCAGTGGCGAGAAATGGCATCTCGTTTTGCAGATTTGCTGAAACTCGTGCTTTGTGAACAATCAAGCCGCCTGTGATGTTTCCAAGGACATCAAGTAGGCCATCTAGAGCCAAGAAAGATTCAGCCAATGTGATTCGACGGTTTGCGGAATCGTCTAGGGTACGCTCCATCCATTGCACTGCTGCGGTTTGGAGTGCATTTGGTGGCATGTTCATTACAAGGCGAGCAAGCGCGCAGACGCGTTCGCACCGCATTGGATTTCGTTTGTAAGCCATAGCAGAAGAACCGATTTGGTTTTTCTCAAATGGTTCCTCAAGTTCGCCTCGATTCGCAAGGAGGCGCAGGTCAGTTGCTAATTTATGTGCAGAAGCAGCAACTGAAGCAAGAGACGAAAGTATTTGGGCATCAACAATTCTTGGGTAAGTTTGACCGGTGACGGAAAATCTTTTATCAGTGTCCCAACCCATTTTTTCAGTAACGAGTGTGTCAAGTTGCATCACTTTGTCGTGGTTGCCATCAAACAAATCTAGAAAAGAGGCTTGTGTTCCAGTTGCACCACGAACTCCACGGAAACGCATTGTGTCGAGTCGGAATTCAAGTTCTTCTAAAGTGAGGGCAAGTTCTTGTGCCCAAAGCGTAGCGCGTTTGCCAACGGTGGTTGGTTGTGCAGGTTGGTAATGTGTGAAGCCAAGAGTGGGGACGTTGCGGTGTTGATGGGCAAAGTCGCCGAGATTGCAAATGACATGAGCAATTTTTGATGCGATGAGTTTTGTAGCGTCTCGCATTTGCAACATTTCAGTGTTGCAGTTGACGAATTGGCTCGTTGCCCCAAGGTGGATAATTGATCGTGCGACCGGTGCAGCATCGCCAAGGGTGTGGACGTGTGCCATCACATCATGACGAAGTTCTTTCTCATATTTTGAAGCGGCATCAAAATCAATATCATCGAGGTGAGATCGAAGTTCTTCGATTTGCTCGTCTGTGATATCGAGGCCAAGTTCTTGCTCAGATTCAGCAAGCGCGAGCCATAATCGGCGCCAAGTACCGATTTTACGCCTTGAAGACCATATTTCTTGCATCTCTGTGGATGCGTACCTCCCAGACAATGGTGAGTGATATCCAGCGTGCACATCCATCCACACATTGTACCGCAATATGGGGGACAGTCCCCAGGGGACTGTCACCCATAGAAGGGTGCACGATTAGAATGGTGGGATGGCGTGGTTGACGGTGCTTGGCATTCCAGCAGCTCTGTATGTGGTTGGAATCACAGCATTGATGTTTTACGTGCAAGGCAACGAACAGAACCCAATTTTGTTGATTGGTTCCGGACTTCTCACAGCAGGTATCTATATGTTCCATCGAACATCCGTTGATGCGGTTGAACCTATGCAAGAGAGGCACCGACTTGCACTTCGCCACAAAAAAATAATACTCGCAATTTCTTATACCCTTCTTGTTTCAGCAATATCCGTTTTTGCAATTCACCATCCCCTTACTACGCTACTGGTTTTTTGCTCACTGGCAGGTGTAATCGTATATGGAAGAAGAACCCTCACAAAGCCACTGCGAACATTTCCATTTTTAAAACCGTTCGTAGTTGGTAGTGCAATTGCTTTGTTTGGGTGGGTACTTAATGATTTTTCAAACTCCATCATTACTCTTCTGGCATTTATCTTGATTTGCAGCGCAGATGCACTGGTGTGCGACCTTGTTGATTGTGAATTTGATACAGCAACAGGTTGCATTACATTGGCAAAAAAACTTGGTCCACGCCTAACATGGTGTGTCGCTGGAGTACTTTATCTAGTAGCTGCAATTGAATTGGAATCACCTATAGGTTGGATAATTTTACTTGCATTTCCTCTTCCGTCATTGTTTCAAACCACTCTACTTAGAACATGTATTGATTTACGCCCGATTCTTCTTCTCCTGATAGCATGGACAGTATGACAGGCATTCAATGGGCAATTGGAATCGCATGCGCTTACTTCGCTGGAAGTATTCCGTTTGGTGTGCTTATTGCAAAAGCAAGAGGCGTAAACATTCGCGATCACGGTTCTAGAAATATAGGCGCAACAAATGTAGGTCGTGTACTTGGGAAAAAATTTGGTTTGATTTGTTTCTTGCTTGATGTTCTAAAAGGTGCTGTTCCCGTTGTTGTGATCGGGTTACTCGCAAAAGTGTTTGGAGAGTCAATTAATCAAATCGAAACAACTGAGATGCTTCTTTGGATTTGCGTAGCATTTGTTGCGTTGCTCGGTCACATGTATTCCCCATGGTTAAAATTTGGTGGAGGGAAAGGTGTTGCAACAACGTTCGGTGGCATGGTCGCAGTGTGGCCGCTACTGACTATCCCAGTACTTTTGGCATTTCTTGCTTGGCTCATCACACTAAAAGGAACAAAAATGATTTCGCTTGCAAGTCTTGTTGCAGCGATCGTTTTGTTTGGCGATGCAACTGCAACGGTTTTTCTTAGCTCAACTCTTGAACACGCTTGGCCTCTACTTGGCGCGACTGGGCTTATTGCGATTATGGTCTTTTGGAAACACCGTTCCAACATTGGAAGAATTATTCGCGGTGAAGAACCTAAGGTTGGTTCTGATTGTTCAAAATAAGTTGAGCAATCGCGATGACATCACTTGAAGGGATATTGTTGATGTTGCATCGTTCTGGATTGCTATCAGCGACAAGATTTTCTGGCAAGAAAGGATCGGCAAGAATTGCGATGTCGTTTTCGCAATCATACTTTGTCCAACGGTAATCAGTTGGACCATACATCGTTATAACTGGTGTTCCACTTGCAACAGCAAGGTGACGAGGACCTGTGTCATTTGTAATCATTAAATCTGCTTGAGCGACGACAGTTGCAAGTGAGCCAAGCGTAATGCCAGAACGAGTAAGGTTGTGAACCCTAGAATGTGCGGCGCTTGCAATTTGCTCTACAAGCTCATATTCATCAGGCGAACCAATGCCAACACAAGTTGCACCAGATTCGGTCAGGGCGTCTGCGACTTTTGCAAAATTCTTAGGCGACCAACGTTTTTGTTCTTTACTAGCACCTGCAACCAAAAGAACAATTGGTTTTGAAAATTCTTCAAGACAACTTTCCTCTTTTTCGGCGTACTCAAGTGAAGGTGTCGAACAAGTGTTGTTCATCCCAAACAAAATGTTTGCAAGATGCAAGTAATATTCAGTTGTTGGTTCTGGTGTTTGATGTTTCTTTACTTGGACACCTTCAGTTAATAACCATTTTCGCCAGTCACGCGCGTATCCAACTCGATGTGGAATATTTGCAAGACGAGCAATAATTGCCGCGCGGATACTGTTTGGGAGTAACACGATGGCATCGGCCTGAATGCTTTTTAACGTACTACTTGCAGTGAAGACTGAGGATTTCATTTCAAGCGGGAGCACGCTGTCTATCCCTTGTACTCCTTCAAGAAGAGGGGCAAGGTTAGGACGAATTACGGCAGTTATTGTCGCGTTTGGGTATTTTTCTCTCGCCATCTGCCAAACACATGACGCCATAACCACATCGCCCACCCAAGAGGGCATGAGAATTGCAAGATGGTTGATGTCTTGTTGAAGTGGCATTCCCTGTATTCTATGGTGGTGAGAAAAGCAGTATTCCTAGATCGAGATGGAACTATCATTGATAACCAAGGCGACTTGGGCGATCCAGCGGCTGTAACAATTATTGATGGCGCAAAAGAGGCGATTACATCGCTTGCAGAGGCGGGTTGGTTGCTCATTGTCATCACAAATCAAGCAGGAGTTGCACGAGGAGTTTTCACCGAAAAGGACATAACGGCGGTTCATGACCATATCGATACGCTTGTTGGTCCAATTGAACGGTATTACTACTGTTGTCATCATCCGGAGGGAGTCCTAAGTGAGTGGACGGGTGAGCATCCATGGCGTAAACCAAACCCCGGAATGATTCTTCAAGCAGTTGAGGATTTTAATATCGATATTGAAACAAGTTGGATGATTGGCGATACAGCGCGTGATATTCAGGCGGGGCAAGCAGTTGGTTGCAAAACTATTTGGCTTACTGCCCCAGGAAGAGTTACTGATGAAACAACTCCAACACTGTTTGCTCCAACCCTAGCTGAAGCTGCACCATTTGTCCTTGCTGAAGAGAAAGCTTCTTAATCGCCAAAACAAGTTCGGACTGCTCGGGCAGCTCGGATGAAACGGTGGTCTTTTGGCACAAGCCGTTGTTTACCAGCAGCGTCAAGAATGTTTTTTGCTTCCATGTGGCCATCAATCAACGCAACCATCTTGTTGAATTGACCATCCATGGCGAGTTCAAAAGCAGCAGTAGCAAATGTTGTTGCGACAACACGGTCGGTAGCAGCGGGCTCACCACCACGCTGGATGTGACCAAGCGTTGTTGTGCGAGTTTCGATGCCTGTACGTTTTTCGATTTCATGAGCAACAAGTTGTCCGATTCCACCAAGTCGAATTGGGTCTGGACTGTTATCAATGTGTTTTGACACAACTTGTTGACCGTTAATTGCATGCGCGCCTTCTGCACACGCGATAATGGAAAAACCGCTTTGCTCATTTCGTCTTCCATCAACAAAATTACAAATGGTCTCAATATCAAATGGAATTTCTGGGATTAAAATTACATCTGATCCTGATGCTAGCCCACTTGCAAGTGTGAGCCAACCAGAGTTTCTTCCCATCAACTCGCAAATCATGACGCGATGATGGCTGTCACCTGTTGAGTGCAATCGGTCAAGTGCCATTGTTCCAATTCTAGTTGCAGTGGTAAATCCAATAGTTAAATCAGTTCCATAAATATCATTGTCAATGGTTTTTGGCACTCCAATGCATGGAAGACCAGCTTCAACGAGTGGCTTGGTACACGTAAAAGTTCCATCACCACCAATTACAAAAAGCACATCAAGTCCACGTTCTTCTGCGTTAGCCATGCAGCGATCAACAGCGTTTGAATAGATTGGTTCACCGTTATCGTTTCTGCCTTCGTAATATTTTTCCGGAGAGCATTTATTGTTTGTTCCAAGAATAGTTCCGCCCCTAGTAAGTATTCCTGACAACTCATTAACGCCAAGTTGTTGAATTCGGTTTTCAATCAACCCCTGATATCCATCTTGAACTCCAACAACTTCGATTCCTTGGAAGAGCGCTGATTTGCCAAGCCCGCGAATCGCTGCATTGAGCCCTGGGCAGTCTCCTCCGCCAGTGAGAATGCCAATTCGTTTGATAGTTGTTGTCATATTCTTGTATACCCTTGTTTCAAATCTATCCCAAGCAAGTTACCATCCTACCTTCTATGTCAGATAACACAGCACAACAACAAGATGAATCCCAATTAGTTGCTGCCAGAAGAGCAAAATTGGGTCGGTGGATTGATGATTATGGCGTCTATCCATGGGGAAGGAGGGTTGATGGGTTAATTTCTCTTGAGGCCGCTCGTGCCCAATTTAACCAAGAAGCCCATGACGCATTTAAAGAAGACAGCGAGAACGACAACAGACCAATAGTAAAAGTTGCAGGTCGGTGTATCCAGCACCGAGCAATGGGCAAGTTGACCTTTCTTGTGATTCGCGACGACAGCGGTGACTTGCAAATCAGTTGCTCCAAAGCAGCAATGCCAATCGAACAGTTTAAGGTTGCAAGCAAACTCGACTACGGTGACATTATTGTTGCTGAAGGCAAAATGGGGAAGACAAATAAAGGCGAAATTTGCGTCTGGGCAGATTCTTTTGAACTCGCTTGTAAATCGTTAGCATCACCACCAGAAAAATTTCATGGTTTGAGCGATGCTGAAACACGGTACAGACAACGGTATGTTGACATGTACACAAACGAAGAAACAATCCAAACGTTTAAAACTCGTTCGCTCATCGTGTCAACAATTCGTTCTTTTATGCACGACGAAGGGTACCTTGAAGTTGAAACACCGATGATGCAATCGATTGTTGGTGGGGCAGCTGCGAAACCATTTGAAACGTACCACAACGCACTGAGCATTCCTTTATATCTGCGAATAGCACCAGAGCTTTATTTGAAACGATTACTTGTTGGTGGAATGCGAAAAGTGTTTGAAATTAATCGTAACTTCCGCAATGAAGGTGTTTCAAGAAGGCACAATCCTGAGTTTACGATGCTTGAGTCATACCAAGCGTTTGGTGACTGTGAAACCATGATGGAATTGACCGAGGGAATGATTCGTGCATCTGCTACTGCAGTTGGTGATGCCTCTTCAATTGCGTATGGCGATTTAACAATTGATTATGAAAAACCATTTGACCGAGTGACATATGGCGAGTTGTTTGAACAATCACTTGGTTGTTCTATGCACGATGAAGAAGCGGTACGAGCAAAAGCAAGTGAACATGGTTTTGGGGATGCTGCAACGAAAAATCATTGGCTTCTTGTTAGCGATTTGTTTGATGCTCACGCAGAGTCCTCACTTGTTGCGAATCGTCCAACATTTGTAACCGATTTCCCAAGTGCGATTTCTCCCCTCACTCGACCACATGAAAACGATGCGACATTGTCCCATCGTTGGGAGTTGTTTATTGCAGAAATGGAAATTGCTAACGCGTATACCGAATTGAATGACCCTGATTTGCAATTGCAACTATTCACAGAGCAACTTGATGGTGCTGACGATGAAGTGAACGCATTCCGTTCGCTCGATGAGGACTTTATAAATGCTTTGCGCGTTGGCATGCCACCTGCGGGTGGACTTGGTCTTGGTATTGACCGCTTAGTTATGTTACTTACTGGAATGGAATCGATTCGCGATGTCATTCTCTTTCCCTTGATGCGTCCATTGGAGCAAAATGATGAAATTGATTCATAAAATACCACTACTACTTGTTGCCCTTGTCTCGTCGGTCTCTTTTGCAGAGTGGACAATCCAAGAAGACAACTGGTACAGCGTTTACATTGATGGTTCTAAATCTGGCTGGGCGCACGAACTCGTTGAAGTTGATAGCGAAACAGACAATGTTAAATCAACCAAGATACAAAACATGACACTCTCTCGTGGTGGCATGGAAATTTCGATCAGTGTCTCGTCTACTTTTTTAGAAACTGATACTGGCAAGCCAATTTCTGTAAATTCAACCCAAGAGGCGATGGGGATGGTGCAAGAAACCAAGTGGGTCTTTGGGGATGAGCAATTGGAAATGACAACTGTTGCTGGTGGTGAGCCCATCGTAAAAAAGGTTCCACTGCCAAAAGAAGCGTGGCTTACACCACAAGTAGCTAAGCGATTTTTTAAGAAAAAGATCGCAGAGGGCGCTGAAGCAATTACGTATCAAACAATGGCTACGGAACTAGGCCCATCTGTAATCACAGTTGTGATGACAAAAAAGAGCGACGAGCAACAAAAGGTTCTTGGCGTTGAACAGCAAGTCATCGGTTGGGAAACAGTGAATGACAAAATGCCCGTTGTTGGTATGGAGTATTACACGACGGATGGCTTGAACGTTGGGTCAAAGATGAACGCGGGCTTTGGAGCAATAGAGAACAAACTCATGTCGAAGAATGATGCTCTTTCTCCAGTAAACGAAGTGCCAGAGTTGATGGTTAGTTTGTTTGTTGAACCGAACAAACCGATTGCAAAAAATGCTAGAAAATTAACTATGCGAGTTAAAACAAAAGATGACACAAAGGTCAACTTGCCTTCTACAGGAATGCAAACCGTGACTTTAAATGAGGATGGAACGGCGACCGTCTTAGTTGACCTTAACTCTCCAAGCAGTGCTACTGGAAAAGAGTTGGCGGATGAAGATTACCTTGCTGCATCAGCAATTTGTGACGGAACGGATGAAGCAGTTATTGCAATTGCAAATGATGCACTTGCAGAATTTCCTGAAGGTTCTAGTACATCAGACCGAGCGCTGGCACTTAGAACAAAAGTTAGCGAACACATCAATGAAAAGAATATGTCA
>CAZQGB010000043.1:6969-10996 GCA_964592615.1 uncultured Isosphaeraceae bacterium | reverse complement strand
GGGGACCTTGCAAAGATTGCAACGAAGATATTAACGGTGACTCTATGGTCGATGTAGTTGACTTACTTGCTGTCATCGGTGCATGGGCTAATTGATTAATCCAAATAAAAAAAACAAAAAGACCGCGACAATAGTCGCGGTCTTTTTCAGTTGGGAATAAGTTTTAATTAAAATTCTTTTGAACGATGTTGCATTTGAGCTTTAAGACGCGCAAGAATCGATGAATGCATTTGGCTCACACGCGACTCAGACAAATCGAGAGTCAAACCGATTTCTTTCATTGTCATTTCTTCATAGTAGTACAAGACAACAATTAACCGCTCTGCACGAGTAAGGCCTTTTGTAAGAAGGAACTGTAAATCTTGACGTTGCAACTCCAAAACTGGGTTTTCTTGTCGCTTGTCCTTAATTACATCAATTTCCTGAACTTCTTTTGATGAATCAGAGTCGTATGCCTTTCGGTTCAGGGAGGTCATCAAGACAGGGCGTGAATCTCGTTCAATTTTTTCATACTCTTCAGTGTCAACTTCAAGTTGACCAATAATTTGATCGTCCGTTGCTTTTTCGCCCGTTTCCATTTCTATTGATTTACGAGCACGGTCAACTTTTGTACTTCGCGAACGCACCAGCCGTGGCACCCAATCCATAGCTCGGAGCTCGTCATAAATTGCTCCACGAATTCTTTGTGTGCAATATGTTTCAAACTTAAAACCGCGAGTTAAATCGTACGCATCGATTGCTTGCATAAGACCAAACAGTCCTGCTGAATATAAATCATCTACATCAACTTCTGATGGCAACTTTTGATGAACACGTTCAGCTGTGTACCTTACCAATTGAAGATAGTGTTCCATCAACACGTTTCGGAGTTCAAGGGTCTTCTCATTTTTGTATGAAATCCATACATCAAGAAGACCCATTTCTCCACTTGGGGTTTCGACGGTGATATCAAGTCCTCTAGGAATATTTCCTTCAAGGTCTGATTTCGTTAATTTCTGTACTGTTGCACTTGGCATTGGTCTACTCCTTGACCCTGTCACCAAACTGGTACGAACATACGCACCACTTTCATTATCATGCCGATCCTTGGCATCGATGCGGTGACTATACCGCGCATCAGTATGTTTAGACAATGAGGTTTGAGGGTTGTTTGCCATGATTTTTGTAAATTGTCACAATTGTGACACCTATTTAAAGTCGCATTCAAGCCGGTTCTATTCAAGGAAACACAAAAACATAAGTTGATACTCATATACTGTTCCGCATTCTGAAAGCGCAATAGTCCGAGAATACCCTTGTAAATGGATTCCATTTGACTGATATCTACACATCAAGGTCAAATCGGCCGTGCTTATACAAATGTTGTAACATGAATAACCCTAATGGGTTATCGGTCTATCTTGCATCCAGAGGGATTCTACTAGCTTCGAAGGTCTGGCAAGATCAAAGTGCATAGATATATCCTGTCCATCGGTAAACCAACTCAGTGGCTTATTCAACGCGCAGAGCGTAGAGATCATTTCTCCTAGCATTTCGGTCTCATCAAGTTTTGAGACAATGACACGATCATATCCTGTGATGGCAAACCCCTCTGCAGCTTTTTTGGTAGCAGTCCTTGACGAAGCTGCACTTAACACAAGGTGTGTCTCAGTTGGATTGGCTACTTTTAGAATGTTTGATGTCTCTTGAATTCGATCACCGTCAATTGCACTTCTACCAGCTGTGTCGATAAGAATAATATCTGCCGACTGCGATGCCTCCATTGCTTCTTCCATCTGCTCTACCGTCCCAGCAACTTCCATTTTCGATTCAAACAGTTTTGCGTACTGCCCTAATTGATCGACTGCTGCAACTCTATATGTGTCAGCAGTAATAAATGCAACACTTCTTCCCTGCTGCAACCAATACTTTGTTGCGAGTTTCGCAATAGTTGTTGTTTTTCCAACACCTGTTGGTCCAACTAACGCAATAACCGTCGGTTCCATTGAATATCGGTTTGATGGAGGCACTACTTCTGGCAAGCGCCGAATGAGCTCATTCATCATATTTTTCTGTATTTCTTCATTGCTCATAGATGAGTTGATATCAAGAGTTTGAACAATGTCAGTTGCAAGCGAAGAGTCTATTCCCTTCTTCACCAAGGTACGATGCGCATTTGCTAGAACGGGAGAAAGACGACCTGCAGTTTCTTGATCTAGAACCTCGGTCACTAGATTTCTAATCTCTGCAATACCTAATTCAATCCTTTTGGCTGCAGTTTGTTTTTGTGGCTTATGTTCTTGTTGCTGAGATAATTTCTTCACCTGAGCTGGTTGATTCTGTTCACCATGTTGCGATGGCTTCTTCACCGATTGCGTTGGACTCTCTTGTTCTATTTGCTGAGTCGGATTTTTGTCTTTTTGCTGTAGCAACCATTTGGCGTACCTGATGGTTTTCTTGTTAATTTTTCTCGTCATCATATTTGTATACCTTAGCTGATTGTTCTTGACTCAAGTCTCATTGTTTCAACTTTTCCCACAACTTGCAAGTCCACCTCTTGAACTATTTCGTCCCTACTCAAAACAACAATATCATCTTTTGTGTTTGCTACTCTATTTTTTAATTGTCTTCTGGATTTGTTTGATGAGATTACGACAATTGGCAGACCCTCTGCTACAAGGGGAAGGGCTGCTTGATGAACTGCCGCAGATAAAATTTCCTTTGATATTAATTCCCTAGATACTGCCTCATCAACTTCTAGAGGCAGTTCGAGACATCGAATAACCTGACGCCCAGCATCTCCGTCGCTCGAGATAGATGCACAAATTTGCCTTTTCAGAGCAATTCGAACCTGCTCAACACACTCCTCAAGCGATACTGTCGAAGAATCTGAAGCAGCTTCAATAATGGTTGCTAGGTCCATAATTGGTACATGTTCAGAAAGTAAGGCCTTTAATATGTGGTGCAATCGTGACACAGAAACCCTAGATCCAATCTCTTCTTCAACTAATCTTGGAGAAGTTGCACGCAGCGATTCTATCATTATTGATACGTCTTCTCGACATAATAACTCTTGGGCATGTGCATTCACGATTGCAGAAAGATGTGTCATGATGACCGAAACTGGACCTACTGCTTGTACAAACAGGTCCCCTAGCCCACTGAGAACTTCATCAGTCACCCAAATAGCTGACATCCCAAATGCTGGTTCTCGCTCTGTAATACCATCGATTTCGCTCCCCATTTCAGTTTGATGGATGATCATCCTTCGACCGTTATACACAACGCCTTCCCCCACCACACCACCCTTAAGCAAGATTCTGTATGAATTCTGATCCAAACTCAAATTATCCTTAATCCGAATCGATGGAATCATCAGACCCAAATCTTGTGCAACAGTCAATCTCAACGATGCGATTTTTTCAACGATATTGCCTTCTCGTTGTGCAGAAGCTAGAGGCAATAATGCTTTACCAAACTCCAGCGTAAGGACGGCTTCTTGAATCGATACCAGAGGAGTTGCTTCTTCCTCTTCCGACTCCGATGCTGCTTCATCTTGAACATCTTTGCGTTGAAAACCAAACCATGCTAACCCTCCGAGAACCATTGCTAATGCCAAAAGTGGCAATGTGGGCAATGGTGTGAGAGATAGAAGAACCAAGAACCCAGCAACAAGACCAATGGCTGCTGGTTGTGAAACCAATTGATTTGGTATTTCCATCCCAAGCGGAGTTCGGTTACCCGCTCTTGCAACAATAAGACCTGCAGCAATCGCAATAAGAAAAGATGGAATTTGGCTTGCTAGTCCATCTCCAATTGTGAGACGAGTAAATAAATCTGCAGACTCAAGTACAGACCAACCCTTTACAGCAACCCCGACGGTCAATCCCCCAACAATGTTAATTACAATGATGACAAGACCAGCAATTGCATCCCCACGCACAAATTTACTCGCTCCATCCATGGCGCCATAAAAATCGGCTTCTCTCAAAACGTTATCTCGCCGGTTTGTTGCTTGTTTCTCATTTATAAGCCCCGTTGACAAATC
>CAZQGB010000043.1:0-6869 GCA_964592615.1 uncultured Isosphaeraceae bacterium | reverse complement strand
ACTCAGTATCGAGTCAAATTGATTCATTCTTATATTCATCGTGCATCTTTCTTCTTCGTAATTAATAACGTAGCTATTTCGCCATGTAAACACGATGGAATGCCAAGCCCAACATCACTTCCCTGCATAATTTTTTGAGCTAGCACAGCATTTTCAATTATCAAAACTCCATCTTTCTTGAGTTTGTCAAGTTCTTGAAGATATGAATCGCCCCTCAAAATATCAAGAACAATTGGGGCAGTCATTGTGGACGCATTCCAACGAAGAGAAATTGCAAATGTGCTTCCAGAAATAATTAGGGAAGGGCTAGTAGTTCTTGCAATCTTATTAGAAATCCTCATCGCATAGTTTCTCGCTTCGACACCCCGGCCGCCGTGATCTCGCTGTTCCTCAATTACTTCTTGCCTCGTCATAAGCAAGTCTGTTTTCCAAGCGTGTCGTTGCCAACAATAATCAAAAATTCCCAGTAGTAACAATATTGCTAGTGTCGCAAAAACGACCCGCGAACCAATCAACACAACTGTGTGAATACTGTCGGTGAGTTGTTCACTTGAGCCCAACGAAAACAGTTGCTCTTTATATTGAAAGATAACTAGCAAACCAACGGCTGAGGCCAGAATGAGTTTGCTCAATGAAAACAAAAGGTTCATGTTTCCTCTTGAACCAAATAGAGTAGAGAATCCAAAATTTAATCGGGAAAAATTTGGAGTAACTGCTTTTGATGAAAATATACTACCGACTTGAATAAACCCAGAAAATATTGCAGCAATAAAAAACACTGTAAAAGGAATCGCTAAAACTTTAATAAGTTGCCATCCCATGTCAGTAAACGCTTCAGCTGAATTATCAACTCCATATGAAAGGTTTTCAATTAGAAATTGTTTACTCGCTTCAAGCCCATAAGGCACTAAAGTAATTGCAACCCCAACAGCCACAAATAGGAACAAGACAGATGACAAGTCGTTCGATCTTGCGACTTGCCCGTCCTCTCGTGCTTTTTTCAAACGGCGAACACTCGCAGGTAAAGTTGCATCTTGTCGATTCTGTTTCATTGCACCTCTCCTGTCGCCCACTGGGAAACCGAACCCACCATGTCCGGCATCATGGTTGACATGAATGATCCAATAATTGATAGCCCAGCTATAAGTACAATCATTCCAACAAGTATTCGTACGGGTAGACCAATACTAAAAATATTCAATTGAGGCATTGATCTTGCAATCATGGCGAGCGCAGCTGTTTGAATCATCAATATTGCAATTAAAGGGAGTGCCACCCGAAGAGCAAACTCAAAAACTGTGTCGAGTAACCCAGTTAAAGTTGCAACTATCGAATCTCCAGCAAGAGTTGCAACAGGTAGATGTCCAAAACTTCCAACAACAGCCATATATGTTTGTTCAATACCACCTATAACTACAAAGCCAACTATTGCGAACATCATAAAAGCTCTTCCGACCTCATCAGATTCTCCACCAGTAGCTGGGTCAATCATTGAAGGCAAAGCGATACTCATTTGTTGCCCCATCAATGAACCGCTGATTTGCATTGCTATCAAAGGCATGCTCATCAAAAAACCAATGGTTGCACCGATAGCAAATTCACCAACAAGAATGACGAGCAATCCCATCATTCCAATTTCGGAAATGGGAACATCTGCGGTCATTGTCCAAGTTGAAAATCCAAGGACAAGAATAATTGCGACCCTGACTACTTTTGGAATTGCGGGCGAACCAAAAACTGGAGCAGCTATTGCAAGCCCTGCAACTCTGGCGAGCACTGCTAAAAATGGGAGCATCAAGATGTAAGAAAAACTTGTCATGTTGTTCCTGAAAACATTCCCTGTGCAAACTGGAGTATTTCTGAGAGCATCCAACCCATCAATATCAGTGTCGCGATCATCATTGCAAGTAGGCGAGGAACGAGACTTAATGTCTGCTCCTGAACCTGAGTCATGGCTTGCAATACACTCATGAGAATACTGACAGCGAGCCCAATGAGTAACACCGGTGCAGCAACAACGAGTACAACTGAAAGTGCAGAGCTAAGAGAATCTACAAGTAATTCTGTCATGCGAACCCCACCGTTTTCAGAAACACCACAACTTGTTCAGAAACTGCAACGCTTTGAAGCAAATTTCCAGCGACCAAATACCATCCGTCAACAAGTACGAACATCAATATTTTTAGTGGCAAAGAAATGAGTACCGGCGGCAACATCAACATCCCCATTGAAACAAGCAAACTAGACACCAACAAATCAATAACCATAAATGGCAAGTACACTCTGAATCCAATAAGAAATGCTATTTTTAACTCACTTAAAACATATGCTGGGAGCAAGCTCAAGGTATCAACATCTTCTCTTGTTAAATCTTCTGGCTTTGAAGTGTCAATACCACGGTAGTTCAACATCATATATACCGTAGACCAATTGCCAGCAGTCTCAATCTGCGAAAACATAAACTCTCTCAATGGCTTTTTCGTTCGTTCCCATGCAACTTCTGAACTGGTTATTTCGCCATCAATCAAGGGCTTAATTCCATCTTCATACATCCGTTCCATTGTTGGCGCCATGACGACAACGGATAGTAATAAGCTCAGACCAATCAATATTTGGGTTGGAGGAATAATCGGCGAGCCAAGCGCTTGCCGAAGCAGTGCAAGAACAACAATAAATCTTGTGAAACATGTGCAGAGAACTAATATGGATGGAACAAGGGCGAGAACTGTCAAAAGGAGCAAAATATTGACTGTAGAGCCTAACGACCCATCGCCAGCTGGCAATAATGCACCCGCCTGTTCAAGAGCTTCGACTGGATTATTTGGAATTCCAGGAGCACAAAGGATTGATTGAGAAAGATGGCTAAGAATCGTAAGACTCATTCTTTCTGGCTTTCTTGAAGATCGACCTCACACAAAGGGGTCAGATTCCCCTTCACTTGATGAAGAAGGACCCCTTTATTTTTCACTCGAACAAGAACCAATGCCTGCTTGGCACCTAGGGCCTTTCGCTCGATTATTTCGATTGAAGTTCCTTGCCCCATAACTGTCCCAAGAGAGCCACTACCGCGCTTTATGACCCAACGAATGGCGATTATCAAGCAAACGATGATTGCCAAGGCAATAAGAACTCGGAATGTCCCAAGTCCCATTGAGAGAACCTCTTGGGTATCTGTTGGAAGGGGCAACGGCGTTGATTCGGAGGCGTAGGAAGTACGCACAGACAGCACCGAGATAACACAACTACAACATTGGAGAGCGACTGAGCGCATCTTGGCCATCCTTGGCTTCCTATCTTGGGGCATCCTTGCCCGCTCTGAGAAATGCTCGAGTTGAGCATAACCATACTTTCATCGGTTACTTTGGTCGCTCTTCGTGATTATGATGTACACATGCCGAAATTCCTCGTTCCATGCATCGCGCTTTTCTCTTCTCTACTGGCAATTCCACAAGCACTTGCCCAAGAGACCTACACTCTCGATGAAAAAACAGATACATGGGTGTTAACAGATACACCCGAAGCAGGATCTTCTGAAGCACAACTTGCCTCTGCTTCAAAACAACTCGCTCTTGGTAATTACCAAGAAGCACTACGGATATCATCGATTTGGATAGAACGCAACAAACATAGCGATGATTATTCTTTGATGGGAGAAGCGCACATCATCCATGGGGATGCTCTGTTCGCCCAAGGATATTTTTACGAATCGCTTTTTGATTATGAAGTTGTTGCTCGTGATTACTATGGCACTAAATCTTCAATTACAGCAAATGAGCGCGAGTTTGAAATTGCAAAAATGTTTGCTGGTGGATTGCGTAAACTACTTTGGGGGATGAGAATTGCAGACGCAACTGACGAAGCAGAAGAATTGTTCATTAGAATCCAAGAACGCCTTCCTCGAAGTCCACTCGCTGAAAACGCCGCGATGGAACTCGCTGATTTGTACTACCGAAGAAAACAAATGAAGTTGGCAAATGACATGTACTTGATTTTTGTTGAAAACTATCCTCAATCACTGGAAATTGACAAGGCAAAAGCGAGACTTATATATACTCGGCTTGCAACCTATCGAGGTCCTACGTTTAACGATGCTGGTTTATTTGATGCTCGAAAAGAACTCCTTCAACTTCGAAGCACAAGCCCTCGTCTAGCAAAAACTGTTGATTCTTCAGCATTAATCACACGCATTGACGAGTCACTCGGGCAAAAAGCATTACGAACCGCACAGTGGTATTTAAAAACCAACAATCCAATTGCCGCAGAATATACTGTTCGACGCCTAATCGTTGAGTACAAACAAACTGCAGCATCTATTGAAGCCCTAGAACACCTTGTCCCTAAAATATTACCGCAACTACCTCCCATTGTCATGCAAGAGATTGGTGATTTCTATGACATAAATCAAGAAGCATTACTCGGAAAAATTATCACTTCCGTAGAAATACCCGAGGACAACAAGTGATTCGAATACTATTTTTAACTTTTCTTTTTGCCATACTTACGAGTTGTTCGAACGACCCAACAATGGGCTATTCTTCTTCCTCCCTCTATGCTCCAAAATTTAAAAGCGTTTCAGTTCCAATTTTTCAAAATAATTCTACTGCTCGTGAGTTGGAGTTTATGCTGACCGACGCTGTCATTAAGGAGATAGAAGCGCGTACCCCGTATCAGATACTTAAAGAACAGCAGGCCGACACGTTACTCACTGGCACTATTAATTCTGTCAAACTAAAAACGATTAGCCAGTCAAGAATCACCGGTCTTGACAATGAGGTTATGATCACGGTAATAATTGATTTCGAGTGGCTTGACTTGCTCAATGGCGGGCGAATAGTTGGAAGAAAAAACTTTTCGAGCAGTGCTTTGTTCATCCCATCTCAGCCCTCCTCTGAGCCTATAGAAATGGGACAATTTGCAATTGCACAACAGTTATCATCCGATATAGTCGATCAAATGCAATCATCTTGGTGATTTACCAAACAAAAGTTCCATAAAACCCTATCATCTACACTCTTATCTCATTTTTTGTCCCTAACAGACCATAGGCATTATCAAAATGGCGAACCCAACAGGCAATAAAAACGACCAAAGACCAAAACCTCCTGCACCTCAGAAGCCTAAGTTTTCTCGTGGCTTGTTCAGTTGGATGTTAATCTGCTTTGTCCTAATCATGCTCTATGGAATGATGAACGGCGCTTCTGGTGGGGAAGAGATATCCAACTGGAATGATTTTCTCAATAGGGCAAAAGCTGGTCAGTTCGAAGATAACAGCGTTATTGTAGAAGATTCTCAAATCACAGCTGTTATAGCTACAGACAAGGGAGCTCCTGTTGGTTCAATCGATATCCCTGCAGGTACAAAAGTCTTTTTCCCTTATGGGTCTCAAAGCCAAGACTGGTATCTCAATCAATTAAGCGCTGCAAAGATTGATCACTCCACTGATATTGGTAGTGGTATTTTGATGCGTTTACTTGTGGGTTGGGGTCCAATGATTATCATCCTTTTCCTCATCTTTTTCTTTATATCTAGATCTGCTCGCGGTGGTGGCGCTGGGGGAATGCTCGGGAACTTTGGAAAATCGAAACACCGACTTGCAAATAAAGATTCAAACAAAGTTACGTTCAGCGACGTCGCTGGTGTTGAAGAAGCAAAAGCAGAAGTACATGAAATTATTGAGTTCTTAAAGAATCCGAAAAAGTTCTCACGATTAGGAGGCAGAATCCCTCGTGGCATTTTGCTTGTTGGTCAACCCGGTTGCGGTAAAACGTTGCTTGCAAAAGCTATTGCAGGCGAAGCCGATGTTCCCTTCTTTACAATTTCTGGTTCTGATTTTGTTGAAATGTTTGTAGGTGTTGGCGCTAGCCGAGTTCGTGACTTGTTTAAACAAGCCAAAGACGCCTCCCCATGCATTATTTTCCTTGATGAAATTGATGCAGTAGGTCGTAAACGAGGCAGTGGTTTTTCAAGTGGCGGACATGATGAGCGTGAACAAACTCTAAACGCAATTCTTGTTGAGATGGATGGTTTTGAATTGAGCGACCAAGTAATCGTAATGGCTGCAACCAACAGAGCCGATGTGCTTGACCCAGCGCTTACAAGACCTGGGCGATTTGATCGTCAAGTACACGTTCCACTACCAGATGTCGAAGGCCGCAAAGCAATTCTTGAAGTGCATGCGAAAAAGATAAAACTGTGTCCAAATGTAGACTTGTCTAGAGTTGCGCGTGGCACACCTATGTTTAGCGGTGCTGACTTAGAAGCATTGATTAACGAAGCAGCAATTATTGCAACGCTTGCAGATAAAGATTTTGTCGATCAACTTGACCTTGATGAAGCCCGTGACAAGATACGGTGGGGTCGAGCAAGCAAGAGTCGTAAGGTTGAAGAACTTGAACGCGTTGCTACTGCGTACCACGAGGCGGGTCATGCCGTTGTGCAACTCGTGTTACCAAACGCTGATCCCGTTCACAAAGTTACTATCATTCCAAGGGGTCAATCCGGTGGCGCAACATTTAGTTTGCCTGAAAAGGATCGCTACTTCTACAACCGTAAGTTCTTAGAAGCATCTATGCGCGTTCTTTGTGGTGGGCGAATTGCTGAACGTCGAAAGACTAACGATATTTCTAGTGGTGCTTCCATGGACATTCAGATGGCAACTAGTTACGCACGCCATATGATTTTGGATTGGGGCATGTCAGACCGTCTTGGTTTTGTGCAATATTCTCCAGACCCAAACCGTGAAGCAATTTTTGCTGATAGGGATTATTCCCCTGATACAGCGAGAATTATTGATGAAGAAGTAAAACGATTAATCGATGCAGCGTATGCTGAAACGGAACGAATCCTCGATGACCACTGGGAACAAGTTG
>CAZQGB010000042.1:0-11001 GCA_964592615.1 uncultured Isosphaeraceae bacterium | reverse complement strand
CCCCGCAAAATGCAAGCATCGAATCAACAAGCGTCGTTTTGCCATGGTCAACGTGCGCAACTATGGCGACATTTCTTAAGTTTGGGTCAGCAGTGTGGAGCATGAGTATCGGTTCCTGCGATAAGTGAGGAGAACTCCGTATTCTACATCAACAAACCTCTACTGCGTTAGTTCGCTATCCTTCACAAACCAAAAGTTGTACATCAGTGTCGATAAGGGTGCTTCAAGAGGATCCTTAGCACGAGCGGTTAGCTTTGGCAAAGGATTTTTGCAATGATTAAATGCCCGCTCAGGATTTTCTAAGCGTTCAATTATGTGGAGAAGAATACTTCGCGCTTGGTCATCTGCATCTTTGAGTTTCTCTTTCAAAAGGGGCACTGCTTTTGGGCCAAGGTGATAGATTGCCGGAGCAGCAATCTTCGCATCGCCATAAAATCTATTGTCAAGCAGGTGTGGGAACAAAATATTGATGACTGTTTCCCTTTTCTCTGTACTTCCTGCAAAGCCAGCAATTGTTGCTGCTAAAAAACGCTGTTGTACATCTGAACTCTCAATCGCTTCAAGTACATATTGCGACGAGATGCTCCACCAGCGCAACAAATACTCCGCCGCTTGTCTTGCATTTCCCTCCATCATCTCCCACCCATCAACGCCTCCGTCATCATGTAAATCTGAAACACAAGCTACAAGCAATATTTCCGAAGGGACTTCGATTAGTTGACGAAGCATTTGTGCGGCGAGCACCTTAGATTGACCATCCCCAACCATTGTTTCGTGCCTAAGTGCTTCAATCGAGTCTGGCCAAAGCTTCTTAAGCATCGACCGTGCACTAGAGGCGCTTCCCCATATTCCATCATTGCGTAAATCCTTTGCAAGAATCGTAGCAAGTGCACGAGCTGATCTTCCATTAACACTTCCACTTCGTACTCTCTTCACAATTTCCTTTCGCAAATCAGTACGCGTCATTCCAAAAGATGTGTCTGCAAGGATGACCAGTGGATACGTTGGCATAACACGGGTCCATGTTCCATTTCGTACAGGACCCAAATACCCAGTTACGACTGCAACTGTTAGAAATACCACACCAATATTTCCGAATTTAAAACGACGACCATCTTTTTTGAGACGGCTAGCTTTTGAATCTGTTCCGCATTCTGGACATTGAACCATGCCTTGCGAATCTGCTTCTTGTCCCTTCAGTATGTACCAACATCTCCCCCGCCAAAAAAACCAACCCATTGTGCATATTTGCCACCAAGTTCGTCTCTTCCCTTTACATCGACAACGCTCTCCACGAGGCCATGTCCGAACAGCAATAGTCAAGATCACTACGCTCAGCCCGCTGGCCACTGTAAAAACCCACGCTGCATATTGTTCGCCCACGGTAGATAGCATAACGGGATTCACCACGGTCTGTGGCATTCTTAAATCCTAGAATAAAGCCGGTACTCAAAGTCAGGGTACAATGTTTCTATGCGAATACTCATGTCATTACTCGTTTTAGCAACCCTAGTTTCGTGCAAAACTGTTGAGCGTGCTGGTGAAAACCCCCGTGCAATTCGATCTACAGGCACCCTAACGGGTGAAGTTCCTAACATGCTCCGCGGTACGATTAAACAACATGTTGCCATGATGGGATACGAATCGACTTTTAGTGACACTTACAAGCCAATGCTAGCTGCTGGATATGGCTTGGTTGTTGGACTTAATGGCACGGGATCGAATGAAATGCCGCCTCAAGTCCGCGCGCATATGATTGCAGACCTAGCAAGAAGAGGTTTAGGCGAATCAACCCGTGGCTGGGGAAACTTGTCTCCCGCACAATTACTAGATTCGAAAGACACCGCTGTCGTCATTGTTGAAGCCGTCATACCTCAGGCAGCAACTGGCAGGAAACCATCAAGAGGCAACTTGCATCCTGACCATCCATCACTCAGTGGAACCAGATTTGATTTACACGTGTTTGCAGAACCCAGTAGCGCAACATCAAGTCTAGAAGGTGGCTACTTAATTCCAACATTCCTTCGCCTTGGACAACTTACAACTGGAAAATCCCAAGCACGAGAAGTTGCAACAGCAAGTGGGAATCTGTTTATCAATCCTTTTGCAGAACCAGGTGCCATAGGCAAAGATTCTGTTCGCCGAAATGCTGGGAGAATTCTCGATGGCGGGGAAGTGCTTCATAATGTACCTATGCGACTCGTGCTTATTGATCCAAGCCACACTCGTGCAACAATGATTCAAACAGCAATTAACCGTGTTTTTCCAGAAGAGTTTGGTCAAGATGGTCCTACTGCCCATGGCATGAGTGATGAACAAATTGAAATTCGCGTACCCCCTTCATGGAAAGATGATGTGCCTACATTCATGAACCTAATGACGCACATCACGATGAGATTGCAAAACCCAGAGTCAACATCCCTCAAAATAAAGCGACTTCTTTTACAAGACCCTAGCCCAAAAAATGCAGATGCAGCGATGTGGCGATGGCGGGCTATCGGAGAGCGAGCACTTCCTATCACACGCCAACTGTATGATTATTCGGATGAACTCCCTCGCCTTGCAGCGCTTCGAGCCGGCGGTGGACTAAACGACCCTATGAGTGTTCCATTTCTTATCGAAATGGCAACCTCAGATATCGCCCTTGGCAGTCGACTCGATGCAATTGATATGTTGAAAGAGATGCCAGCTGATTTTAGAATTGAAATGGGACTTCGACCACTCTTAGATACCAACGACTTGGAAATTCGACTCCGCACAGCCGAAACCCTCGCCCACCGTGAGGACCCAATTATCAAACAGTACACTGTAAACCATAAATTCGATTTACTTCTTGTACCCTCAAAACACAACACGATATATGTCACCCAAACGGGATGGCCACAGATAATTTTAACCGGTAACATCGAGATTGAGCGACCCCTAATGTTGTCAACATGGAGCAATAATTTACTAATTAAGGATACTCCTGAAGATCCAAAAACCATCGATGTCCGATACCGAGATGAAGATTACCAAAGAACGGTTCTTGAAACTGTCGCCCCAGACTTACCAACATTTACGATGTTTCTTGCTCATCAACCCACGCCAGAGGAACCTGCCCCAGGCCTAGATCTTTCATACAGCCGAACCCTTGGTGCCCTCCATGCACTATGGCGCCAAGACTATCTCAATGCTGATTTTAAGGTCGAACAAGACCGCCTTCTTGCTGCCATACAACGGCTTACATCAGAGACGAGTTACACCCCACGACCTGATTTTGGAGAGGAAGAAGAAATTGTATCTGAAGAGGAAGGAACAAGATTTATGCCAACTGCCCCACCAGTGGTTGCTGAAGAACAAGATACGGAACCATAATCACTGTTTTTTGCTGTTCTGATTGCAATAACCCCGATAATTCACTTGGCAATTCAGTTTTTCTCGCTACTATAGCACTCATGTAACCCTACTTTTTGGGTGCATGAACTGACTTTAGGACGGAGTCATGGCACAAGACAGGAGGTCTTTCTTTACATGCGGCTATCTAAAATCACCATTGCAGGATTCAAATCATTCGCCGATTCTACGGAGTTTGTTTTTGATGCACCAGTTATTGGCATTGTTGGTCCCAACGGATGTGGTAAGTCCAATGTTGTTGATGCCATTAAGTGGGTCCTTGGGGAAAGATCAGCGAAAAGCCTGCGCGGTGAAGCCATGCTCGATGTCATCTTCGCTGGATCAGCTGTTCGTAAACCTCTTGGAGCAGCATCCGTCACATTAACCTTTGACAATCCAACCATAAATTCATCTGCAACGGACAACACCAATCGTCGCTTCCTCTCTGTAAATACTGATGAAGTCGGAGTAACTCGTCGCCTATTTCGAGATGGACGAAGTGAGTACCTTATCAACGGGAACAAAGTTCGACTTAAAGATATCCGCGAATTATTCCTCGACACTGGAATTGGCACCAACGCCTATTCAATTATTGAACAAGGTCGAGTTGCAGCAATGCTCAATGCAAACCCAACTGAACGCAGAAGCATCCTTGAAGAAGCAGCTGGCGTGGCAAGGTTTAAATCTAGAAGAAAAGAGGCACAACGAAAACTAGAACGAACCGAAATAAACCTAGTTCGTGTTCGAGAACAACTCGCAAGCACTGAAAGGCGCTTACGGATAATTCGAAACCAAGCAGAAAAAGCTAGAAAATTTACTGACCTTGATCTTCGACTTCGAGAAATCCGCACCCATGTCGTTCTTGACCAGTTCCATGAGTTGCATATACAACTCATGGGTTTAACAAGTCGGCTTACAAGTCTTGAAGAAGATAGGCAAAAAACTGCAAAAGAGTTGCTCGATTTTGAAGACGCAAAACGTCAACGGGAAGTCGACAGACACCAATTGCAAACAGACCACCAATCACTCTTACAAGAATCTACTGAACATGAGTCAACCATTCGACACGCAACCCAGCGCTGCGACATGATGGAGCGTTCGATTCAGGAGTCAAAACAACAAGTAGACGATGAACGATTACTCCTTTCACAACTCAAAACTCGCGAAGAGGCGCTTTCGGGGCAACGAGAGGGTGCTGCAGAACAAATCGCCGCTTCAGCAGAGCGCCTAGCTGAAATCGATAGACAAGTAGACACCGTGTCAAGTGAACACGCAAAAATTGGGCAACGAGTAATCGAACTTCAAGACCTTCTTTCCACAGTTCAGGATGACCTCGAAGAGAAAGGTGCAACTCAATCTCGATTACATGCGGTAACCCAATCTGCAAAGGAACGTCTAAATAGTGAGCATGAACAACACTCTCGCGTAACAGAGAACAAAACCAAAGTTGAAGAAGAACTTCGTTCACTTAAAACAAAGCAGGAAGAAACTTCTCTTCTCATCGCTGAAGCAAAAAGCACGGTCACTGAACATGAGACTGTTTTGAAAACTCACGACAACGCTTCACACGCTCTTGGCGAACAAGCTGAACAACTTACTGGTGACCTTGAATCAATGCGACACCAGCGTGCAGCATCTGGGTCGCGATTACATTTACTTGAAGAGATGCAACACGCCCGTGAGGGTTTGTCCGATGCAGTCAAGCATGTACTTGATAACCAAGAGCAATTCCCTCAAATAAAGGGAATGCTTGGAGATGCAATTGATGCAAGCCATGCTGATGCTCATCTCGTTGAGATTGGACTCGGGCAAGACATCCAATTGTTACTTGTAGACTCCTCGAAGTCTGTACCGCAAGTTGAGAGTGCTCTTGAAAATATAAACGGAAGAGTGGGTCTACTTCCAATGGATGTTCCTCAAAGCGAGTATCTAGAAACTCCTCCACACGCGACTCCCCTGCTTTCTCTTATCAGAGTCGCTGACCATGCTCTTGCTGCCACAAAAAAATTATTCGAAAAAACAGCAGTCGTTGACTCCTTAGAAACTGCAATCGAATTGCAAAAAACATTTTCAAGCTGGCGTTTTGTGACAAAACTCGGTGAACTTCTTGAAACTGATGGCCGCATGTATGTTGGCAAATCTACTACGGGCGACCAAAAGGGCTGGCTCACTCGACGCATCGAAATCAACGCACTCACTATTGAGGTTTCCGCACTAGATCAACAAATTGAACAAAGGCAAGCCCAACTCAGCGACTTACTTCACGAAAGTGAACAAGCCAAACAACAACAACTTGATTCTGCACAACGAGTCCGTAACGCGAGAAATTCCGTTGTAGAGTATGAATACCAACTACAACGATTTGACGACGACCTCCATAGATGCAATCGACAAGTTCATGTGCTTCAAGAAGAAATCGACGAACTCGTGCAACGCATAGATCAGAGCAAATTGCATCTTCAAAATGTACAAGAAGAAACTGCAGAAATTACTGCGAGTATCGAGGAACTAACAGATCGCAGAATTCAATACCGAACAAATGTGCAAGCAGCTCAGAGGCTGTCCGAATCTGCGGCAGAGCAACTCACTGCTGCAAGAGTTGACCTTGGACAAGTTGGGGAAAAACACGAAGCAGACCGTCGAGAACTCCGGCACATTGATGCCGCAATCAAAGAAGCCACACGCCAACGTACTCTCTTGCAGGATCAAATTGCACGTCGACTAGGACAACTTGAACAATTCGAAGCATCAAAACAAGAAAGCCATGACGAAATTACCCGCTGCAAAATTGCTGCTGCTGCATGCAAGGAATCGATTGATGCGTACAACGAAAAAGTTCTCGTAGCTGACGAGGAAGTTGAACAATCTGCCTCGATGCTTCAAGGCGCACGTGAAAGGGCACAACACCTTGAACGAGATTTACATGCAATAGAACTCAGCCGACGTGAAGCAGAAATCAAACGCGAAAACCTGGAAGAACGAACCCTTGACGAACTTGAGTTTGATGTTTCTGATGAATACAAATTATGGAATGATAAAGCAGAGACTGGAGACAGACCTGCTGTTGATCGAGATGAAATAGAGACCGAAGGCAATCAACTTCGTGTTGAAATCAAAAAACTAGGGAATGTTAATCTTGATGCTATAGAGGAAGAAAAAATCCTAGAAGATAAAAATGTCGAACTTGCCCAACAGGTCGTCGATATCGATGCTTCTGTTCAGTCCCTTACTTCCCTTATTGATGAACTTGAAGAGTTAAGCAAAACCCGCTTTGAAGAAACATTCAATACCATCAGAGAACATTTTGCTGGCCCACAGGGCATGTTCAGGAAACTCTTCGGTGGCGGAAGTGCCGACATTATGATGTTGCCAAACGAAGATGGAAATATCGACTTGCTAGAAGCAGGGATAGAAATTAAGGCAAAACCTCCAGGCAAACAACCAAGAGTTATCTCGCAATTAAGTGGCGGCGAGCAAGCAATGACTGCAGTTGCATTACTCCTAAGCATTTTTAAAGCAAAGCCTTCACCGTTCTGTGTCCTCGACGAAGTTGACGCTGCACTTGATGAAGCAAACACGCATCGTTTTATCAGCTCACTCTCACATTTCCTAGAAAAGAGTCACTTCATCGTAATTACGCACCATAAGCGAACGATGATGGGTTGTAACAAATTGTACGGCGTCACTATGCAAGAGCGTGGCGTTTCCAAACACGTTGCTGTAAATGTTGATGAAGTTGGCAAGGAAGGCGAAATTGCAACAAGTGCAATTAAGAGAGCAAGTGAAAACCCGCTACCAATTGTCGAAACGACCGCGACTGGTCTGCAAAAGGTGTGACAAACAAACTCGCCCGCGGGGCAGTTTTTTCTATTCTAGCCATCCCTCTATGGCACTCCAGACATCTTGCAGTTGCTGGGAGGGTTCACCATCTACGGGGAATGGGTTAGGCGTGTTAAAGACATGGTCACCACCTCTAACAATTGCCAGGGTCGAGTTTGAAATCTTCTCTACAATAACTTGAGCCGCAACTGCTGGCACAGTTGGGTCATCTTGACCATGGATGATAAGACATGGCACGTCGACTCGAGTTAGAAGTGCTAACAAGTCATGCTCCTCCGGAGATTCTAGTTGTTCCTCGAGAAAGGTTTTTCCAATATAAAGCATCTGCCCAGTCCTTCCCGATGGGGATTCGAGTCTTCCCTCATCGAGCAGTCGATCTTGATCTTCACTTGAAAGTGGATTGCAATTACTAGGGGATGAAAGCGCAATGACTCCATCTGCGGGCACACTACCTCGACCTGCTGCAAGTAACGTCGCTACGCCACCCCGAGAGTGTCCAAACAAAATTAACGGAGTATCGGGCAGCGAAAATGCTTCCGAAAGAATCTGCAAATCTTCTACTTGAGAGTTCCAAGTCGCTAGTTCAAATAGATCCTCACGTTCAAAAGGACCGGCGCCATCTAGCATTCCTGAATGAGAAAAATTAAACCGATGCACAATAAAACCCTCAGCAGAGAGTCGAGTTGCTAGCCAAGGGAACATTCCATAATCTTTATAGCCCTTGAAGCCATGCGCTATCAATACGACCCCTTTTGGATTGCCATTGGGGACATGAGTCGTTCCATGTATCTCTTCGCCCCCACTTCCTATCATCTTCCAATCGGTTATCGTCATGTAATCTATGGTACACGATTCGGTTCAATCCCTTTTCACAATATAAGATATACGTATGACAAAAGAGATACTCCCAATGGACTGTGTCATATTCGGAGGAGGAGTTGCTGGATTATTTATCCTACACAAATGTCTTGCTCTTGGACATCGTGCCGTCCTGCTGGAATCCAAATCACTTGGAACAGGACAAACGATTGACTCTCAGGGGATTATCCATGGCGGGCTAAAGTATGCCATCACTGGCCACAGTGATAATTCAGCAACTACGATTAGGGAAATGCCGCTCGTGTGGAGACGCTGTCTTGCCGGAGAAGCAACCCCAGACCTTACAAATGTTGTATTACGATCAGATTACTGTCATGTATGGCGTACTGATTCCATTCGTTCAAAACTCGGTTGGATAGCTGCGAAACTTGCCCTAAGAACGAAACCAAAACTATTAGACCAAGATGAACTTCCAGAAGCATTCCAAGGTCTTCAGGGTCCGGTGGCACGGCTTGATGAACAAGTAGTTGAACCGCGGAGTTTGCTTGAGGTTCTTTCCCATGAACTTGATACAAACCTCATGCAAACCGTCGAGGGCGGCGTCGAAGTTTCAAAACTTGACGAAGGCTGGCTCGTACAACTACTCCACCCTGATACAGGTGAGCCACTTGATTTGCACGCAAAGAAAGTTGTACTTTCTGCTGGAAAAGGTAATGTACAACTCCGCGATGAATTCAATCTAACACCAAATAAAACTCAAGATCGTCCATTACATATGGTTATAGTCCGCGGAGAATTGCCAGTTATCAATGGGCATTGCATTGATGGCGCTAAAACAAGAGTGACAATAACAACAACAAAAGATTACGCGGGACGCTCCGTTTGGCAAGTGGGTGGACAACTTGCAGAAGATGGCGTAAACAAATCACCTGAAGAGTTAATGAGTTTCGCTGCGAAAGAACTGCAAGCAGTACTTCCAAACGTAAATCTTGACCATGCGGAGTGTATAACCTATAAAACAACTCGTGCAGAGCAACACATGCGTGGGATTCGACCAACCGACATCTCAATTATTGAAGAAAATGATGTGTTGACATGTTGGCCAACAAAATTAGCATTCGCACCGAGACTTGCTGATGAAGTTGTTGCTCGAATGGATCCTCCATCGATAAATGATTCCACAGAACTTTCAATATTCTCTAGTTGGCCAAGCCCAACTGTTGCTTTATCACCTTGGGAAACCGACCAGACATGGTCGCCAATTGAATTGACCTGTTCACTATGATTACTAATACGCTTTTCCCAGTTCCTTTGAGTAAAATAGGTTATGGCGCCTACCAACTTGGGCGAATTGCAGGAGATAAATACCACTCATTTGGAGAACCAATGCCAAGCGAAAGCCAAGCAAATTCCGTTCTCAATGGGATTCTAGATTTAGGAATAACGCTTATTGATACTGCTCCTGCTTATGGCTCAAGTGAGGAACGAATCGGAAATTATCTTAGTAACCGAAGGGATGAATATAACCTTTGCACGAAGGTCGGCGAACTCACAATCGATGGTCAATGCACCTTTGATTTTACTCCTGCTGGGATGCGAAAATCTGTTGAACAAAGTCTACGCACACTCAAAACGGAGTGCGTTGATTCTCTGCTTATCCACGCTCCACCTGACGATCTAAAGGTTCTTCACGAGAGCGATGCGGTTGAAATGATGCATCTCTTCAAGGATGAGGGGAAAACTCGAACGATCGGATTCAGTGGAAAAACAATTCAAGCACAAGAGGAAGCTCTTGCATGGTCCGACGTCATGATGATTGAATACAGTGCAGCAAACAAATCAAATGAGTCTGTGATTGAACAAGCGAATGAAAAAGGCATCGTGGTTCTCGTCAAGAAAGCCATGAACAGTGGGCACCTTAACTGGAGCGAAGCGATTGACTTTATCCGAAAAAAATCACCGATTCATGCAGCGTTGCATTGCACGGTGATTGGAAGCAGGAGTCTAGAAAGGATGAAGGAAAATTTTGAAGCGTTTAGAGTTTAGGTATAATTAAAGTTGTTCCAATCTTCAATCGATTCGGATCTACTTTAGGATTCGCGTTTACGATGACACCATACTTATTTACATCATCATAATAATCGCCGGCAATTGAACTCATCGTTTCGCCATCTACGACAACATGAATTTTCTCGCCGCTTTGTTTTGGCGTTCTTGGAATTACTGGTTTCGTAACCTTCACTGTTTTCGCTGTTGGCATACGCAAAACACGACCTGGCATAATGCGGCTAGGGTCTGTGATATTATTGAGAGTTGCAATATCTCTCCACATTTTAAAACTGCCCAGTTCACGAGACGCAATCTCGCCCAACGTTTCGCCATCCTTGACATTATAAATCTTATAGGTTTGCTCGACAATTTTTACTTCCTTCGGAAGAATTGGAAGTGCTGGAAGATCGACAATTGGTTCTTCGATTACATCAGGTTCTTTCTTTTCAACTTCAACAACAATTGGTTCTGGACGAACATTCGCAGAGAAGGTTGATTCAAAGAGAGAAGTTGGGCGTCGAGTTATCTCAGGATTGGCAACAACTTGTTCAGCAGATGTTGTCACCTCCGGAAGACTTGTCGCAACAGGAGGAAACCCCAATGCAATCATTTTCTCTTCAGGGTCACCGCCGAATAATGTAGGCCTCTGTTTAGGCAGGAGATCTGTCTCTGTTTGATTCGACTCTTGTGGGGTCATGCCATAATAGACAACAAGCGCTGCGAGAAGAAGAACACACATTGAAAGTATGGCTTTACTTGTTCCGGACATAATGAAGCCCTCCTTGGCAACTATTACTAACTCGGTTCACTGTATAAATCGGTTCAAAGATAGATATATCTTGAAATTCTGGCTCTGAGCCAATTTGGCTCAGAGCCGAGTTGGCTCAGAGCCGAGTTGGCTCAGAGTCAGCGCTTGAG
>CAZQGB010000041.1:0-11037 GCA_964592615.1 uncultured Isosphaeraceae bacterium | reverse complement strand
CGCCTTTGAATAGGGGGGTACGAGATTCTTCATCGACGGTGTGTGAAAGCAAAACGTTTGACTCCGGAAAATACATCGCACAATTACCTTCTGAAATATCTACAAACCGAACATAAACTTGAAGTGTGCCCGCTTCGCCACGAACCTCAACACGGTCATCTTGTTTAATACTCATTCTTTTCGCGTCGTTTGAGTTCATCATGATGATGTCACGCCGAGTTTGGTTTCGAAAGACATCTTCCTCCTCATACACCACTGTATTAAATTGCCCTTCACTACGAATTGTCATTAAACGCAGAGTGTTATTGGTAGTGGACCGTGGTTTTAACAAATGTACTCTGTGTGCTCTGGCTTTACCTGACTCTGTACTGAAACTTGGTTCGTAAAATGTTCGACCACACAATTGATGTTCTTCGTTGGAATCAAAACCATCAAGGCACTTTGCAAGAAGCAATCGAATTTCATCATGGTTTTTGTATTGTTCCCAATCAATTATTCCTACGCCCTCTTTTGCGATGTCTGCAATGATGCTAACTTCACTTCTTGGCCCTTTGTGCCTTGCGTCGCCTCCAGAACTTCGGCGCACAAAATTAAACATCGACTCTTGTGTAGTTAATTGTGATTCTTCATCTCGAGCAAGCACGGGAAATATGATTGTTTCCTGTCCGCGACCCAAGAAGTGCCCCAGATTTAATGTCGTAGACATGTAAGAAACAAGTTTAATTTTCGACATTGCCTCCATAGCAAACTGAGTATCTGGGTTTGAACCAACAAGATTTCCCCCAAGGCACATTGCATAATCGACTTCACCATGGTGCGACGCTTTCATTCCAGCCATAGTGTCGAAACCCTCAGTTGTAGGAAGTGTCACGCCCAGTTGTTTTTCAATTGCATTTGCCATCGCGTCTTTGAGCATCGGAACAACCCCAACCGAACCCATGCCCTGGACATTAGAGTGACCACGAAGCGGAAGCAATCCCGCACCCTTTTTACCAAGCATTCCACGAGACATCGCAGTATTTGCAATCATACGAACTCCATCTGCTCCGCCTTGAACGTGTGTAATTCCCATCGCCCAACAAAAAATTGTGCTCGACGAAGAAGCATACATACTCGAAAGTTTATCTATTGTTGATTGTTCAACTCCGCTTTGTTCAATAATTGTTTGCCAAGTCGTTTCATTTGCTTGTGCAAGCACCTCATCAAAACCATCAACATATTCGTCTACAAACGAACAATCAATAGAGCCATGTTCAGAAAGCCATTTGATTATTCCAAGAAACAAAAAAGTGTCACCTCCAATGTTGGGCTGTACATACAGGTCAGAAATCTTTGAGCCAAAGAGCAAACTTCGCCAATCGCTTGGTATTTTAAAATTGCACAGCCCTTTTTCACGAAGTGGGTTAACCACGATTACCTTTCCACCACGCCTTCGCAAATCAACGAGTGATTTTAAAAGCCGAGGGTGGTTAGAAGACGGATTGCAACCAATCAAAAAAACTAAATCACACTTTGACAAATCTTCTAGTTGGACAGTTGCGGTTCCTGAACCAGTAACACTTGTTAAACCAACACCGCTTGCTTGGTGGCAATAATAGGAACAATTATTAACGTTGTTTGTTCCACGGATTCTTGCTGCAAGTTGTAACAAAAAACCTGCTTCGTTGCTTGATCGTCCACTGCAATAATAAAAGGTGCGTGCGGGATCGACTTCTTTAATTTTTGTAGAGACTTTTCGAAGTGCTTCGTCCCAAGTAACTGGCTTGTAGTGCATATCAAGTGGGCCTGCAATAACTGGTATCGTAAGGCGACCGAACGCTTCAAGTTCTCTTGAAGACATTGCTGAAAGTTGTGCAATGGAATATTGTTCAAAAAACTCAGGTGTAATTGCACCCTGCATATCTGCAGACATAGCTTGAACCGATTTTTTGCAAAACTCTGGGAACTTCCCCGCCTCGTTGACCATGCCGCCACGTTGCCCACCCATGCCAAAAGCACAGGTTTTGCAGGCGTTTTTCGTTTGCATTGCTCTTCTCAGTGCACGAATGCCACCCACCGCTCTCGCTTTTTTGAGAACATACGCAATGGAATGAAAACCACCAAGAGCCATAGTGGTTACGCGTGTTTGTCTAACTCTTCCTCAACAGTTTTCATAAGTGTTGACATCATGTTAGACGAGAAGTCGAACTTCAAGCCGCAAGCCTCAAACAAGTCTGGAAGTGGTTGGCTCGCACCAAGAGACAAGCCATTCTTATACGCCGCAATTGCTTCTGTTGGATTCTCGCGATACTTCAGCCACATTTGCAATGCACCAAGTTGAGCAATTCCATATTCAACATAATAGAAGGGGACTTCAAAAGGATGCAGTTGTCGGTGCCAAACGGCTTCTTGTTCTGATTCAAGACCAGACCAATCCACACTTCCTCCAAAACGTTTCCCAAGTTCTAACCACTGGGCAGTTCGTTCTTCGCGGGTGTGTTCGGGATTCAAATAAATCCAATGTTGAAATGCGTCAATCGTTGCAACCCATGTCAATGTGCTAACAATTCCTTCTAGGTGTTTGCGAATGGCTCGTTTTATTTCATCGGGAGTATAAAACTCGTCCAAGAAGGGGTACGACATCGATTCCATACTCATAGATGCAACTTCTGCAAACTCAATTGGCGCACCCCGGTACCACACCAAGTCATCGTGACGGCAAAGCATGTAATGAAATGCGTGTCCTGCTTCATGAACCATCGTATCAAGATCTCGTGGCAAGCCAGCTGCGTTCATAAAGATAAATGGTTTTCGTTGACGGTCACGGCTTGCTTGGTACCCGCCGGGCGCCTTTCCTTTTCTTGATGCTAGGTCAAGCGAATATCCGCCGTCAATCATCGAGTCAAACATTTCACTAAGCCCGGAATCCATTCGGTTAAAAAGTTTTGACGTTTTTTCAATAAGATCATCAGCTGTATCAAAAGGTTTTAATGCTGCATGACCGTGTGGATCAACTGCCATATCCCAAGGTCTTAATGTTTCTACTCCAAGTGCTTCTTTACGCTCTTCTGCAAGTTTTCGGACAACCGGCATACATTCTTGTTCGATTGCTTCATGGAATGCGATGCAATCATCTGGGGTGTAATCAAAACGGTGCTTCGCTGCAAACATATATCCACGATATTCTTCAAAACCCGCATTGTTAGCCGTCTTGTCTCGATTAACGACCATCTTGTCAAAGATGCCATCAATCTTGTCGCGGTCTTGCAAACGACGTTCTGCAACTGCTCGCCATGCTGCTTCTCGAACACTTCGATCTTGGTCTTGTTGGTACACGCCCATTTGTGGCATCGTTCGTTCTTCGCCATCAAAGTCCACCATCATCGCACCGCAAAGTTCTGAATACTCTTGCCCTAACTTCGTATCTTCAGTTTGAAGTGGAACGTTTTCTTCGCGGAAAATTTCAACATCTGCAAACCAATCACGAAGCAATACGCTGTAGCGTTCTTTATCCAAGTCACCGATGTGCTCACTTCGAACCACTTTTTTATTTAATTCAAAACTAACTTTTTTTAGTTCGGGTTCAACATTTTCAACAAAAGACAAGAATGCCTTCTTTGCACCATCGTCTTCAGTGTTGCATGTCATAGCAATATAGAGATTAGACCCTGCCTCTGCTGCCGCGGCATCAAGTTCGCTTCTATCAAGTAGAAATTGTTCTAAGCAACCCGAACACTTGAATTCACGGTCAAGTAATTGTTGGTAGTAGGGTTGTAAGTTATCCCAGGTAGTTGCATCAATATCTGCGGGGACAAAATCTGTAATCATCAATGTAGTCATGGTGCCTTCTCCTGTGCCTTTCAACACGTGTGCGTTGCAATTGCAACGAGGTTGGTGTTTTCTTCGATCTTCTGAACAAGCGATGTCGCGTGCTGCGCATTATCGCAGATTATGAACATTGTTGAGCCACTCCCAGAGAGGTGTATTTCGTGCCCAGTCAACGTTTGTAGGTTGTCAATATCTTTAGATAGCCGATCTTCAACAGCACACGCGGGTGCAAGAAGATCGTTTTCCGCATTGCTTTTTGGTTGTATATTCGAATCAAATGCGCTGTATACAGCCGCAGTTGAGCAACCATACTCGGGGATGATCAATACCAAATGAATTGCTTCAAGAGTAATTGGTTCTATATCGTTTCCAATTCCACGAACCACACATGCTCCACCATGAAGAAAATATGGAACATCTGAGCCAAGATTCATAGCGATTTCCTTCAAATCTACATCTAAACTGTACATTTCACTCACTGCTTGCAACATCGCCGCAGCATCTGCAGAACCACCACCAAGACCTCCTCCAACTGGAATTCGTTTTTCTAATTTCATTTGTACAGGAAGGGCCGTCCCCACTTTTTCCTCCAGAAGGTGGTGAGCTCGAACAGCAAGGTCTGATGATACCGACCAATCAATCTCTGATTTGACCGGAGCATTCTCATTCCAAATAATTGCATACCTTGAAAGAGCATATGGATCGAGTCTGGTGAGCTCAAGTTCATCAAAAAACGCAATTGTAGACATCTTAGAGAGAATTGGATGCATCCCATCGTCCATTGGCTTGCCCACTTGGAGGGATAAATTAACTTTTGCAAATGCTTGATAGTGAACGATTTTCTTTTTCATCTCGCCTCAGGATACCAGACGGGTATCATGCACACTCTATGAAGAAGAAGGTAATTTCAATCATCCTTGGAACGCTTGCTGCTGTAGCGGTGGGAGCATATTTCGGAATCCCAATAATTGCTGCAAATCTAATTACTGAGAAAATTGCTCAGAACCCTTCATACTCTGCTGAATCGGTCAACATCACTTGGTCGGGTCCACAAACAATAACCGGATTACATATTCAAGATGAACTTGGTACAGCAGATGTTGATGTTGAAATCGCACATTCCCTTATTGACTTTATCCAAAAAGATCTCGTGCTCAACGTTGCTGTGAATGGAGATTTGGTTATTACTCCGTTTACAGAAAAGACGGCTGAACCTCAAGAAACCACTCCTTCAGTCATTGAACCCCAAAAAACTGATTCCATTCCAACAACCACAGACATTACGATTCCAAACATCGTTCTCACTCTAGACCTTGATTCGCTCACAGTTGAGGGTGAAGAGCCGCTTAAGTATCACGACGTTAATGGTTCCATTCGAATTGATCCCGGAAGAGTTTTTTCACTCCTCCTCGATGCTTCAACAAATGTAGATGGCACGATTTCGTGCTCTTTGGAATCACCAGATCTTCTCACGAAGCAGGGAACTGTTAACTGGGACGCGAGTGCATCGCTTGATTTTATAATTGAAAATGCTGACCTCCCAACAATTGAGGGTCAAGGAGGATGGTCTGTCATTGAGTTGTATGGACAGGTTTCATCTCCAAAACTAAGTGATTCCATAAATGTTTCAATGGCTGGCAAATTGTCTGAATATGATGTTCCTCGGGGAACAATCACAGTCAAAACTCAGTTGCTTTCAACTACCGATTCTAAGAGTGCTTTCGTGTTCAACGACAAAGAGATTGTTGGCACCATAAATTTAACCTCGGTTCCTACAACAATCCTCTCACCGCTACTTCATTTCTATGACATTGATCCTATTCGAGATCTTGGTAACACGATGGATTTGCGCGTCGATCGATTATCTGAGGAACCGCCTGTTCGGGTAACTTTTACCTCTGACAAGCTACAGGTTTCGGGTGTTTTTAATCCAGATCTTGGAGTAATAAACGATCTTGATGTTGTTGCTGACCTTCATACTGAACTGGTACAGGTTCTAACAAAAGATAAGTTGCGAGGAAATGCAGTTGCAACTGTCCATCTTGATCAACTCGTTCCAACTGGAACCAGTTCCTCCAAAACTCCAGAGTGTGTTGGTCACATTGATTTGGAAGGCGAGCTGGAATATGTTCCAACAGGCACCACCGTTCAATCATTGCGTTCTGATGTTGTTGCAACAATTAGCGAGAGAAACATTACAACTATCGGGTCTGCTCGTGTTAACGATAACGATTCTACTTTTTCGGTTTCACTGTTTTCAAAAAACAAAAACAAACTTGATGGCATTGATGACCTTTGGAAAACTATAACGCGACAGTTACCTCAAGGTTCGGGAACGATTTCTGCTTCAAACGTTCCAGTTAGCACCGTTAAACAGTTTTTAGATGAAGAGCAATCGCAATATCTTCAATATACAGGTCCAATTCTGTCAACAAACATCTCTCTTGAATTGAACGATGTGGATGTTGAACTTATTAGCGACAAATCGCAAGTAACTGGAACGGTGCAACTTGATGGGGCAAACGTTCTTGGAGTAAAAGATGCTGTTTTGAAGGTTAATTTAAGCGAAGCCGAAACATCTCATTTGTTTAATGGGATGTTTAAGAGCAAATCTATTTTAAAAGCAACAATTGGTTCTATTGACCTTGAAGGAAACTCCACATTCGATGCTTCACTTGACGTGAAAGAAGAACACATTGCTGTTAGAGGAATTACAGTTCGGCAATCTGGTGGTGATCGCGATGGACAGCTTGATGCTAATGTCATTGCGACAGGTATTGACACACTTCTTCTTGACACTTTGTGGAACTGTGATCAATTGTTAGTGCGATCACTTGGTTCACCACTGTCTATAGAAGTGCAAGCAATAGATGTTTTAACTAGCCCAATCATCCGTTCAAGCGGTACTTCTCCCAATGCTACTTTTGTATCTTCGTTCCGGTTGTTGCCCGACTCTTTCTCTACTCTCCCAGATACTACAACAAGGTTTGAGTTACAACTTTCACCTCAACTCACACAACACTTGCTCAAGGATCTAGGACCAATTCTGTCTGATATTCGTTCGGTTAAGCGTCCTATCCAATTGGATGCGACTAATGTTTCTACTACTCTCGATGGCAACATCGCTTCACTCAATGCAGATATTGTCATTAACATTGGCGAAGTTGCTCTTGACAGCGGTTCTGTCACAATGAAGTTGTTGCCTATGTTCAACACGAAACATGTTGAGGTTATCCCAGGGTTTTTTGATCCCATTCATATTAAAATCCGCAAAGGTGTTGCAACATACAACAAATTCAACCTTACCCTTGCAAACAAATATTCGATTCCATATTCAGGAACGATTAACTTTGTGAACCGTCAACTAAATATTCAATCAGCAGTGCCGCTTACTGGCCTTGGATACAGCATCAAAGAGTTACGAAATCTTGCGACCGATATTGATGTGCCAATTCTGATTACGGGAACAATTGATAATCCCGTAACACAAGTAGACCCAAACTTTGATCTCAATAAGCTTTTGCAAAGTGTAGCGATTACTGCAATTGGTGATGCTATCGACGATGTGTTTGACAGTGGTGATAAAGAGGGTCCAAACCCAATGGATCTTCTTGAAGAATTGTTTGGGGATAAATAATGCAACGATGCGCGTGGTGTGGCGATGATCCCATCTATGTCACGTACCACGATGATGAGTGGGGAGTTCCTGAACACAACGACAAAGCGCTCTATGAAAAACTCTGCCTTGATGGATTTCAGGCTGGGTTGTCGTGGATTATCGTGTTGAAAAAACGCGAAAACTTCAGGGCAGCGTTTGATAACTTTAACCCTGAAAAGGTTGCAAGGTACGGCAAGAGGCAAGTCAATCGTTTGCTAAAAGATGCTGGCATCATTCGAAGCCAAGCCAAAATCAATGGTGCTATTGCAAACGCAAAAGCGTGGCTTGAAATTATGGAAGGCGGGAAGGGTTCATTCGATGATTTTTTGTGGAAACACGTGAATCACAAAACCATTGTCAACAAATGGAAAACCGATTCTCAAATTCCAGCGGCTACTCCAATAAGCGAGGTAATGGCAAAAGATTTAAAGAAGCACAACTTTAAGTTTGTCGGTCCGACAATTTGTTACGCATTCATGCAAGCAATCGGCATGGTGAATGACCATGTTGTAAGTTGCCCACAACACAAAAAACTATCCCGCGGGTAGTTTATTTGAACAAACTGAAAAGTGGCGGAACGAAGCGGATTAAAAATAAGTCCATAGTGGTGCGTCGGCTTTGCTTACTGATATTTGTGCCTTTGGTAAGAGTTCGCCTAGTTGCTCTTTAAGTTTCGGCAAGTATCCACGTTCACTATTAGTGTGCCCCGTTAACATCACTGAACAACCACTCGCTGTTGCGGCGATAACATTGTGGTGTGTCATCTCTCCAGTAATGAATACTTCACAACCATCTTGAATTGCTAGGTCACACACCGATCCTCCTGCACCAGCACATAGCCCTATTGTTTGAACTTGTGTCCTATCATCTTTACCTGCTGCGGGTGCAACGCGGACGTAACCTACGCCCAAGTGTTTTTTAAGTTTGCGAGCAAGTCCATCAAGTTGAATCGGCCTGTCTAAAATTACGCGTCTTCCAATGCCCATGTCCCTTCGCGGCCGTTCGCCAAGTTCATGTACTTCCAGAGCGGGTTCTTCGTATGGGTGAAATTGCCTCATCGCTTGAATTGCAAGTGAAAGCGATGCCTTCGAAACAACCATTTCAAACTTGCATTCAACGACTCGCTGCAGTTCACCCGCTTTTCCGTGCGTTTGGTTTGAACCTTCACCACCTATAAACGTGCCTGTTCCTGGAGTTGCAAAAGAGCACTGTTCATAATTTCCAATTCGCCCACAACCAACACTTGAAAGTGCTTGGCGTAGTTCCTCAACGTTGTCTTCTGGGCAAAATGTAATGAGCTTGCATTCTTCATCAGGAGGTAAGTTTCCAAACGGTCGCAACGCACGAACATCTCCCTTACCTATTCCGTCAACTATCCAATCATTCACTCCTCCATTTGCAACATCAAGCGATGTATGTGGAGAGTAAATAGAAATCTTGTGGGAGATTGCTTCCAACACAATTCGCTCTTTAAATGAACCACCAGTCACAGAAGAAATGGGTTCAAAAATAGGTGGGTGATACGAGACAATTGCGTTTGCTTTCATGGCAACCGCTTCTCGCATCACATCCTCAGTTAAGTCAATTGTGAGAAGAATTTTTTTGGCGGACCAATCTTTAGATCCAACAAGTAATCCAACATTGTCCCACTCATTAGCGAGATATGTCGGGGCAAATGACTCGAAAGCTGATATTAAATCTTTTGTTTTCATGGCTAGATAATTGGTAGAATACACGAGTACAACAATTGAAGGAACCATTTATGAGACTTGGAAAAAACATGCTAGAAACAAGTAATCCTGCACTCAAAAACCATGATGCATGGCGTGAAGGAGTGGGAGAATGCACGGATATTGAAACCGCTTCTATTTCTGGGGTTGTCAATAAAACAAGTATGTTGACGTCTGTAGCGGTTGGTGGGGGAATGTTCGGAATATGGCTCACTCAAAACCAGCCCGCACTAGCTTGGCCACTTGGAATCGCAGGTTTTATCACGACAATCGTTGTGTATTTCATGGTTTTGAGAAATCCAGCTCGAGCAAAGGGGATTGCGTGGATTTACGCTGCCATTCAGGGTGCCTTCCTCGGTGTACTCACCTTTGCTCTGGATAATACGCTTGCAAAAATGGGATATTCAGCCATGGGTGGGCTTGCACTGCAAGCTTTTGTTATCACCATAAGTGTGCTAATTTCGATGCTTGCTCTGTATTATTTTCGCATTTTGCAGCCCACCAAAAAGTTTGTCGCTGCAGTAAGCGTGCTAACTCTCGGTATTTTTATTACATACATGATTTCATTCGTGATGACATTGTTTGGTGCACAGATGCCATTTCTTTCGATTGGATCTGCGATGGAGGGCGGCAACGCGGCTCTAATTGGCATAGGCCTAAATGTTTTGATTCTTGGCGTAGCATCGCTTTGGCTCATCATCGATTTTGGCATGATTGAAAAGCAGGTTAAATCGGGTGCACCAAAACAAATGGAATGGTTTTGTGCTTTTATTTTGATGGTCACGCTCGTTTGGATTTATCTCGAAGCCGTGAAACTTTGCTTCCGATTAGCTGTCTTGTTCGGTAATCGTGATTAACGAGCGCCGTTTGTTAATATAGGAACTTCTTCTTCTATATCAATTCCAAAACCATGCAACGCGGTGAGGTGTTTGGGGTGGTTCGTAAGTAGTTTTAGTTTTTTCAAGCCAAGGTCGCGAATAATTTGTACACCGGTGCCGTAATCGCGCCGATCCATCGGCTGTTCCGAAACCGTAAGGTCAGGAATGTTGACATCTGATTCTGGTCGTTGAATTTTTTGTAGGCGGTCGATAAACTCATCGCCGTATTGTTCTGGCCGCATATATATAAGCGCGCCACGGCCTTCTTCAGCAATCATTCTCATCGAAGCCCTAAGTTCTTTTCCTGAAGGGTGATCCGTAGCATCAAAAATATCACCCAATAAATTACGTCGGTGAACGCGAACTAGGATTGGGTCTTCGATGGGTTTTGCTGCACCATACTCATCCCTATCTCCAACTCCACCTACAGTAAGGGCAAGGTGAGGAACGGCATCAATTGCACTGTGATACGCAAATAAATTGAATGTGCCGTATGGGGTTTCAATTGGAGTGCCACACGTTGGTTCAATTCGTTTAACCAAACTCTCACGGGCAAGGCGGTATTCAATAATTTGCTCAACGGAGCACATCTTGAAATTATGTTTTTCACAAATTTTTTCTAAGTCTGGCACACGCGCCATTTCACCATCTTCTTTAACAACCTCGATAATAACTGCTGATGGTTTTAATCCTGCAAGTCTGCACAAATCAACCGAACCCTCTGTTTGACCTGTTCTTGCAAGTACGCCGCCTTTACGGGCACGAAGCGGATTGATGTGTCCAGGACGAACGAAATCGTCTGGTCTAGAGTTTTGGTCAACAAGTAACTCAAGCGTTTTTACCCGATCTGCGGCGGAAATCCCTGTTGAAACGTTATGTCTTGGGTGCCCATCGACACTAATCGTGAAAGGGGTCCCACGAACACTCGTGTTGTCCGAGACCTGTGGCCCAAGTTCAAGGCGAT
>CAZQGB010000040.1:8281-11215 GCA_964592615.1 uncultured Isosphaeraceae bacterium | reverse complement strand
GTGAGAAAAATATTCGGGTGAACTCGATTAGTGGCGGTCCTTTGAAAACGCTTTCATCGATGGCAGTCGGCGGGTTTAGTTCGATTCTTGACTGGGTCGAAGAAAAAGCGCCACTCAAGCGAAATGTGACGGGTGAAGATGTTGGGAACTCTGCGGTTTACTTGCTTAGCGATATGTCTTCGGGCGTGACGGGGCAGGTTTTGTACGTGGATTGCGGTTACTCATCAGTTGGACTGTAACTGCCGGGAAAAAACCACGGACCATCATGATTTAATACTTCCGAGGGAACAATTGCATCGCGAATGAGAAGTGTAAGTTCTTGCATGTTTTCGCCAGTGTGTGCACTGACGCAAAGGGCTGCATCTGTACGCTTTTGATTATCAGCTTTTGTCGCAATTTTAATTTGGCTCTGAGCCAAGTTGGCTCTGAGCCAAGTTGGCTCTGAGCCAACTTGGGCAGCAGAGCCAGAATTGGTAGCAGGGTCAGAATAGGCAAGCCAATCGTGTGTGTCATCGGCAATAAGAATTGTTAGGATGGCTTGGGTAGCGATTTTTTTTGCAATTGTTATTGCTTCTTGTTCGACGGCATCATCGGAATCGCGAAAGCCGGGAAGGTCGTACAAGTCAAGCACGAGCCCGCCGCAGTTTATGCGAGCACCAACAGCATCACGAGTTGCGCCCGGAAGGTCGTGGACTATGGAAGAGTCTTGTTTTGTTAGCGCATTCATCAGCGTACTTTTACCGGTATTGGGGGACCCAAGCAATACAACTTTTGGTGGGAAGATAAGATGGTTCAGAATCGCTGCACGCTTCAGATCGTCTTCTACTGGAGTTGTGCCTCGCAATTTTTCCGGCTGCTTAAGCAATAACTCCACTGCAAGTGGGCTCTCTGCAATTGAAAGTGTTTTGAGCATCACGGCTTCGATTTCGTCTTGCGCTTCAGGAAATTGTGGTTCATCTGTTTGCTCAATGCCAAGTTCGCTAAAGCGCTTGGCGAGTTTGCGTAGGATTTGCATCCCGCCGTGTGGCATAATGTGTGCGAGCTGATTGTTAATTTGCACAGCAACCGCCTCGTCGATTTCTGGAATGTCAACGAGGTAAAGTCTGCCCTCAATCCAATTCGATCGGTTTGCGATTTGAGAAAGGGTCGTCGTGACGTTCCCTGCTAATTGAATAATAGAAATCGCGCCTTGGCTTGGAGGCGTGAGTAACGTCCACGTTGTTTTAGACATCTTCTTCGATAGTCATTGCGTGTTTGACTGAAATTGCAATGCCTTGCAACTGCAAGCTAGGAATAATCTGCTCAATAAGTTCATCATCTTCGAAAAGGAGTTCAGCGTCACCACCTGTTGCAAGAATGCGTGGATAGGCGCCGTATCTAGAGGCGTATTGCTCAGAGAGTTGGCGGACCATGCCATGAATTCCATGGTAGACGCCCTGCAACATTGCTTGAGCAGTGTTCTTGCCGAATGCTTCTCGAAGTGGGCGCTCAAACTCAACATCTGGAAGGGCAGAAGTTCCATTGTGCATTGCTTGTAATTGCATCTTGGCGCCTGGAGCAATTGCGCCTCCGTGAAAGGTGCCCTCGCCATCAACAAAATCTACAGTGACACAAGTGCCCGCATCAACCACGATACATGCTTGGTTTGATAATTCCCATGCAGCAGCTGCGTTGAGAAGGCGATCGACGCCTGTAATTGTTTCAGGGTCGAGATGCCTTCCAATAGCAACAGGGACATCTTCGCCAATATCCCATATTTGTTTCGAAGTCTGGTCCGCGAGCATGCCTTTTATGGCGTCTCCAGCGGTTTCATTTGATGATGCCATCACGATTTGTGGGCTTTCACCATCAAGTTCGTTCCAATAAATCAATGCTTGTTCAACAATGTCACTTGTGGCTGATGAGTTGAACGAGGAAAGTTCATCGATCGCATTTTCTTTGAAGGTTGCGATTGAAGTTCGGGTATTACCGACAGTAATTGCTAAGAAGGGGTGATCTGTGCTCATCAAGGTATTGTATCGTTGGTATCCTGCCACTTCATGGCAAACGCAACGATTATTGATGGACGCGCTTTGGCGGCGAAGGTGAAGGACTCCCTTGCGGTTCGGGTGGATGGTTTGAAAGACCGCGGAAAATGTGTTCGGCTTGATGCAGTTCTTGTTGGGGGAGATCAGGGAGCACATTTGTATGCTAAAAATCAGGAGAAAGCATGTAACGCTGTTGGGATTGAATATAACTTGCATGAATTGCCAGAGTCAGCAAGCCACAAAGAGGTGGTAGCGACAATCGATGCCCTCAACGGAAATCCTATGGTGACTGCGATAATGGTGCATATGCCATTGCCAGAAAGCGTTGATACAGATGCCATTCAAACAATGATTGCTGTTGACAAAGATGTTGAAGGTGTGAATCCTGCGAATATTGGTAATATTGTTTTTGGGCGCAGGAGTTTAGTCCCTTGCACGGCACTGGCTGTGATGGAGATGATTGAATCGACTGGTATGGAGATTCGAGGCAAGCAAGCGGTTTGTGTTGGGGCAAGTACCATTGTTGGCAAGCCAGTCGCAGTCTTGCTGATGCAAGCCGAGGCGACGGTGATTTCGACGAACGAACATACTTCAAACCAAGAAACTTTAACACGGAACGCAGATATTCTTGTGACGGCTGCTGGGGTACACAATTTAGTTACCGCTGATATTGTGCAAGAAGGCGCCGTTGTGATTGATGTTGGTATCAACCGAATTGTTGGTGAGGACGGGAAAAAACGTACGGTTGGTGATGTCGATTATGAGGCAGTCAAAAAAGTTGCTGGCTTCATATCCCCCGTTCCAGGCGGCGTTGGACCGATGACCGTTGCAATGCTGCTCCGCAATACCGTGCAGGCCGCCGAATAACTTAATTACCTCCGAGGTAATTAGGGGTAATTAGAGGAAT
>CAZQGB010000040.1:6267-8181 GCA_964592615.1 uncultured Isosphaeraceae bacterium | reverse complement strand
GAGGTAATTAGGGGTAATTAGAGGAATCAATGACCTCGGAGGTAATTAAATGGGTGAGGAAAAGAGGCGGGTGGCGGCTTCGCGATAGCGGGAGACTGTGCCTTCGATGATTTCGGAGGGAAGTTCAGGCCCTGGAGGTGTTTTGTCCCAATCGCCAGAAGCGACTATTGTCTCAAGCCAATTACGAACATACTGTTTGTCGAAACTATCTTGTTCTCGTCCAACTTCGTATTCGTCTGCTGGCCAGAACCGTGAACTGTCTGGAGTGAGCACTTCGTCAATCAAGAGCAACTCGTCGGTTGCATTGCCCGCTTCATCAAGAGCATATCCAAATTCAAATTTAGTGTCGGCAAGAATGATGCCACGCTCAGACGCATACTCTGCTGCCTTTGTATACATTTCAAGAGAGACAGCTCGCAAACGTTCCATCACATCGCGTCCTGCAATCTCACACGCTGTTTCAAAATCAATGTTTTCGTCATGTCCTTCAACAGCTTTTGTTGCTGGAGTAAATATTGGTTCAGGTAATTTGCTTGAAAGTTGTAACCCCTGAGGGAGTGGAATCCCGCAAACCGTCCCATCGTTTTGATATTCCTTCCAACCGCTGCCCGCCAAGTACCCGCGAACGACGAACTCGACAGGAATTACTTCGCAAGCCCGCCCTAGCATCATGCGTCCCTCGCATTGATCATAGAGTGAAGGGTCAAGATCCGGAACATCCTCTGGATTCGTCGAAATTAAATGGTCTTGAATTATTCCGAGATCACGAATGAAATCAAACCACTTGCAACTAATTGTCGTAAGCTCTCGACCCTTTCCGGTCACTGGATTTGGCATAACGACATCAAATGCGCTGATTCGGTCACTTGCGATAATTAAAACCATCCCAGTTTGCCCATTTTTTGCAGGGATTTGGTAGATATCTCGGACTTTGCCTTGGCGGCGCTGGTCAAAAGGGAGGTGGGTTTCATAGACGGCGGATTCAGTAGTGTTCATGATTTGCATTGTAGCGTCCACACACCCTAAGAAGTGGAAACTACAATACTTGTAGACTCAAATGATTCGTTTTACCCTTTGTAGCCAGAATAGTATTGCCGAAAAACTCGTCAACGTTCACCTCCTCACGAGAGATAATCAAGTGATTCCGGGCAGGGTTACAATTGAAAATGGAATAATAACTGCTGACGCTGATGGGCATGCAAATTTCGCAATCGGTTTACTTTACGATGCTGGGAGTGCTGGTCGCTTGATGCTCCAGACTTCAATTCTTCCTCGTCGAGTGAAGCCATACATGCTTTCACTTGAATTGGCGAGGCATCGCATTAAGTCATTCCTTGATTTGAGTGAAAACTGGAGTCTTTTTCATCTTTCTGAAGACAACCCTGCAGTACAACTCTGGGAAGAATCTCGATTGATTTTTACGAAAGCCCTTGTGTGCGCCAATCAAAATAAGGCAAACGATTTGGCAAGACGAGCATTAGAAATTTCGATAGATGCTTCTGAACGCCTTGCGATGGCGCATGCACAAATTTTGTTACACCGCCGGTACGCTACAAAAAATGCTTCCAGCTCAACTCTTGGTGTAAACATCGCATCTCAGAGATTTGATGAACCGCTCCGAGATCTTGTAAGCAATACTATTGATATTGTAAAAATTCCAATGCAATGGTCGGAAATTGAACCAGAAGAAGGGGACTTTCAATGGGGTTCTATTGATCGTTGGGTAAAGTGGGCTCGTGATCACAAGAAACATATTATCGCTGGACCATTGCTAGACTTTACTTCAAAGGATGGAATCCCAGAGTGGGTTAAAAAAACAGAGCATGATTATTCTTTGTTTCGTGATAAATGTTATGACCATATCGAACGTGTAGTACAAAGGTACGGTGCCGCAGTTCTTTTTTGGAATGTTGC
>CAZQGB010000040.1:0-6167 GCA_964592615.1 uncultured Isosphaeraceae bacterium | reverse complement strand
CAAGGTGGAAGGGCAACTCGTGATCTTATGCTCATGAGCGCGAAACTTGACGAATTTCTGCATGTAGATTTTCCGATTATTATTTCGGATTTCGGTACTCCATCGAAGACAATACATGAACACTACGGATGGTGGAAATCCCCTTGGGATGAAGAGCGACAAGAACAGTGGACGACCCAGATGTTTGCAATCGCAATGAGTAAACCCTTCGTAGATTCTGTGATATGGACCGATTTATACGACTACAAAACGATGAAACTTCCTACAGCGGGACTCATTTCCCTGAAGGGAAAACCAAGGGCAGTACTAGACAAACTCCTTGCAATGCGCAAGCGACTGAGCAAGCCATTGGGGCCGCTCAATCTGCCAAAACGGAAAGATGCGACCAAGGAAAACGAGTGAGACGTATTGGGGCAACCCCGATTTCGATCCTGCTCATTCTCTACTGTGCATACCTCTCTGTTTCATATTCGATTCCTAGTTCTGGGGATGTTGCGGTAGAGCCATTTAGGGTATGTCTTCAAACAGACAAGGCAGATGTCCTAGAGTTACTCCCTGGGATTGGACCGACAATGGCTGACAGAATTGTTGAATTTCGAAAAGAACATGCCATTGAATCCCCAGATGATTTACTTCAGATACACGGCATTGGGCAAAAAACGGTTGATGAATTACGCTTACTGACAACTTCAGAGACTAGAACGCAATGAGCGGAAAACAGGTGTACTCGGCAATTGAAGAAGTGGCTTCGTTAATGGATGTGCAAGGATGTGTAACAGTGGGGCCAGTGAGTGGTTCATTTGGAGCGATGGCGGTTTCTGAATTGTGCAAGAAAAGAAGTGTTCTTTTTGTGACGGCTCATCTAGATGATGCAGATGAAAGTGTCGTAATGCTTCGAGATTTGGGAATACAAGTAGATGTGTTTCCAGCCCTAGAAGTAGAAATTGCAAAAGATATTCTCGCTACGCGTTATGCCTTGCTCGATTCACTTCAACGTAGCCATGCGCCAAACGTAATAGTTGCAAGCGTTCCTGCACTCATGCAAAAAACCCCTTCACCTTTAGAAGTGAAGTCGGTTGTTAGACGAATCCAAGTCGGTGATACATGTTCTCTAAGTGAATTGCAGAAGTGGCTTGTTGATGCAGGGTATGAACGGCGTGAAACTGTTGATGAAGCTTCTCAATTTGCACTGCGTGGTGGTATTCTTGATATTGCAACTGCTGCTGGTGAATTTGTGCGTCTTGATTTTTTTGGCGATACGATTGAGGCGATGAATGAAATTGACCCGGTGTCACTTGGGTCTGACTGTGGAATTGATGAAGTAATTCTAACAACTTCGATACAAACAGAAAACGAATCAAACCTTGTGCAACACATTCCTAATTCGTGGTGTGTTGTGTTGGATGATGTTGGCGAGATTTCACAGCAGGCAAGGAGTTACTTTGATCGAGTTACAGACTCTTCGAACTTGACACATCTTGATGATGTTCAAGCAGAGATGGTTCGAAGGTTGTCGGGAGTCATTGGGTGCAGTGGTCCTCCTGCAGTTGGTGTGGACATTAAATTGCCAGTGAGATCATTGCCAATTTTTTCAACGGTTGCTTCTGAAGCACTCGCAGAATTGGTTGAGATGTCCAAGGTTCGCAGCGTTCTGCTTACTTGCAGAACATCTGGCGAGGCAGAACGCATGAAAGAGTTGATGACAAACGGTCAGGAACTTGAAAGTGCTCAACAATTGCATGTCGAGGAAATATTTGTACACAGGGGATTCTTACTTGGCGATGACTTTGCGATTGTTCCAACTCACGAAATATTCCATAGGTATGAGTTAAGGCGTGGTGTTCGGCCAAAACAAAAAACTATGCGTCAAGCGATGGCATCTTTTGATGTTGATGACATTGTTGTGCACCGAGACCATGGAATTGCACAGTATTTAGGGATTCGACATCTCGATGGTCAAGAAGAAATTGAGTATCTAACTCTTAAATTTGCAGGAGGAAAGTTGCTGCATGTTCCTGGAACGCATGCTCATCTTGTGCAACGGTATGTTGGAGCTTTTAAGGGTCGCCCTGAACTTTCAACATTGGGCGGGACGCGTTGGGCAAATCAAAAAGTAAAAGCTAAAGGAGCAGTTGTAGATTTAGCGCATGAGATGATTCGCGTTCAAGCAATACGAGAGTCTGCTCCTGGGATTGCTTTCCCCGAAGATACACAATGGATGCAGGAATTTGAATCTAGTTTTCCGTGGGAAGAAACGGAAGATCAAAATGTTGCGATAGCGGCAGTTAAAACTGATATGCAATCTTCTCGGCCAATGGATCGACTTATTTGTGGCGATGTTGGATTTGGAAAAACTGAAATAGCAATTCGCGCAGCTTTTAAGGCCGCTGAGTCTGGGCGCCAAGTTGCAATCCTTGTTCCAACAACAGTTCTTGCGGTACAACATGAGCGGACAATTCAAAAACGACTCGCAGATTATCCATTTGTTGTGGAATCATTAACACGGTTTCACACACCTGCTGAACAGAAAGAAATATTAGAACGGGTTTCGAGGGGCGAAGTAGATATTCTAATCGGAACGCATCGGATATTAAGCAAGGACGTTTTTTTCAGTCGCCTTGGACTTGTTGTGATTGATGAAGAACAACGCTTCGGCGTTGAACATAAACAGCGTCTTTTAGCATTGAGGGCAGAGGCCGATGTATTAACGCTTACAGCAACGCCGATTCCACGTACATTGCACATGGCGTTGCTTGGGATTCGAGATATCAGTTCACTGCAGATTGCGCCAGTTGATCGGAGGGCAGTTGTGACTGAGATAAAAAGCTGGGATACACAACTTGTAAAAGATGGCATATTGCGTGAACTAGCTCGCGAAGGGCAAGTTTTCTATGTTCATAACAGAGTATTCGATATCGAAGAGGTAGCTGAAGAAATCAGAAGCCTTGTTCCAGAGGCACGTGTTATTGTTGGCCATGGACAGATGCCTCCAAGGGCTCTGGAAAAAGTAATGCTCGATTTTGTGCAAGGAGATGCAGATGTGTTAGTTTCAACAACAATTATTGAGTCGGGGATTGATATTCCTAGTGCGAATACAATGTTCATTGATGATGCTGACCGTTTTGGGCTTTCCGATTTGCACCAGCTAAGAGGAAGAGTTGGCAGGTACAAACATCGGGCGTATTGCACTTTGCTCCTCCCACGTGATCGATTTGTAAATGCCACTGCAAGAAAACGATTGCACGCTATTGAACAATTTTCAATGCTCGGAGCTGGGTTTCAAATAGCTCTTCGTGACCTTGAAATTCGCGGTGCTGGAAATTTGCTTGGAGCTGAGCAGTCGGGTCATATTGCAGCAGTCGGGTATGAAATGTATTGCCAGTTACTTGAGCAGGCAGTACAGCGCTTGAAAGATGGGAAGAAAACTTCACTGCTAGAGAGCATGATTGACCTTGGAGAAACCGGAACAATTCCAACAGTATGCATTGCGGCTCCTTCAAGACGGCTTTCAATGTACTGTCGCCTCGCTCGGTGTGAGAGTCAGGGTGAGGTAGATATTGTTGTTCACGACTTAAAAACGGGCTATGGCGATTTGCCTGAGGGGCTTTTGCGTCTTGTTCGCTATCACGAATTAAGAGTAGCAGCAGCTCTACTGAATATTGCTTCGATGACCCTTGATGAAGAAGATGTAGTTATTCGGACGAAGGATGTAGATTCACTTCGTAATAGATTAAAAATGGCGGGTGGAACTCTAAGGCAAGTTGGGAACGGCACAGCAACTGGGTTTGTTGCGTTGTATTACAGGTCTGCGAATCAGGATGAATCTTTGAGTATCCTCTCTGAGTTGCATCACCATCTTGTAGAATCAAGTTGTGTGTCGTAGACGGCCGATAGAAAAACTCATGTGTTCCATTTCTCAAACTGGTCGTCGGACCTTGCCTCCAACTCATGATTCCTTGACACATAAGTTTTCCGTAAACGGTCACGAAGGTTATCTTACGATTGGGTTATTTGAAGATGGAACGCCAGGGGAGATTTTTATTAAGATGAGCAAAGAGGGCTCCACACTTTCGGGATTGATTCAAGGTTTTTGTAGAGCGTTTTCTTTAGCGATTCAATACGGTTTGCCGGTTTCTGATGCGGTAGATCGTTTCCGAAATATGCGATTTGATCCGATGGGGAGAACAGCAAATCCTGACATTCCAAATGCCACAAGTATTCTTGACTATGTCGTGCAATTTCTTGAATATGAATTCAACATACTTTCATCACGAGAGGCATCTGCTGCGTAACGCCGAAGATCCCTACTCTAGATAATTACAAAAGCTCGCCATAAATGGCGAGCTTTTGTTCTGTAATCTGAGTATTGTAAAATTAAGAAGCTTCGACAGTTTCTTCAGAAGTGTTTTCTTCTTCTTCTTCTGCATCTGCATCTGCTTGTTTTTCAACAACAATCAAGTTGCCCTCATCATCAAATTCCATATCTTCGCGGTCTTCAAGAGGTCTGTCTGGGTTGACAAGAACCTCAACATCCGCCTTCAAGTCGCTTCCGAATTGGATAGTGACATGAAATTCCCCAATGCGGCGAATTGCCTGGTGAAGGCGAACTGCACGAGTATCAACGGAGAAACCATTTTCGATGAGTGCATCCGCGATGTCACGTTGTGTAACAGAACCGTAGAGACCACCTTGGTCATTTGCGCTTCTAGTGAGCGTAAGAACGATGCCATCAAGTTTTTCGATTATAGATGCTTGCTCTGATCGTTTTGCTTCGTAATCTTTTAGTGCAATTTCACGAGCTTCTGCTAGAGCTTCCATTTTCTCGGGTGTTGGTGTTTCTGCCAACCCCATTGGTAGAAGATAGTTCCGAGCGAACCCAGTTCTAACGCGAACAATATCGCCAACAATTCCGAGGTTCTCAACGTTTGATGTGAGAAGGAGTTCAATTCTTCGTTTGCTTGCCATGATGTGATGTCCTTTCAAAGGAAAGTTAGGAGTCGCCGGCACGACCCCAACTGATATAGATAGACGCTTGCCGGTGCGTCAGATATTTAAAATTAGAATGGGATGTCGTCTACTGGAGGAGCAGCAGTTGTTGCAGCACCCGCAGTCGGAGGAGTGGACGATTGTCCACCTTTGGAGTCAATAAATTGGAAACTTTCAATCACAACTTTGAGCTTAGAACGATTGTTTCCATCTTTGTCCTGCCATTGGTCAAGTTTTAGCCGACCCTCAACAAACACTGGCTTTCCTTTGGAGAGGTATTGGGACATAACTTCGGCTGTTCGACCCCAAGCTTCGCAGTCGACAAACGTTGTTTCCTCACGCAGTGTGCCTTCACGATCTTTAAATTTGCGATTCATAGCAATACCGATTTGTGCAACAGATTGGTTGCTTGGTGTTTGCTTTAGTTCGGGATCTCGGGTGAGATTGCCCATGATGAGGACTTTGTTATATGTAGCCATAATGTTTCTCCGACTTGTGATTCTACCAGAAAAAACAGGAAGATCGATCTTCGTTGCTTTTTTTCGTTACGCTTCGCTTGGTTCTTCGGTAGCGACCTCTGCAACTTCTTCTGCCACTTCATTTGCAGCATTTTCAGCTATTTCTGGCTCAGGAGTTGGGCTTTGGTCGACTTGGTCTTCTTTTCTGCTGACTGTGCTTCCTGCAGAAGTCCCTTTTTCAGATGTATTTTCGCCTCGAAGTTTAATTTCGTCTGCGAGATCTTGAGCACCTTCATTCGCTTCGATTAATTCAGTTGGAATGTGTTCTGCACGTGTGACCATCATTCGGAGCAATTGTTCTGATTGATTGCAACGTCGCTCTAGATCGCTAATTGCTGAAGTTGGCGACTTAAAGTAGACCAAGAAGTATACGCCTCGTTTATTCCCATCGATTTCATATGCAAGGCGGCGTTCGTCCCACTTGCGGAAGTTAATGATTTCTGCGCCACACTTGTCAAGTATTCCTTTTAAGTGGTCGATTGCTTCTTGCAGATTTGCAGTTGCTGATTGTGGGAAGAGGAACATCCCTTCATACAATCCTGTTCGTTGATTACTCATAGTATTACCTCGTAGTTTCTGAATTTTGAGTTTCGTTAAATTTGTTCATTGTTTCATCTATCCCGCAATCAATCCACGTTATTGCGGCGTTGACAGCACGAGATA
>CAZQGB010000039.1:0-11383 GCA_964592615.1 uncultured Isosphaeraceae bacterium | reverse complement strand
AACAGACACCGCTCCAAGAGCGATGCCTGTTAATAGCCATGGTAAGGAAAACATTATTTAGCTTTCCACGGTCTCTGCTTCTTTTTCAGCATCTTTTAATAATGCCTTTACAGAGAGTTTAATTCGACCAGTGTCATCGACGTTAATGACTTTGACCTTTATCTTGTCGCCAACCTTACAGATATTTTCGACCTTATCTACAAAGCCGTCTGCAAGTTCAGAAATATGACACATGCCATCTGTTCCAGGAGCGATTTCGATGAATGCACCGAAGTCACGGGTGGATACTACTTTGCCTTCGAAGACACTTCCGACTTTAATTTCGGCAGCGATTGCTTCGACTGCTGCTTTTGCTGATTCAGCAGAAGCCATATCGACTGAACTAATGAAGACGATGCCGTCATCGTTGATGTCAATGTTTGCACCAGTATCTTCAGTAATTTGACGGATTGTTTTGCCACCAGGACCAATCAACTTGCCAATCTTTTCTGGGTCAATAGGAACTGTCAACATTCGTGGAGCCCACTCGGACATTTGTTCGCGTGGACCAGGCAATACGCCTTCCATTTGATCAATGATGTCAAAGCGACCTTTGCGAGCCATTTCAAAAATTGTTTCAAGTTCGTCGAACCAAAGTCCCCGTGCTTTCAAGTCAAGTTGAACGCCGGTGATTCCTGTTTTTGTACCACACACTTTGAAGTCCATGTCGCCAAAGAAATCTTCTTCACCGATAATGTCCATCACTCGAACAACTGTGCCTTCGTCGTTACTAAACCGACCAACACTGATACCAGCACATGTATTTTGAATTGGAACGCCAGCATCCATAAGAGCAAGACAACCACCACACACACTCGCCATGGATGACGAACCGTTTGATTCAGTAATGTCACTAACTAATCGAATTGTGTATGGGAAGTCTTCCACTTCTGGCAAGATGCCCAGGAGTGATCGCTCGGCTAGTGCACCGTGACCAATTTCACGACGACCAGGTCCCATTATTCGACCAGCTTCGCCAACACAGAACGGTGGGAAGTTGTAGTGAAGATAGAATTTCTTAGCATATTCTGGCATTAGACCATCAACGATTTGTTCGTCTCTACCCGTACCAAGCGTACATGTAACGAGTGATTGTGTTTCGCCACGTTGGAAAAATGCTGAACCATGTGTTCGAGGGAACACTTTTGGTTCCATTTCAAGATCGCGAATTTGGTCAAATGTTCGACCGTCTGCACGAATACTCTCTTCAACAATAAGTTTACGAGTACATTTCTTTTCAAGTTTACGGAACGCTTCTTTTGCTTCCCGCTGGGTTTTTTCAGCAGCCATGTGATCGCTGTATGTACAACCTTCTGGAATAGAAAAGTTGTTGTCAATCATTTCACTACGCAACGCATTGACTGCTTCACTTCTATCAGCTTTTCCAGGAATACGACGAGCTTCAAGCATTTTTGTTTCAACAAGGTCTTTGACTTTCGCCATGACTTCATCGCTTGGAAGAGAAAGATCACCAACGCGTTTTTCGGTTGTTCCGGCTTTTTCTGCGAGTTCGTTTTGGAGTTCTAGAATTGGCTTAATGCCTTCTTCATAACCAAACTTGATTGCACCCATAACGCCAGCTTCATCAACTTGAGCAGCGCCAATTTCAATCATGTTCACACCGTCGCTGTGTCCTGAAAGTACTAGGTCAATATCGGAATATTGCATTTGCGAATAGGTTGGGTTGAGGACGAATGTTTCACCTTCATCTGTAACAATTCGACCAATGCGTACTGTTGCAACAGGACCTTCAAACGGTGAATCCGTCAAGCAAAGTGCTGCAGATGCTGCAGTACATGCCAACACATCAGCATCATTTTCGCCATCGTGGCTCATGACCCATGCTTGAATTTGACACTCGTCAATGTATCCGTCTGGAAAGAGCGGACGAATTGGACGGTCCATCAATCGCATGGTTAAAATTTCTTTTTCGTTTGGTGCGCCTTCGCGTTTGCGGAAACCACCAGGAAATTTACCACCAGCGCTTGTGCGTTCGCGGTAATCACACTGTAGTGGGAAAAAGTCAAGCCCCGGTCTTGGGTCTGAACGCATCGCAGTACACATTACCACTGTGTCTGCATACGAAGCGATAACAGCACCGCTTGCTTGCTTGGCCACTTGACCGGTTTCGAATCGCATCATGCGATTTCCAATTTCCCGTTCGACAATTATTTTTGTACTCATCATAGTACTCCTCTTGTTTGGCAATTCCCGAAACAAACGCTCTAAAGCTTTTAAGAGGCAGAAGACAAGAGATAGATTTGAATGACTATCGCTTGTCCACTGCCGCCAACATAACTAATGCGAGAGAAGGAATTGCGGGTCGTTTACAGATTGCTTATTTTCGCAATCCTAGTTTCTTGATTGTGTTTTGATATGCTTCGCGGTTCGTTCGAGCAAGGTACTGAAGCAAGCGATTTCGCTTACCAACCATCAAGATCAAGCCGCGACGAGAGTGGTTGTCGTGCTTATGTTCTTTAAGATGTTCATTTAACTCTTTGATTCGATCCGTTAATGAAGCAATTTGTACTTCTGGAGAGCCACAATCGCTCTCATGTCGTCTAAAATCTGTGATGTCCGTCATTGTTGTCATTTTTTTCCTCAACTTTTTTGAATCGTCCAGTTTACCAGAATTTACGACCAGTTTCTACCTCAAGAGCCACCTAACCGATGACCATAAAAATACTTATTGCAGACAAACTCGCCCCAGAGGGCGCTACCTTCCTAAAAGCACAGCAAAATGTGGAAGTAATTGAAAATACTGGACTTACGGGCGATGATCTCGTCCAAGCTGTCTCTGCTGTGGATGGTGTCATAGTGCGTTCTGCAGTCAAATTACCTGAAGAAATCCTTGATAAATGCTTTGAAACCCCAGAATGCCATCTACAAGGTATTGCTAGGGCTGGAGTTGGTGTAGATAACATCGACCTACCAACAGCAACGAAATATGGAGTTGCTGTGATGAATTCTGCCTCAGCTTCGACGATTACAACTGCTGAACACGCTTTTGCCTTGATGATTTCACTCGCTCGAAATGTAGCAAATTCAAACGCTGTTTTCCGTGATGGTGGATGGGATCGCAGCAAATATGTTGGTATACAGCTTGCGGGTCGAACTCTTGGCATTGTTGGTATGGGACGCATCGGGCAAGCGATTGCTCGACGATCACTTGCTTTTGGTATGGAAGTCCTTGGGTTTGATCCATTCATGAAAGAAACAGCCGCGCTTGATGGACAAGTGCAAATGATGCAATCATTTGATGATCTAATCAAACAAGTCGACATCGTGACGTTCCATGTTCCAAGAACAGAAGAAACTACTGGCATGCTCGGTAAAGACCAATTTGCCATTTGCAAAGATGATTTACTTGTAGTGAACGCTGCGCGTGGTGGAATCGTCGACGAAGAATCACTAATTGAAGCGCTGGACGCTGGAAAATGCGCTGGTGCGGCGATTGATGTGTATTTATCTGAGCCCCCTGCTGAAGATCATCCATTCCGTTCACATCCAAAAGTGTTATGTACTCCGCATCTTGGAGCTTCCACTGTTGAAGCGCAAGAAGCAGTTGCTGTGAATGCATGTGCTTCACTTCTACGATATTTACAGGGTGAGGGATTAGATAGTGCAGTGAATGCTGGTGGCCTTGACTTAGAACTAAACAACAGACAACGCACATATGTAGAACTTGCGAAAAGAATGATTACTTTGCTTGGCACAGTAGCAACTATCACCAACACAAAAGAAGTGACCGTTGAACTTCGCGGGAAGGCAACTGCTGGTAAAGCAGATACGATTGCAAGGTACGCACTTGTTGCACTGTTGCAACACATGTGCGATGAACCCGTTTCTATTATCAATGTTTCTGCGATGGCGCGAGAACTTGGGGTAACTGTTTCCACTGTTGTTGGGGCAACAGATGTTGTTGATTCATTGATAATCAAAACTCAAGGCGAAAACGAACACACTATCGAAGGCACCGTACACGCCGATGGTTTGCCACGCGTTACCAATATTGAGGGTCGACGTTTTGACATGGTGCCATCTGGACACATGATTGCGCTCTTCAATAACGATACTCCTGGCATGGTCGGCAAGGTCGGTGAAATATTGGGCGGTGCAGAAGTCAACATCGATGAGATGGTGATTGGTCACGGTGACAAGGATGGTATTGCCATGATGATAATCAAGACGAATACTGTGCCAAGTGATGATCTACTTGCACAACTTGCAAGCGTTGACGGCGTATCTAAAGTCTCTAGTGCTGAAATTTAATTCAAAATAAACTTTCCCGCGGGATAGTTTTAAAACTGAGAGAGCCAAGCGCCGATTTTGGTGACGCCATCTTCAATTTGTTCTTCGCTACAAGCAAACGAAAGGCGAATGTGGTTTGGTCCACAACCACCAAAATCTGTTCCGGGAACTACCGCGACGCCCGTTTCATCGAGTAATGCCTTAGTAAAGTTCACGGCATCAGTAATCTCTGTCCCTGCTGGAGATGTTTTCCCAAAGTAATACGAAATTTTTGGAAACGCATAAAAGGCGCCTGTTGGCTGAGCGCACTGTACATTTGGCCACTTCTGAATCAAGGCAAACATGAGAGCGGCGCGTTTTGCAAAAACCTGTCGCATTGATTCTACTTCTGCACTCATTTCAAGGGCGACTGGAATAGTTGCGTAACAAAAACTTGTAATCGAGGTGTTTATCTGACTTTGCAGCGTATTCATTGCTTTTGCAACATTTTCAGGAGCACAAGCATACCCAACTCGCCAACCAGTCATTGCGTACGCTTTTGACAATCCATTGATTGTAATGACTTGATGCGCAATTTCTGGTATCGAACCCAACGAAAAATGCTCGATGTCACTGTAAATAAGTTTGTCATATATTTCATCGCTGAGGATATATATGTCAGGATGACGCTCAAGCATTTTTGCAATTGCTTTCAATTCTTCGGGCGTGTACATCGTCCCGCAAGGATTGCTTGGCGTATTAATCATGATTGCTTTTGTGTTTGGTGTAATCGCCGCTTCAATTTCTTCGGGTGAACACTTAAAACCAGTTGACACATCGGTCGTCACATCGACCATTGTCCCACCCGCAAGTTCAATCATTGGTTTGTAACTAACCCAAGCCGGTGTTGGTACAACCACTTCTTGGTTTTTACCTGAATCTAAAATTGACATGAGTGCTAAGTTGATAGACATTTTTGCGCCCGAATTGATTGAGATGTTCTTCTCCGTACACTCAATATTGTTTTCCGTGCGCAGTTTGTTAGCAATTGCTTCGCGTGCTTCTGGAGTTCCGGAAGATGGCATGTAATGCGTCGTCCCCGAATTCATCGCATCTATTGCTGCCTGTGTTATTTTCCCAGGGGTGTCGAAGTCGGGTTCACCAGCGCCAAACGCAATAACTTCTTTGCCCGCAGCTTTAAGTTCTTTGACTTGAGCGCTAATTGCAAGGGTGATTGAAGGTGGTATTGATTTCGCTCTTTCAGATAGTTCCATAGTTGGCAGGATAGTAGATGTTTGCATGCTTGGTAGAGTACATTAGTCCCCCTTCTGATACTATGCCCACCCATGCATTTTGAAGCACATCAACCAATTATTGACGACCTCGAGGCGCGGATTTTGACGATTCGTGATTCTCTTTGACTACGATGCGAAAGTAGAAAAAAGAGAAAAACTACAAGAAGATATGAATGGAGCGGGGTTCTGGGACAGCCAAACAGCTGCCCAGAAAGTCATAGATGAATATAAGGTGCTCAAAGCACAAACAAGTGATTTAGAGGACGTCATTGCTGACTTTGAAGATTCCATGGTCGGGTATGAACTCGCAAAAGAAGCAGATGATGCAGATTTGCTTGCCGAGGTCGATGAGCAATTGTTCAAGATGCAAAAACGAATGGACAAGGTCGAAACACAGTCGTTACTAAATGGAAAGCACGATCATCGAAACTGTTTTGTGTCTATTCAATCTCGCGATGGTGGAACCGAGGCGGACGATTGGGCTTCGATGCTTGACCGAATGTACAAGAACTACTGGGAAAACATGCACTTCAAAGTAGAAGAAGTAAGCACAACTCATGGAACCGAAGTTGGCATTAGTGAGGTGACGTACCTTATAAAAGGGCCGATGGCATACGGCTACATGAGTTGCGAACGAGGAACGCACCGACTTGCAAGAGTTTCACCTTTTAATGCACAAGGTAAACGGCAAACGAGTTTTGCAACTGTTGATGTAATTCCAGAGTTTGATGAAAACGATGTTGAAATTGACGAAAAGGATGTGGACTTCACATTTTTCGCTCGTTCGTCTGGTCCGGGCGGCCAAAATGTGAACAAGGTTGCATCGGCAGTGAGAATCGTCCACAAACCGACCGGTATTATGATTGTGAGTTCCACCCACAAAGCCGCGCTCCAAAACCGAAAGCAAGCGATGCGCATTCTTCAAGCAAAACTAGAACAACTTGAAGAAGAACGCCGACAAGCAGAATTAGACAAAGCAACTGGTGGAGCTGTCGATCAGGGTTGGGGTACTCAAATTCGCAGTTATGTAATTTACGACAACCGAGTAAAAGATCATCGTACAAACCACGAAGTTGGGAACCCACAAACTGTGTTAGACGGATCACTCGAAGGTTTTGTTGATGCTGAGTTAAAACGGCGACGCTCAGCGAAGGGATAGTTAGAACTCTTAGAAATAGTATCGGGGCTGGCACGAGTGTTGCTTCGCAGCACGCAGATGCCTGTCCACCATATCGATAGGGGGACAGGCTCAAAGGGATTGTCCCGTTCACAGGTCTTGTCGCATATACACATGGGCCATATCGTTCATCGTGAATTCTTCGCCAAAAATTTCAAAACCATTTTTTAGATAAAAATCAGCTACGATTTTGCGTGCGGTACACCACACACATTCGTTAACCATTTTAAGAAGTGCGATAAGAAGTTTTTGTCCGACACCTTGCCTGCGATATTTTTCGGCTACTGCCATGCCGCGCAAACGCAATGGACACCCCTCTTTTTCTTCAGGAAGCAAGGAAACAATTGCAATGATTACGCCATCGTGTTTTACTGCAAGGTGAATCGTTCTTGCATCATCGTCCGCTTCGAACGTCCAGTTTTCTTTTGGTTGGCCTGGACGCAATATCGTTTCCCTCAATAAATAACAATCTTTGGCTGTAACTCGCTCTATTAGCATCCTTTTAACCAAACAACTCTGCACGAGGGCAAATTACACCAAACTGTTTTCTGTTCGCCTTTCTTGTTTTGATACCTATCATTTATATCAATTGTGCGTTGTTTTGTTTCTCTTCGAATCGAAGGAAAACCAAACACTCTCTTTAATGCCCTCATACCTAGATATTCAAAGTACGCAAGTTCGCCACCCTGACGCAGGTGTTTGAACATTACATCAAACAAGTGCTGCACAAGTTCCAAAGGAAAATTGTTGAATGGCAATCCGCAAATAATTGCGTCAAACTCCCCTTCAAGTCCGGCTTCTTCGATGGGTGCATTGTGCAACACGACCTCGATATCTGGATGTTCTTTGCGAAAAGATTGCAAGAGATTCGTTTCAACAGCATCGCAAAAGTCGGGGCACAATTCAACGATGTGAAACTGGTCGCCAGCATCTAGTTTTGACAAAATCTCTTTTGTGAACGCGCCTGTACCACAACCCACTTCCAAAATACGCTTGTTTGCAATGTCTGGAATGGACTGCACAATTGTTCTCGCTAAAAAACGAGACGAGGGTGCCACCGCACCTGTTGAGCGGTAGTGCTTAATTGCTTGAATTAAAAAACGGATTACTTGCTCGCTTGAGCAGTTGACTTTTCTTCAGCCATCTTCACAAGTTGGTCGAATGCTTTTGGGTCTTCGATTGCCATTTGGCTAAGCATCTTGCGATTGAGAAGAATACCTGCTTTTGACAAACCATTGATGAACCGGCTGTAGCGTGTGCCACGCATGCGGCATGCGGCTGTGATCCGAGTAATCCAAATTCGTCTGAAATCGCGTCGACGAGCACGGCGATCGCGGTATGCAAATTGACCTGCACGAGTAAGTGCAACTTTTGCCTGTTGTTTATGACGGCTTTTTGTTCCCCAGTAACCGCGAGCGGCTTTCAATAATTTTTTTCGTGCTTTGTTTCTTGCTGCACCTTTTCTTACGCGTGGCATGTGTTGCCTCCTTTTTTTCGTCTAGTCGGGGATTCAACGTGGTGTTGAATACTTCGGCCCGCTACACAGATCGTTTCTCGTGTGAGTTACTTGCTGGGTTTCAATCGCATTTTGAGCATTGCTCCAATACGCTTGATGTCCGCCTTGCCAACGTAGTTGGGTGAACTGTATGAACGCATCAACTTGCTTGATTTATGGCTTCGAAGGTGACCACCAAAAGCACGGCGAACCTTGACCTTCCCCTTCGCGGTGACACGAATTCGTTTCAATAAACCTTTATGTGACTTTAACTTTGACATTTCATAACTCCAATCGAGCCACACAGTGTAGCAGAAATAGCAGCGAATTGCCCCAACTGATTAACTTGGGTTAATGTGTTAAGAAAATGTCAAAACCGCGGTTTTTCTCATCAAGAATCCAAATATAATCTCCACCAAAAATTGGCGCGGGGACAGAGCCAATGGAACCATCGTCTCGAAGATGGTTTTGCCCCAATGAGCCATGAGCGGGTGATGGTGTAAGAGGATCATATTGTTGGTTTGTAAGCAGCTTATGAAGAATTGGATTCTGGTCACTCATGATAATGACTACATTGCGGTTGTCGTGCATTGCATCCCACATTGCAGAGGATTGTGTTTGATAACTAAAGCCGCGCCCCTCACCACCATGGCCGGGACAATTCAAGTGGTTGTGATCACAGTACCCTTCAACAGCAAGTTTTTGGGCATCTGTTCTTTCGGGTGTTAGCCCTCCAAAAAGAGATGCTACTTCGGATGCTTCTTCAGTTGGAGTGTTACCGTTGTGATCTTGTGCATAATTGAATAGCCCATGACCTACCATTGCCATATTCGTTCCACATTGGTTGGATATCGATTTGCTACGAACGCTCTGGCTAATAAATGCAAACACAGAAACCGCAACTAAAATTACTGCAGCAACACTTATTAAATCAGGCATTCGAATTCGGAAACCGCGTTTTGTGGTTTCAAGTTCGGGAGTGTGTACTTGCATGCGTACTGCTCGTTGTGATTCATACTGATCAATCCGAGCAAGAGTTGCGTCGACAAGTGTGCCAGATGCGTCCTCAACAGGATATGTATCCAGAAGACCAAGCATCTTGAGAATGTTACTTGCACGTTGCTCATCTTCGGGTGTGAGATATTCAAGTTGGTCAATCTCAAAACCAACATCGACAAGTTGATCAAGAATTTCTGCATCTTCCTTGCTTAGTTTCAGATGATCAAAACCTCGGGTCATTCCATTACCTCGCTATTAACTGTTTGCCAAGTTTGGCTAAATGCTGCTACCGCAGCGTGAAGTCGGCTCTTCACCGTACCTAGTGGTATTTGAAGTGAATCTGCAATTTGCAGATAACTCATTTGTTGGAAATAACTCAACAAAAGAATCTCCCGTAAATGGTCTGGCAGTTGGTCCACAGCATTTCGAACGCTGTCAATCTGTTCACTGTCAAGTAACTTTGCATCTGGCGGTTCCTGATCACTTTCCATAAGGTCGACGAAACGAGCACCCTCGCCTTCGCCACCAACTTCCTGCGACAGTGACATCACTGTTCGCTTAGAGTGTTTACGATGCCAGTCCCTACCTTTGTTCGCTGCAATTGTAAAAAGCCACGGTTTAAATCGCCTTGATGGGTCAAAAGTCTCTGATGAAATGTGAACTTGGAGAAAAGCATCCTGAAAAACGTCCTCTGCGGCCGCTGTAGAGCCGACAAAGCGGATGAGGAAGTGCAAGAGGTCATTTTTGTATCTCTCCATTAATTCTGGAAAAGCACCAGAATCTCCGTCGATATGAGCAGAAAGAAGCTCTTCATCGGTTCGAATGTCGCTTTCAGCACACATGGGATGGACAGCGTACGCTATATAAGATGCAAGTGCAATTACTTCCTACTACCATACTCACCCTTTTCTAATGGCTCCTTCCTGTACATCTAGGCAAACGGTTGAATTCCTTGGTTTTGATGGTTGCCCAAACACACCAGAACTGAGAAAGCGTTTGGAAGCATCTGATCCAACACTCCAAATTGTTGATGTGGATTTGATGACGCTTCAAAAAGGTGACCCACGTCTTGGCTGGGGAGCGCCAACTATTTTAATCAATGGCAAAGACTTGTTTGGTATGGCAGCGAGTACGAATGGAAATGTAAGTTGCCGTAATTGGGAAGATGGATTGCCAACCACGGATCAAATTATCCAAGCTTTGGAGAATTAAATACATGACATGGTGGGTACATGAATTATGGAACGCTGGCAGAGGTGTTGAACTCATTTCTTGGATTTTTTGGGTGATTCTTTCTATAACCCTGCATGAACTCGCACATGGTTGGGCAGCGCTTTGGGAAGGTGATGACACTCCCCGCATAACTGGGCACATGACGATGAATCCTGTTGTGCACATGGGCGTTCCTTCAATCATCGCATTTTTGATTATTGGGATTGCGTGGGGCATGATGCCAGTTAATCCATATCGATTTCGCCATGGAAAATGGGGACGCATCCTAGTATCGTTTGCTGGACCTGCGATGAATCTTTTAATAGCGTTTGTGGTTCTAACAATCCTAGGTTTTGTGATGAACCCGAAGGGTGATCAAACAGATATTGACACTTTTTTACTAACAGGTGGATTTTTAAATCTCATCTTGTTTGCACTGAACATGTTGCCTGTCCCTCCGCTAGATGGTTCAAATATTCTTGGGAATCTCTTTCAAACAGTCGGTAACTGGTACAGGCACCCACAGGCACAACTTTCTGGTCTGCTTCTCTTCTTCCTACTTATCTGGACCAATATGTTCGATGTTGTTTTTATGTGGGCACAAATGGGCTCAGCATATTATGCCCTCTTTATTTGGCAGCTAATAAATTAACTCATCAAAATACCGTTGTTTTCGGTGGGTTATTGAAGTTCTTAAAATTAATCAACCGCGGGTTAATTAATTGCTATAATGCGTTGCTCGAGTAATCGCTTCGTGAAGTGATACCGCACGACCGAGGTTGGATGGTCCAATCAAAGTTCTACGGGTCACAGCCTTATGGATGAACGAAGCCAAAGTAAGGAGATAATGCCTAATGGTGGTATTACGCCTCAAACGTCTCGGACGTCGACATCGTCCGTTTTACCGACTCAACGCAATGGATAAACGCTCTCCGC
>CAZQGB010000038.1:0-11831 GCA_964592615.1 uncultured Isosphaeraceae bacterium | reverse complement strand
CGAATTGAACTTTCACACTCGAGCATTTTTTTATAGAGCGGTTCAGAGTTGGTTTCTCTAAAATAGTCGTAGGATGTCGTGCAGACCATCGCCTTTTTGATGGAGGATGTTGATGAAACACCGCAAATTAAATTCCCTTGGTATAGCACACCATCTCCAACAACCGCTGAAATAGTCTCGTGCATAGCGGGCATGTTGGCAACTCCTGCAACTGGCTTACCCGTGTATTCAAGACCAATCAACGTTCCAAACAGTGGGACACCTCGTGCAAATGAAGCGGTACCATCGATAGGGTCCACGACCCAGCGAAACCCACTCTTTCCTAAGACTTCTCCATGCTCCTCTCCTAGAAAACCATCATCTGGGAATGTACCTAGAATCGCCTTTTTCGCGAGGATTTCGGCTTCTGTATCAACAGAAGTGACAACTGATCCATCCTTTTTTGTGGAAATTGTGAAGTTGTTATCTAAAAAGTGAGATAAAACGAACGCGGAAACTTGCTCTGACGTAGTGTTTAGAAGCGTATTCCGTATAGATATGTCGCCCATAGTACGGGTATTGTAGTGATTAGAAGTGTCCCATAACAAGGAAAACAGCCGGTATAGACCTCAAAAAGCAGAGAGTAATCGATGAAATCGCTTTACTTCGCTCACTTTAACACCCAAAAGGGCAGAAAGTATTGTGAATAAAGGATTTAACATCGCACAAATGTAATAAAGTGGTACAGTAGTACGCTTGCCTTGGTGGGCATTGATTGCGACAGTAATAAAAGAGCATGAAAATGATAGTTTCCAACGTAACAAGAAAAGTACTCGCAACACTTGCAGTTGCAGTACTTATGCCGTTGGCATCTGCAGAGACCATTCATGTTCCTAAAGAAATCAATACTATCCAGGGAGCGATTGATCGTGCTCAAGGTGATGATGTCATCCTTGTATCACCAGGGAGATATAACGAAGCAATCAACTTCAATGGTAAAGCAGTTACTGTGAAAAGCACAAAGGGTGCATCGGTAACAACTCTTGATGGCTGGAGCCTATCAGACAGCGTCGTGAAGTGTACTAGCGGTGAAGGCCCAAGTACGATTCTCGACGGGTTTACAATCACTGGTGGTACTGGGAATCGGGAGTTGTACAGTGAAAACGAAACAGTGGGGGGCGGACTTCTCTGCCTACATTCAAGCCCAACAATTTTGAATTGTATTTTTGTGAGTAACGAATCTTCATATCAGGGCGGGGCAATTTTTAACGGTGATCGAAGTAACACAGTAATTCAAAACTGTAAAATCAAATCAAACATCTCTGAACGAGGCGGTGGCGTGTACAACAGCCGTGGTCGTCCTGTAATTCGGAACTCAGAAATTTCAAACAACAAAGCAAATTATGGTGGCGGCGGTATCTTTAACTTTGGTTCAAACGTCCGGATTTTATCTTGTTCGTTCAATCACAACCGCGCCGAATATAATGGTGGTGGCGTGTACGATTACGATAGTGGCGGGCGAGTTGTTGACTCAGTGTTTACAGATAACATTGCATTGTTTAATGGAAACGCAATGTATCGCGGGTATCGAAGTGCTACTGTCGTAGAAGAGGGCTGTAGATTTGTAATGGCTCACGATACAATCTCCGGAATGGGTAGATACATGGTTGCTAGAGGAAAACATACTGGCGCATGTTGTATCGGCAGTGGCTGTTTAATAGTTGATGAAGATTCTTGTAATAAAGCTGGGGGATCTTGGCTAGGACCTGATACATCTTGTGATGATCAAATTCTTGCTTGCCCTAAACCAGACTCTGGTGATGTAAATACAGATGGCGTTGTTGACATGATGGACCTCGTACTTGTTATGACAAGCATGAAGAGTTCAGCTAGCAACTAATCCAATCAATACATAATTTATGAAGTGCCGCAGCCGGAAGAGACTGCGGCATTTTTTTTGCATATGCTGGCGCAATAAGAATAGGGGAAGGTGCGCCCATTTCTGGAGTTCTTCCATGAGACCCCTTTACTTTTGTTGCATCAGTTGTAATAACATCGAGCAATGTAGAACTCCCAAGTTTTCTAAATAAAAGTTTTAATGCAATTCTCACCTTGGAACCCCTCCAACCATCTGCAAGAAATAATTCTCTTGGATCGTAACCCGGCTTACGGTGAATGTCTACAGTTGATTGATAGTCAGGTGCTTTTGCATCATTACTCCACCAATCGTGGCAAAACCATTTGTCATGATTTGAGACGGCAACAATATCCCCGCACCGTTCGTGTGCAAGTTCCCCTCGGTCATCACCAGAATATACAAATTCAACTCCGTTAGTTTCTTGTAACACATTTACAATGGAGTCAATTTTGTTTTTGTCTTTTACGTAAACATGCGCAACCTGATGATCTGGGACGGCGAAACATGTACTTGAGCCAGCGTCGAGATATTCCCGCCCAAACTCCTCACGCATAGCAATCCACCCATGTTCTCGAAGAACTTTGTTAATCGCAACAGCTCCGTTTACTTCCTCAATTCCATACTCACTCAAAATGCAAACCTGAACACCTTGTTGCTGGAAGTGATCAATAAGCCTGCCAACCTCTTTATCAACTGCTCTCAAATCATTAGCAATATCTGAGTGGCGTGGTCCGAGTTTTTGCAGTGGGTAATCAAGGTGCGGAATGTAGACAAGCGTGAGTGTTGGCTGATGTGAGTTGTTGACTGCAATCGTCGCATCAACAATCCACTTTGTTGAGAGGATGTTTGCCATTGGTCCCCAAAAATTAAATAGAGGAAATTGCCCTAACTTTTTTTGGAGAGAGTCACGTAATTCAATTGGTGATGTCCAGATATCAGGAATCTTTCTCCCGTTTGCACAATAGATTGGACGTGGTGTAACAGAAATATCTGCTGAGGAGTGCATATTAAACCACCAAAACATGTTTGCAACAGTGAAGTTGGGGTTATGGCTTCGAAGCTCATCCCACACTTTTTCGCCTTGTACTAAATTATTTGATTGCCGCCAAAAATGTGTTTCGTGTGTGTCACGTTCGTGCCACCCGTTTGCAACAATACCGTGTTCTTTTGGAGAAAGTCCAGTAAGCATTGAACTTTGCACCGTACTGGTTACTGCGGGAAGCGGCGGTCTAAGTGATGTTACAGATGAAGCATTTGCAAGCGCTGTGATGTTTGGTGTGTATTCACCGAGATGTGATTCGGTAAGCCCAACAACATTAATGACAGCAACTCGTTTCATGTACCAAGGATTCTACGTTGTAATCCAAGGGTAATGAAGAAGCAAATCAAACATAATCCAGCAATGAGATATTGTTCTAGCGATGCTACGAGTACACAATCGAGTAAACAGAACCCAGAGAGTATTCGGTGCATCCCAGCGGTTTTGTTGGTTGATTTGAAATCTAACCAAGCAAGCCAAACCCAATACGACATATAAGCAAGAGGAATACAAGCTATCCACGAATTCGGGAAGTTAGCAAAGACAACATACGATGGAGGCACCAATAAGAGCCAGGTTGCCCAAGAGAGCGATGTCTTTTTATTGTTTTCAAATCTACCAATGCAAGTAAGTACAGCGGTATAGAACGCAAGTGCTGAGCAAAATGTAAGCAAGAGTGATAAATCAGCGCCTTGGCTTGGGTTTGCAACAATTAAGTAAACAAGTCCTCTACAAATTGCCATGAGCATTAGCGCGAAAATAAACCATCGGTGAAGAAAGGTGTACAAAAGTACCGCAAGTACAAGAAGTACAAGACCGTTTGCCGCACCATGACCAATACCAAAGACAGTGACAGCACCGAGCAGGGTTAATCCTGCTATCCACGCAAATGACCGAGGAATCAACCCAGAAGGAATGGGTCTATCAGGTCGATGTTTTTTATCGCGCTTTGCGTCAAAGGCATCGTTGAGAATCATCCCAGCGAAGTAAACAACGAGAATGCAGTTTGCAAAAAATAAATCATAAGCGAGATTCAAAGTCCAGAACTTTGATTGCATGGTGATTGCAATCGCTGTACCAACCAAAATATTCGACACAACGGTTGGGGCGTTGCTAATGCGTATTATGCTAAACCATGATTTCGTTCTACTCATTGGTCTAGTTGCACTGTCGCCCATTGGAGTTCCTTCGTGATTGAATCGACTATCTCGTCACCCTGTAAAAGTTTAGGTGTAACGCTCCAAGTATACGTTTCAACCTCCCAATCAGTTGCTCCGGCTTCTTTAAGAACAGGAATAGACTCAATTAAATCCTCTTGCGTTGTTTGCAATTCGCCGAAATGTCTCATGTGAATGGGCACATGAAAATGCACCCTGCAATTTCCTGAATGTAAATCGTTTGGAACATCAGAAAACTGTTCAAAGAACAGTATCTCATTTTCAGTTTGAACGGAAGTTTGATGTAAATATGTTTGTTCTTCTAAAATAAAAGAAGTTTTGGTGGCTAACTCCAATTCAAACTCAATCGCAGAAGAAACTTGTACCTTTCCGATGGAGAGCCCAGCATTTTTGTAATTACTCACACACTCTTCCGCTGACTCTCGCATAACGACAGCGTGGCAGGTGTCATGGCAAACACGAATGTACCTTCGAATCTGTTCATCGTCATTGAATTGCTCGTTGAAGAATTTAGAGAGGTCATCACTTGTTTGTAAACGGCATCCTGGTTCAGTTTCAATGTCAAGATGAATGCACTTGCCTGTTTCTTGTTCGATTTTTTCAAGCTCTTTGGCACACAACCGGAGTTGAACTGCACATGTTTCATTTGAAAATGAAGCATCTTTCCATCCAAGCGGAAGAGTTGAGATGCCAGCGTCATCTTGACTGCTAATTTCAGAGAGGATGCGAGCGAGCCGGATTGTGTAATTCAGCCGCGTTTCTTGCGACCAATCTGGCTGGTACACTTGATGTCTAACAACCTCTTGGTGAAAGTTAGAAAATGGGAATCCATTCAGAGTAAATACTTGCAAGTTACATTCCTGCAATGTGTCTTTGAGCAAAAAGATGTCAATTTCGTGAGTGGATTTATCAGAAAGCCACAGACCAACACCCAATGGTTTTTGATAATTACGTTGTACAGCGGAGGAATATGTTGACAGGTTTTCTATGACCTCTACAAACGAGTCTCCACTATGGACGTTCGTGCAGTACCCGAGCATTACTCGACAGAAAACTTTCCGCTTTTAGAAAGAAACGAGAGAGGGTTATCGAAAGAAATCGTATCAATCAGTTCTTGTGAATGCCCACGACTTGCAAGTTCGAGACGACATTTTGGAACAGCAAGTGGATCGCTCGGTCCCCAGTCACCCGCGGAGTTAATCCATAACCGTTCTGTACCGTGCATTTCAATAATATCTGCTGCACGCTGAGGAGTACACTTACTATCTGGATATAACGTCATGCCTGCCCAGAACCCACGGTCGAGAACTGCTCGAACGGTGTGTTCCTCAACGTGATCGATGAGTACTCTGTTTGGGTCAAGCGAGGTGTTGTCGATTGCGTCCATGATAAGATTTGTTCCCTTGAGTTTGTCTTCAAGGTGAGGGGTGTGCACAAGAACCAATTGATTTGTTCGCTCTGCAAGTGCAAGTTGTTCTTCAAGTATAAGTAACTCGTTTTTACTGTTCTTGTTCAAGCCAATTTCGCCGATTCCAAGAACATTTGGGTTATCAAGAAAATCAGGAATAATAGAAATAACTTCGCGAGCAAATCCGACATCTTCTGCTTCTTTTGGATTTATGCAAAGCCAGCAGTGATGGTTGATGCCATATGTTGCCGCTCGTTTTGGTTCAGTGTCCGTGAGTTGACGAAAGTAATCGAAGAATCCTTGCGCACTACTACGATCGAATCCCGCCCAAAATGCTGGCTCAGTAATCGCAACACAACCTGCTTGAGCCATCCTTTGATAATCATCCGTCGTGCGGGACACCATGTGAATGTGTGGGTCGATGTATGCCATTACGAAGTCTCACCTTTTGGTGTCACTGCACCACTCGCTCCTTTTTCACCTGCATGTTCAATCGGATCAGATGTTTGGTCGCTTAGTAAAAGCAAGATTCTTTCAGTGCGGTTTTCTTTGCCAGATTGAAGTTCTTCGATGCATCGCATGAGTGCTTCAATACGAAAATCAGAGCGATCTTCATGGCACCGATCAACTCGATCTAAAAATGCAGCAATATCGATTACTTTTGCACGATGCTCTTGAAAGTATCGATCAACGATTTCTTGTTGGGTCATTGAATTGTCTGGCATATCGCCTTTAATTCTACCTGAGTTCATTGATGACTTGTCGAACAACTTCATGATCTAGTCGATGAATCTCGGTTGGTTTTTCGATTCCCTTCAACATAAGCAATGTAAGCTGGCCGCCTAGGTGTTGGCGAAACTCTTCAATACCAGTAAGAAATTCGGGATTAGTTAACTCTGAATGATTTGTAGGAAAGCCCAAAGAATCTAGAAGGGAAAAAATCCTCATAGCAACAGAATTGTCGAGTAATCCCAAACGCACACTGCATGCAATATCTATCGATAGCCCAATGGCAACAGCATCACCGTGTGAGATTGTATAGTTCGTTAATTGTTCAAGTTTATGTGCTGCCCAATGTCCAAAATCAAGTGGTCTTGCATCAAGCCGTTCAAAAGGATCACCACCCTCGGTGATGTGTCTCAGATGCAACTTCGCAGATTGTTGGAGTACTGACACCATAACATCGATATCTCTTGCAAGTAACAGTTTATAGTTTGCCTCTATTTGTTCAAACAAAGACTCGTCTTTGATTAGAGCAACTTTAATAGCTTCGCTCAATCCCGATCGCCACTGGGTTTTATCAAGTGATTGCAATAAAGAAGAATCATTTATAACAGCATAGGGTGGATCAAAAACCCCCACAAAATTTTTCTTGCCAAAATAATTTACGCCATTTTTAACGCCTACGCCAGAATCGCCTTGAGACAGGGATGTTGAGGGCATCCGAATAATTGGTAGCCCTCGGTGAGCTGTAGATGCAGCAAACCCAACAGCATCAAGTACAGCGCCTCCACCAATTACGATGATGCACGATTTTCTACAGAGGTTATTGTTATTGATTGCTTCTAGAACAGAGTTGACGACGGTGAATTCATTTTTTGCACTCTCTCCGCCAGCGACAATGAGCGGTTCATCACAGATGGCGCCTGTTCGTTCGCACCATTTTCGAAGCGAGTTAAGGAAGGGTTGGTTTGAAGTAATACCATCATCTACAACTACGAGAATTTTCAAAGGGTGTAATGTGGTGAGTAAAGAGTCCAACACACCACCTTCAGTGAAGGCAGAATTAGTAAAGCGGAGTTTATGTATCCACCTAATTGTAAATGGGGCGTCAATGGAATTATTTAAACAAGTCACTGTTACTCCAAGTTTTCTGATAAATCAATTTCGGGTGTCCACTTAAGCCAATCTTCATCGAAATCGCGTTCAATTGTGAAAGCGTATCCCTCCGGAGCAATGTCACCAAGTTTATTTGGTGTTGCAATAGAAATGCCGCCTTTAATCCACGAGGTAATCGGCCCTGCCCACAAATCTATTCCAAGCAAATTAGCATCTATGTGAATTCCACTAATGTTCCAAAATATCGTATTCGTTCGAATAAGTGGAGCATATCGTTCTTGAATAACACACTGTAGTTGCACAGTTGAGGCCGTGTTTGAGAGGTCAATGGATGAGATTGAACCAACTTCAATACCTCTGTAAAACAAAGGCGCACCAACAGAGACATTATCAGCAGACGCAGTAATAAGTGTAAATAGTTTTCCATGAGATGGAACTGAATTTTCCAACCCAATAAAATTGAACTCATCCTTCCCGCCACTTGGTTCAACCTGAATGTAACGAGGTCCGACAACTGTGTCGAGTCCCTGAATGCCTTGAAGGGAAACCGAAGGCCGGACAATCCACCATTTCGAATGTTCTTTTGCAAGTGTAATGGCGGAAGGTTTAAGTCGTGCAGTGACAATAATACTTGATGCTGTTTCGTTTAATGTGATATCTTCAACTCTTCCAACAATAGTTCCACGGTACATTATTGGAGATTCCGTTGTAAGACCGTTTGCATCATTGAATGTAATCGTAATTTGCTGCCCTTGGTTTAGTTTCCACCGTGCAAAGAGGGATAGAGCAATCGCAATGGCAATACAAGGGACAATCCAAGTTAGCGAGATAGACTTTTTAGGAACATCTTTTACAATTGCAGTTTCCGTTTTTTCACTCATAGGACGTCTCTAGACTGCCAGAGTAGGCGAGAATCAAAATTAGCAGAAGCAAACATTGTAAGAACAACGACTCCAGAGAAAGCAATCAAGCCTAGTTCTGGTTGAACGCTCGCAAAAGAACCAAGTTTTACGATAGCAACAAGAATTGCAACAAGAAAAACATCGAGCATTGACCACCTGCCAATAATTTCAATGAATCGAAGAAGTTTCGAATTTCGTTTTGATGAACATGTCTGCCAGGAAAAACAAAGGTAAAAAAGTCCCATGATTTTTGCAAGTGGAATGATGATTGAGCAAAGTAATACGAGCAAAGCAATACCTTGTGTTCCACTCTTCCATAGTTCTACAACACCTTTCCAAATTGTACTCTTGTTGTTAAAACCATAACTACTCATTGAAAGAATCGGTAGCGTATTTGCGGGTATAAAAAGAATTAAGGCAGCGAGTGACAAAGCCATTGTTCTTTGAATACCTCTAGGAGTGTGTTGATGAAGTGTTCTGTGGCATTGAGCGCAAATCAGTTGAGATCCAATTGGCGTTGTTGGAAGATATTGGTTTTTACCACAATGCCTGCATGTTAAAGTTTGCATGTTGTAAGATTGCGAATTAGTTTGAGACAAGTCTGCAGCCATTTAATGAAAATGAAGTTGAGGAAAATAATCCTGATGCAGCACATTGCCCTTGAATCGTGACAGTTGCACCAGAGCGAATTGCACGATCATTCCCAAGTTTTCCTGAAATAGAATTATCAAAAATACAAACTACTTTGGAATCATCATTTTGAAGCGTGACGGTATACAAACCGGTTTCCGTTAAAGAAAAGGCAACTACTTTTCCTGTAAGTTCAACAATATCTCCTGAGAATTGTGAAGAAGTCCCATTATTCTGAAATGATGTATTGAGCGTTCCAATATTGTGTCGTTCAATATTTGATGAATCGCCTTGCCTGACAATCTTTGCAGCAACTTGGTTTTGATACGTGCTTCCTATCGTGCTACATCCGGTAATGAGAATGGAAGTGAATAAAATGAAAAGTAGATGCATTCGCATAGTTGGGTTCTCCTGCTATGGGGATGATATCAACGCTACTGGAATACACCAATTTGAATGACTCACCTCTTTGGAGTATTCCTAACAAGCCGAAAACGGCTATTTGTTTCGATAAACCTGCTTAAGACGGGAAATATAGTATTCCGATTGATAAATAGGCCTAAATGGGCCTATTGGCAACACCAGACTAAGAGGTAAAATCGTGGATATTGCCCTTGGACCAAAGGTTGGTGTGTAGATTTTTAAAAAATAATAGGTAATAAAAGCACGTTTTTAACCCAAAAAGGGCGATTTGCGACTTTTTTTAATTAATGGTTCACAAAGCCCTTCCAACTGAATACGAGGTGCACCTGTTGAGATGTTCTCAACCATGAAATTCACCCCTCACCCTGGAGCTAGTAATGACAACCCTGCCTACGACTTTGGCCACGATCGCCACGTCACTAATCACTTCCCTCACTTCCGCTTCCCAAAATGCAGACCTTAATAACGATGGTGTGGTTGATTCCACAGACCTCGTTCTTCTCGCAACTAATATCGGTGCTTGCGATGGTGAATGCCAATCAGATATTAACAATGATGGCGTTACCGATTCTTTAGATATTATGGATCTTATGAAACTTTGGGGCCCAGTACCAAATTACGTTGCACAAGATGATTCACAAGATCAATCAACTGATGATGCAGCTCAAACTCGCGACCCAAATCGAGACATGAGCTGGCAAGGCCAAGATCCAGTTCTTTTTGATGCAATTTACTACGATCAATACACAGAGTTTTTCAGCCACGGTGGACCTTGGCGTTGGAGAACAGCACAAGAGTACAATCAAGGCGAATTTGCAATGGCATGGGCGAATGAAAATGCTGTAGCAGTACAACCAATGGTATATGGTGCGGTTGATTGGGATCATGACGGCAACCTCAGTGAAGAAGACAAAGCCAATTTTGTTATATGGCTTGACGAAACTCTTCCAGCAGATTACAGCGGCCCACTTTGTTTGGATCTAGAAGGTCAATGGTGGGGAATGCTTGATACAAACAACCAGAGCGTAATGGACCATGTCATCGATAAGTACATCGAACAACTAGAATATGCACAAGAACTTCGCCCAAATGCTAAGATCGGTTTCTGGGGATTTCCAAAGAAATCACACACAGCAATAAATAGCTCTACTGCTTCAGTTCAACGATTAGTGGACGCATGCACAGCAATCTTCCCAGAGGTATATGAGCATAACCCAGGGCACAATGATTCTGTTCGTCTTCAGCGACACCTTGAAACAACAATAGAAATGGCTAAAGGAGAAATCCCAGTTTATGCTCAAACATTCCCAAGGTATAAAGATCAAAACAGTTCAAGTCGAGACTTCTTCCATACAAAAGAAGAATTCTTACGAGACCAAGTTCAAGCATCACTTGATGCTGTATGGACTGATGCAAATGGTCAAGAGCACCGAGTAAACGGCGTAGCATTCTGGGAAGCATATACATTCGTTTCGATGTACACAGATGGCTGGTCAGAAATGTCAATGGATGAGCGTAAAGAAAAATGGAACGAAATCGACCATCTACACGTTGATTATCTTACAGGTATGAAGGAACTTGTTGATGCTGCTGCAAGCGCAATAAATGTACAAGTCGCAACATCAGAAAAAGAAGCAGTTGACACACAGCCAATAGTTGAAGCTACACCTAAGGCAAGCACAGTTAAGAAACAAGCACGCCTAACACGTGTAGTAAGAAATACTACTCCAGCAGTTACCTTCGTAAAATCATCAAGCAGAAGTGCAGCAAGCACCTACCGATCAGCTCGTAAGTCATGGTCACAAGCACGCAGAGCGTTCTCTTCAGCAAGACGAAACTACAGCAAGGGTTCACAACAATACAACCGTGCATACGCTGCATTCAAGCAAGCGCGAGAAGAAATGCAAATGGCTTTACAAGAGTATCGTCAATCACGAAGTTCAAACCGAACAGCTCGTGCGACTTTGAACCAAGCTAAAGAACAAATGAAATCAACAAACGCAAATAGTTCAGGTACTACATTGCTCGCATCAAAATAAGTTTTTCCTCCCTTGGCGGGGTGTTAGTGGGGTCGGCAAGTGCCGACCCCACTTTTTGATTCCACACCTCCATGGACCACAGAGAAGACCACAGAGGTGACCTCAGAGGTAGACACAGAGGTGACCACAGAGGTGACCACAGAGGTAGACACAGAGGTGTTAGTTGGCTTTTAGTCGTGAAATGGCCGTTTTTTCATCAATTGCTGGAGAACATTCAAGACCAATGGGACCCTGGTATCCGAGTTTTGACAACTCTTCAAAGACACGTGGGTAATAGATTTCACCTGTCCCTGGTTCGTGCCTTCCGGGATGGTCGGCAACTTGAATATAGCCAACTTGGTCGATACCTTCACGCAAGTGACCACACAAATCACCCTCACTTATTTGCATGTGATACAAGTCCCAATTGATTTTAATCATTGGTGAATCAACTTCTCGACAAATACGAACGGCATCCTCGCTGCCATACAAGCAGT
>CAZQGB010000037.1:0-12163 GCA_964592615.1 uncultured Isosphaeraceae bacterium | reverse complement strand
TGACGACGATGACAATGGCCCAGATGTTCGTGGTGTATACACTGATATGCTTGATGCTTTTGGCTATATGTATGATATTTACGATACGAATAATTCCAATAACGAACCAACCGCAGAAGAATTACAAGGATATCCCTTTGTAATATGGTTTAGTGGATCTGAGTGGGGTGGGTTTGCAGGTCCAGGAAGTGCCGGTGAGGACGCTTTAGCTTCGTATATTAATGGTGGTGGTTATCTTATTCTCTCGAGTCAAGATTATTTGTACGACATGGGACTAACCGAGTTTGGTTCTGACTACCTTGGTGTCGGAAGTTATGACAGTGATGTCTATCAGGCATCTGTCACCGGTCTAGATATTTTTGAGGACATGGGTACTGTTTCACTTGTACCAATATTTGCTAATTGGACGGATTACGTTTTCCCAACACCCGATGCAGTAACGGCGTTTGACGGCAGCGAAGGAGAGACGGCAACACGCCTTGATGGAGCGGGTCATGGCGGTGGCGCGGTCTTCCTTGGGTTCCCTATTGAATTTATGCCAGAAGATAATCAACATGCGTTCTTACAAAATGTCATTGATTGGGTCGATGGAAGCTCAAGCGAACCTTGTCCTTCGGATTGCAACGGCGATGATGTTGTGAATGTGTCGGATCTTCTTGCAATCATTGACTCGTGGGGTACCAACTCTGGTTGTGACGTGAACGGTGATGGCGTGATTGATGTTGTTGATATCCTCTTGGTCGTTGGCAGTTGGGGTGCTTGCCCATAAACGATTTCGACGTGGCTGTCACCAAGAGCAAACATACTTCACAGCAAGGACGTTTTCAACGTCGGAAAGAGGCTGCTCGCCGATAACAAGCGTGATTATGGCGCGTCAGGCGCGATTATTGCTTGTTTTGCTTGCAGCGGGTTGGTACTGATGGGGTCCGATATCGCTATTAAACTAAGAATTATGATATTTGTCGAGCGAAGTTGTGGCATCAAACGATTGTAGGGTTGTCCTTGGTCCAAGTTGCCATCGGTTGGCACTCCAAGGGCACTGTCTTAGGTAGACAGTTAAACCGCCTCGATGGATAAGAGGCATACAACGCAAAAGGGGTTTTGCCGTGAACACTGATACTTTTATTGAAAAACTATTTCCTCTCCTCATTACTGGCGACCGCAAGTCTGCTCGTGCATTCGTTGCAGAAGCAATCACAAGCGGTTGGACACCAGAAGAAATTTCCGAGAATGGGTTTTGGCCAATCCTTGACGCAATCAATACTTTATATCGTAGCGATCAAATGACAAGTGTTGCACATCATTATGCAACACGCCTTCTTCGCTCACTTGTTGACCAAGTGCAAGCGGGATATTCACAACAAACAACAAACAACAAAAGCATTCTTCTCTTCTGTGGCCCTAGCGAAGCAGACGATCTTGCAGCACAAATCGTAGCTGACCTTTGCGAAGCAGATGGTTGGGAAGTGAAGTTTGGTGGAGGCGGTGTTCCTGCAGATGAAATACTTGCAGAAACAAATGAGTGCAAACCAGACGCACTTTGCATGTTCTCATCTGCTCCTGGTGACGCGCCACATATTCGAAGCATTATTGACACAATAAAATCAATTGGTGCTTCACCAAACACTCAAATCGCAGTAGGCGGAGGACTCTTCAATCGAGTTGAAGGTCTTGCTGAAGAAATTGGCGCAGACCTTTGGGCAAGTACACCAGCCGACTTGAAAACGAAACTTACAACCCAAAGTGATCGTCGTGCTACTGCAGACCAACGCACTGTTGGTAAGGATATACGATCAAGTAAAGCTGCATAAACGCAGTAATTACCTTATCAGAGCAAAACCCTATAGCGCAACGAGTTTAACTCGTTGCGCTGTTTTTTTGTGTTACAATCAATCTATGAAATTTACACTAAATACATTCATGCTTGTCTTTTTTGCAATGTTGTTTAGCATTACGTACGAGACCCAAGGGCAGTCAATTCCGCTTCTCACTGATCCAATTAAGGTTCGTGAAGTAGAACTCATGTCTAACAGATTAGATATGACAAACCCACAACGTGAGGCAATTCTAGAAGTGTACGACAGGTACCTTGATGACTTTGCCAGAACACGCGCAGGTGAAATAAAAGATTTTGAAGATGCCATTACTGAAGCTGCAGAAACATTTGGGTTTATGCAATTTAATATTCCTGAGCGTGCATTAGTTGAAGAACTTATTAGAAAAGCCCAGCGTGCAATGAAAGCAATTCACCGTTCAGACAATTTGTTTTTCGAAGAAGTGTCTGGCATGTTGACTGAGAACCAACGAAAAATACTTGGTCGTCTCAGAATTGCTCGTGAGTTAGAGGCCTATGATGATTTTGCAACGAAACTTCTTGGGGAACTGAATCCTGGGGTACGAACTCAAATGCGAAAAACGTCTGATCGCTTAGATGCACAGACCAATGTTGAAATGGAAGGCGCGTTGGATTTATATGATCAGCGATATCTCAATGAAGTTAAGGAGGGCTTTGATGCAGTTATAGAAACTGTTCGTCTTGCTCTTGATCAAATTGATGAACTTGGGGTTAGGGGTTTGAGTCAACAGGAGTTGATGATGCGATTCATGGCTGATGAAACTGCAATAGAAGATTTGAAACGCCGTGGTGACATTTTATTAAAGCCACTTGTTGAGCAGGCGTATGAAATTAGTCAACTTAATTGGAAGACTTGGAAGAGAATTGATTCAATACTTGACGAAGATGATTCTCGTAAGTTGCAGTCGATGTATTTCAGCGCATCTTTTTCTGATGCAGTTCGAGGTGGAGAGAAAATAACGGGATATCTTGACCGAGCACTTATGTTGAAGGAACTTAGTGAGGGGCAACGCGTAGATCTTGAAGCATTGCAAAGTTCTTTCAATAGCAAATGGGCAAAGAGAACCAAAAACCACGCTGAGGTTCTTGAAAAATCCAGAAAGATTCAAACAATCGCCATTATGAGTGGAGAGGTTACAACTGAGTTTGACGAGAAACTTTCAACATTAAAAACGGAACGACGTGAGTACATTGCAACGACAGAATCTAGAATTGATGGAATTCTCGGAAAGCAACTAACAGCAAAACTAAAGAAATCTGATAAATCAAGTAACACGTGGGAGCTTGGAATGCATTCAGATCATGCAGTTGAAAATGAGAATGATGGGTCTTCTCAAATTGGAGTAACAGTGGTAACTCCAGTTTCAGAAGAAGAACTTGATGCCATGGAGGAAACAGAATCTGGCCAGGTTATTATCTCTGGAGATGTTCAGGCAACTGAAGTCGAGGTTTTGCATACACCCCTTTCTGGTGGTGCAACAATTCCAAAATCAATCGCTCCATCATTTCCACAGAGGGCGTCAAGCATTCTTGGACTTGACGCAAACGGCACTATGATCATTGACGCAGTGTATGAAGATTATCGTGAGAAATATAATCTTGTATTTAAAACAATTTCTGTGGAATCAAAAAAAATCAGCGATGACCAAGAACTGTCTCAGGGTGTACGCATGCGTAAAATAAGAGATGCAAGCAATACAGCGGCTCAAGCAGTGGAAGATCTCGATTTAGTATTTTTTGATGACCTTGCTGTTATCACTGATCTTCAACGTGAAGACTTGAACCTAAAAATGCTAGAAAACCATAGGCAACGACAGCGTTCTGCTGCACCTGAAGATCCGTTTGGATGGCGAGGTGGTGAGGGTGACACTATTGATTTAGTAGGTCTATATGTTATGTCAAATGTTTCAGACGAACTACACGAAGGTCTGTCAGAAAATTCAGTTAAGGCAATACGAAAGGCGATGCAAGGGTATCACGAACAAGTAGCCTCAGTGCATGAAGCATTTGTACAGGCGATGTATGACATGACCCATTTGCAAGATGCAATGTGGTTGATGGACGAGTCAAATCAAAATGGTCGCGGCGCTGAAGCAATACAGGACCGCTGGCGCAAAACGTTCACTGCGGTTCGTGATTCAAAACGTGCACTTATGTTAGTGAATCAAACCGTGATGGATTCCCTCCTTGAAGAAGTTCCAGAAGGAGACTTTTGGAAAGTTCGCATGGAGTTTGTCAAGAAAGCCTATCCAGACGTCTTTAAGAAAGGTGCTGATGTAACAACAATGCTGACTGCAGCAAACGCAATTCCTACTTTAGACGCACCTCAGAAAAGTAAACTTGAAACACTAGAATCAACGTACCGCTATGAGTATTGGGAATTGTGCGAATCAATGATTGATAATCATCAAGCAGATGCTTCTTCGGATGGCGGTGAGGGCTTAATGAGCAAAGAAGATATGCATCGCCAACTTCGTCTTGAAACTCTACGTTTTGAACGTAGAGAGTTGAATGACAGGATACGTATGCGCCTTCGTATGATTCTGCATGAAAATCAGATAAAAGAAGTTCCTGGACTTCGCCCATCCGTCGCATCTGCTAACGACTGGGACAAATAGAATTAGCAATAACTTCAAGAGGATGAAGAATGTCCATACTCTCAGCCCTTTTTGCTTGGCTATAACAAGAATATCCAGTAGCCAGTGAGTTTGTTTCGTGTACGCCTTCATGCTTCCAGTGCTTTTCCCAAATGTCCATAGACACTTTCTTGTTTTCTTTTTGATGCCCAAAAAGCCCGCCCATCCCACAGCAAGAAGTCTCGACAATTTTTAGTTTGCCACCCATGTGTGTAAACACCTTTTTCCATTGTTCAGAACTCTCTTCTGAAGTTGCTTTCTCAAGGCAGTGAGGGAACAATCGCCAAGAACTATCAAATTGAATGGAAGATGTATCCTGTTCGATTAACCATTCTTGTGGGAGGAGAACTTCAATTGGATTACGTGGGTATTCATCTCGCCAGAGTAAAGTAGCAGCGGGATCAATACCTATGATTGTGATTCCACTTTCATGTACTGGAGTAATCCACTCAATATTTGATGTTGCGACTTTGTTAAACTTGTCAAGTGCGCCTCGTACGTGTAATGCCTTTCCGTTAGGTCGAAGTTGGAGAATAGCAACTCTATTTTCAAGATGTTCAGCAATTTTTAACATCGCAAGTAGCGGAGCAGGGCGGAAGTGTGATGTAAATGTGTCTTGCAAGAGCACAATATCTGGTTTTAAAGATACAACTTGTTCTGGCGTGAAAGTAGTACATTGTTTGTTAATAATGCTCGTAGCTTTAGGGGTGTCACAGATGCCAAGCATGGAGGCAAAGAAACGAGATGGGAAAAAACGAGAATATGGGAGAAGACGTTCCATCTTGAACCATGCAATGTCTCGAATTGGTCGAAGGTATCGCCCAAAATACATGTTGTAAAAATGAGCACGCATAGAAGGAATATCAATTTTCATGGGACAGTCTGAGGCGCATGCCTTGCAGGAGATACATCCATCAAGAACCTCTTTAACTTCGTGATTGAAGTCGTTATCTTCACCAGAATTCAACAGTCGCCGAATGAAAGAACCTTTTTTAATTTGAGTTGTGTTCTCGAGACGTCTCAGCCAATGGCGAAGAATATCTGCACGACCTCGCGGGCTTTGCGCTGGGTCATCAGTTGCTCTGTAGGTTGGGCACATATTACTTTGAATTGAAATAGATTGACATTCACTATTTCCATCACACCCGATTGCGTTTGAAAGAATATGCAATTGAGGTGCGAGTTCATCTCGTTCACCACGAGTTGATGCGTCGATGGTGGCAAGTGAGAAGGAGTTGTTTGGAACGGCAACCTTCCCTGGATTGAATTGGTTGTTAGGATCAAACGCACTTTTGATAGCACACATTTGCTCCCAAATCACATCCCCAAAGATGCTCGGCCCAAATTCACTTCGGAAACCCTTCCCATGTTCTCCCCAGAGTATGCCTCCAAAAGAATGGACAAGTTCTACAACTTCTTCACTGACGTCGCGAATTTTGCTTCGGTCGTATTTGCTTTGCATATCAAGTGAAGGGCGAATGTGCATAACTCCAGCATCGACATGCCCAAACATCCCAGCTCGTAAATCATGTTCATCAAGAAGTTTTTTGAATTGCACTATGAAGTCTGCGAGTTTCTCTGGAGGGACCGCGCAATCTTCGACAAATGGAATTGGTTTCTTTTTGCCTTCCAAAGAGGACAATAAACCGACACTTCTTGATCGAAAAGACCAAGCAAGTGATTGTTCTTCTTGGTCAACTAATACTTTTGAAAGCAGGGGGTTGCTAACTTTTGACGCTTCGATAATAGAATTAGAACAATCACTACTGCATTCGACGAAGAGAATGGCGTTTGTATCGTCTTTTGCATCTCCAAGTAATGCTGAGATAGTTCGCCAACTAGAGTCGTTTCGAACTGTTTGCAAAACCATTTCGTCAACCGTCTCAATTGCAGTAGGGTGAAGTTTACTCAGTTCGGCACCACATCTCAGAGCGCAATCGAATGAATCAAAACATAAAAGTATGAGTTTTTGATTCGTTGGGATGGGGACACATTGCAGGACTGCTGAAGTTGTCACACCAAGAGTTCCTTCTGAGCCGCAAAAAATACAGTTGCTATTGAAAGTTTCTCCATCCCACGCCATAGGCAAGTTGTAACCGCTTACGAAGCGTGGGAGTTTTGGCCAATACGTGTCGAAGTGTGGACGTGCATAGTCAATAGCACTCTTTATGGCTGTTGTGTATTTTGAATCTTCATCAAAGACAGTCCCGCCATGAATGATTGTTTCAAGTGAAACAACGCAGTCACTCATCTTTCCATAAACTTGCGAACCCTTTCCAGCGGAGTCGTTGCCAATCATGCCGCCAATTGTTGCCCTAGATGCAGTTGCAACGGTCGGACCTATCATCACTCCATATTGTTTGAGCTCGTCGTTCACTTGTTGTAGGACTGCGCCACATTCAACATGTACTTGCTTAGTTTCAGCATTAAAATCTAATATGTGATGCATGTGGCGCTTGCAATCAAGCACAATAGAGTTGGTAAGGGATTGTCCTGCAGTGCTCGTTCCACCACCTCTTGGAGTTATTGATATATTTCGGTGCGACGGATGGGAAAGAATTTTGACGACTTGCTCGACTCCCTTATGCGATTTAGGACAGAGTACGACTTCTGGCATTACTTGCCAAATAGAATTGTCAGTTGATGCAATTGCCCGAGATACTTCATCTGTTGCGGTGTCACCATCAAAACCACTTGCATGTAAATCAAGCAAAAACCGCTTTATTTCTGGGGTTGAATTAGTTTCTTGTGGCAGTCGTTGCAGCATGCTCTAGGCATGATACCCACACACGATATGTTAGCAGGGTCCCCAAGCTGCGATGAGAATGAGGATATCTGCGACGTTGACTGTTCCGTCACCATTGAGATCTTCAACTCCTCCAGAAGCTCCCCAAGCGCCGATAAGTTGAAGCAAATCATCTACGGCAACCGAACCGTCACTATTAAAATCTGAGGCACAAGCCAAAGACGTGTTATTGAAAAGAAGTGTTGCAGCTGGGGAGACATGTCCAGTTAGCGGGACTAATTCAGTTATTGACACAATGTCATCTAGACCGTTGCCATCAAAATCACCAGTTAGAACATGTGTTGGGACAAAACCAGACACGAGAGGGAGGCCGATGTCAGTTAGAACGATAGTCGCGGGATCACTTGTGTCATTTCTTGCAATAAGTAGTTCTCTTTGGAGCGAAGTTGCCCCAATTACTGAGACGACGACATCATCATCACCATCATTATCCAAATCACTGATAGCAATTGCCTCTGGAGAAGAACCGACAGGTATAGTGCTCGGAATGTCTAACGAACTACCACTATTTCCCCTGAGAATAGAAATTGAACCGCCTCCATTATTTGCAGTAACAAGGTCATCATAGCCATCATTATTTAAATCAGAAAACGTTTGAGCAATTGGTAAACTGTTTGACGGAAGAGAAACGCTGTTTGAGTATCCGAATGGTTGAGATATTAATCCGCCTGCACCATTGCCTTCGTAAATCCAAGCAGTGTCACCCGGCGAGTTCAAAACAACATAATCAAAACCCTTGTCATTATTAACGTCTCCCGGGTCAATATCAATTGGAATAGGAATTGAAATACTATTAATCCAGCTGAACGAAGAACCGCGTAAGCCAGGAGTCGATTGATTTTGGAACACTGTAATTATCGAGGGTACGGTATCGCATCCAACTGCAATATCATCAAGAAGAAGACCATCTTCGACATAGTTTGCGATTGCGATTGTCGCCGGCCCAGGACCTGTTGCGAAAGTGGTAAGAGTAAATGATGCAGAGCCATCGTTAAAAAGTGTTGTGATTGTATCGTCGTCGTAGTTAGCAACAACAAGATCAATGTCGTTATCACCATCAAGATCAGCGAGTTCTATATCGATTGGATTAACGCCAACAGCAATTGGTGTTGAAGTAGTGAATCCCTGCCAGACACCAGCGCTCATTCCGTTGTTTAATAGTACAACAACGTTTCCTTCAAGAAGTGGGTCAGCATTTGGAATAACAACAGCAATGTCCACGCCATTTAGACCGTCAAAATCACCAACAACCATTCCATTTGGATCACCAGGCAAAGTTGTAGAGAGTGGAGTACCAAATGTAATTGGATAACCTCCACCGATACCGCCACCTCCTGTACCTCTTATCCCACCAGTCGTAACCCAATAACCGTATTGACTAGCAGGCAATCCAGTCGACCAGACAGTATCAAATGTACCCTCCATTAAAGAAGAAGTGATGATAGTAAATAGATCTCCAACCTGTGTTGGGTAGTTATTCTCAAATTGCAGACCAAGAACACCTCCTAATTTTGCTGTCCCTGAAATGTTCATCATGTCGTGTAGATGCCCAGAACTCGATGCATCGTCAAAAGTAAAAAGCAAAGACCCTTTGGCTGATGCATCCGTTTCATCTTGTGGAATCGAACTGTAGTCCCCATTGATTTCAAGAAGCCCTGGTTCAAGAGCACTTGGGTCAATAGTACCACCTGTATTTCGAACTTCAGCAGAGATACTAGAATCACCAAGACCACCACTATATACCCCACCATCAAGAACCCGCATCATCCCCACAACTAATTCAGCGCCATTTCCTAACTCAAAGAAATCATCAAAATCATCGTCGCCATCTCCGTCACCTCCGATTTGAATGATTCCATTGGGAATTATTATCCTTCCAAGTTGTCCCTTGAATTCGATTGAGGAGTCATTATCTCCGTAAGAGAGAATTCGAACGGGGCTGGTTTCTGACTCGATCGTGATATCAATGTTTGGAATATGAAATTCGATGTTTCCATTAGTGACAATTAAAGCGCTTACCTCGACATTTGAAGTAATGGTGATTTCTGCATCAGAGTTAAACAGAGCAATATCTTGAAAGTTAGGTACACGTTCTGGGAACCAATTAGTTGCATCATGAAATGAGCCCTCACCTGCGTTTGCGTTCCATATAACAATTCCACCTACATCAATTAAAGCAGTTGGTCTATATTCGAATGCGCCCATGTCAACTATAGGGGGCGTACCCGATCCATTCGTATCATCTGTGAATGGGTCGTCAATAAATCTTGTATTGCCTAATACGTCATACAGCCCTACTGCATTTGCATTATCACCAGAATCAATACAGGGAGAGGTTGCCAGTAGACGAAAATCTTCATCACCAGTAACACGTTCACCATCTGGTCCAAGTGGGCTAGAGAAACGAGGGTTAGAGGTAGTGTTATTTGACCCAATCAAATCATCATTCATATTTTGAACACAGGAATGAGTGATTTGAATGGGGGAAGTGTTGTTACTAGCCCATATCTGAGCGAACTCGTTTTCTCCAGATAGATCAGCATTACCCCAGATAATGGAGTTATAAACATTAAGTGATCCTGCACCGAGAACGATTCCGCCGCCAGTTTCTGCTGCTATGTTCTGAGTAATGGTGCAGTTACTTATTTGAAGCAAAGTTGCGGAGTCTTTTGAGTAAATAGAACCACCAGTATCGGTAGCCAAGTTTGCTGTTATGAGGGAGTTCGAGATGGAAAGGTCACCAAGATTAAGAATGCAACCACCAATTTCACTTTGATTTTCCCTGAACTGACAAGCATTGATATTGACCGTTGAAATTTCAGCTACTGCAATGGCACCACCGCCGGTTGCAGACACATTTGATTGGAACGAACTGTCAGCAATTGAAACATCCGTAGTCGCTTCTGCAAAAAATGCTCCACCATGAGTTTCAGAATTGTTACCAATAAATAAACAACGATTGATTGTTAGACCGTCAGCATTTCTAAGCAATAGACCGCCACCGCCAGTAGCGCCGTCGGCATTGCCACCGCTAATAGTAAAGCCGTCAATCGTTGTGAGCGGATCAATTGTTGTTCCTGTTACAACATGTTTTGCATTCTCGGAATTATCTCCATCCGTTAAATCGTTTTCAAATAAGTCGCCACTTAAAATAGTTACGTTGAGTTCAGGGTTTCTTTCATCACTGCTTAATTCAGTACCATCAAATCCACCATAAAGAATTACACCATCTTTAAGGTTGAAAGTAGCATCACGAGGATCTGTAGAACCGCCTAGATTTGTTGGTAGGTAAGTGCCTGCAGCAACCCATATTTCTTCGCCACTTGAAGCGGAGTCAAGTGCGTCTTGCAAATCATTAAATGCAGTGCCCCAAGTGGTACCGTCACCGAAGGTTGTTTGCAATTCATTAACGTACCAGACAACCGGAGTTCCTCTTGGCTTTGCAGTTGGTTTTGCAAATGTATTACAAGCCAGAACACAACCCACAAGCAACGTTACGGAAGTGAGTAGCCGCGATGGGAAAGAGAGCGTTTTCTTGTGTAATATTCGCACGATTAGTAAAAGATTCGCCCACCCTGTATAAGAGATGCACGTATCTGATTTAATAGATACAGATTTCTAGGGACAAGTCAATCAAAAAGTGCGAAAAGTAGGGGTTTGGAATATTATCGGACCAGAGTTACTGGCACACTCCCCAGTTGCTCACTACAAACAAGATATCACCAACATCAACCAATCCACTGTCATCGATGTCAAGGGCTGGGTCAACAGTGCCCCACGCACTGATTATTGCAAGGATATCACCGACGGCGACCGAGCCATCGCCATCGACATCAGCGGGGCAGTCAACCACGACTGCGGTTGTGTTGAAGTAGACGCCAATCGCTGGGGAGTTCGCGCGGCTGCGAATTGGCGCAAGATCAATGACGGCAACAAGATCTTCAAGACCGTCGCTATCGAAGTCGCCGTGGGCAATCATAATCGGTTCACTTCCTGAAGCAGTTGAGTCACCTTCAGAGAGAACAATAGTGCTAGGATTATTTATCGTATCAGTATCGTTTCGAATTACAGTAAGTTCTCTGTCACCCGAAACGTCTCCAACTACAGAAATGACTACATCATCATCTAGGTCATTGTCAAAATCTGCCACGGTAATTTCTTGCGGGCTTGAACCAACTCCAATACTAGAAGTATTGCCAAAGTTTTCACCAGTATCGATAAGAATACTAAGATTTGCATTTCCTTCGTTTACTGTTACAAGATCATCATCACCATCTCCATCAAGATCAGCATACGCAAACTCCGCGGGTGTACTACCTGCTGGTAGTGGGCTTGAATCTGCAGAAGCAAATGGTGGAAATGTTCCAGCGCCATTACCCTCGTACACTTGAACGGAATCACTTGCAATGTTTAGAACGACATAATCGAAACCCTTATCATTATTTACGTCTCCAGGTAAAATATCACCAGGTAGAGGAATGCCAATAGAACTTGTATGCGTGAAAACTGTTGATCTAAATGTTGATGTATTTTCTAAAACACTTATATCAAAAGAGTCACAAGCAACTGCAATATCATCGAGTAAATCTCCATTCTCGACATAGTTTGCCACAGCAATATATTTGGGGCCTGTGTCGCCAACTAAAGCAACGTGGGATGCGGTGAATGTTCCGGCTCCATCATTTGTGAGAACGGAGACGGAATTCGAACCATAGTTCGCAACGGCAAGATCATTTGCGATGCCGCTTCCATCAATATCAATAAGGGCGATATCAATAGGATCTATTTCTACAGGAATTGGAGTACGTTCTGTGAACCCTTGCCACACATTTCCACTAACCCCATTGTTAAGAAGAATAATCACAT
>CAZQGB010000036.1:0-12756 GCA_964592615.1 uncultured Isosphaeraceae bacterium | reverse complement strand
AACCCGTGACCTCACCCTTACCAAGGGTGTGCTCTACCACTGAGCTACGGTGGCAATTGTAATCCGTCATTCTACACTGACCATCCTTGGTCGCTCCGGCATGGCTAACTAGCCACTCCCCGAACCCCGAATATGACCCAAAAAACTCCCCGACAGATTTAAAAAGCCGCCCCAGAAGGACGGAAGGAAGAGTGTAGCGAAACTGCGTAAAACCGCAACCCTCTCCGTCATTTTTATTAAAAAACAGTGCAAGGAAACACAATAATAACGCCAATAACGGCTATTGAGTGGGTTTTCGTTTCGTCAATTGATGAACTCGATAGCCACGCGCAAGTAACGACAAATCTGCGCTCCCTGATGGAGGTATTTCAGGACCCCTAACTGTCCATGGAGATAATCGATCGACCGATCCATCGAGCAATAAAACCATGCAATCTTCCCCGTATCGAAAATCAACATCACCCGTAGGATCTATATTTTGATGTGTAACTATTTGGGCGCCCAATGTTGGGTCATGGACTTCCCACGAATCTGAAGATGGCTCAATCGTTTCGCCAGCAATTGAATCAACAAGATAGATTGAACGGGAGGGGGCGTTCAACATATTATAAGTGTAATACCGGTCGATTCTAGATGCCTGGTCTGTGGAGTTTGGGTTTCCATCAGTGCCGCTTCGCGCATCAAAGAAATCATTTGCTGCGAAATAGCCAGGTAATTCTTGTGAAGGACCGCGAGTATTCATAAATGTAGAACGAAGTGGATGATTAAATGAATCGTAAAGATCATAAATATCATCGTCAGGTGAATCTGACTCCCAACGCAAGTGATCTTCACCCTCTTCAAAATCTCTTAATCCATAGGTTTTATGTAGTTCATTGTTTGTCCAAAGAATATCTGCCCACGTGCCTTGATATTGACCACGAATGATGTTGTCATTTAGATTGTCATCTTCAGCATGTTCATCACTACGAACTCTAATTAACGATCCATTCGCCGCCTCGTCACTAAAGTCAAATTGGCTTGGTAGAACCTTGCCGTTATTATCACCGGTCCATAATTCCATCCAAACCCCAATTTCCTTCAGCTTTACTTCGGCTTGTACGGTTTTTGCCGCTTCTTTACTCCCACCAAGTGCAACTAGAATAAAAGCGGCAAGCAAAGCAATAATTGAGATAACTACAAGCATTTCAACAAGAGTAAAGGCGCGATTTCGATGTGTCTGTACCATGTGAATCATCCTCATTCTACGCATGCTACTCTGTATTGACCAGAAAAAAGGCATCATCCCAAGTTCATTGTCATTAAGAATTCTGCGTTTGAATTCGTTTTAACCATTCTTGTACGAAGCATTTCCATAGCTTCCACAGGACTCATATCGCTCACAACTTTGCGTAAACGACCCACTAACTCATGTTCTTTGGGATCTAGAAGCAACTCTTCACGACGTGTTCCTGATGCAGCAATATCAATTGCTGGCCAAATGCGTTTTTCAACCAACTTGCGAGTGAGATGCAACTCGGAGTTACCCGTCCCTTTGAACTCTTCAAAAATAACTTCGTCTGCCTTGGAACCAGTGTCGACCAGGGCGGTACCAATAATCGTTAGAGATCCACCATCTTCGATGTTACGTGCAGAACCAAAAAATTTCTTTGGACGAATTAGTGCTTTTGAATCTACGCCCCCAGTGCCAATTTTTCCAGTTGAAGGCAATCCATTGTTGTACCCACGAGCTAGACGCGTAATTGAGTCCATCAAAATTACAACGTGATCCCCAAACTCAACCATCCGTCGTGATTTTTCCATCACCATTTCGGCAACTTGGATGTGCCGAGATGCCTCTTCGTCAAACGTGCTTGCAACCACTTCTACTGAGTCTGGAGTACTGCGTCTAAAGTCGGTCACTTCTTCTGGTCGTTCATCAACAAGCAAAACAATAACGTGAACCTCTGGGTGATTAACTGCTATTGCGTTCGTCAACCTCTGCAACAATACAGTCTTACCGGTTCTTGGAGGAGCAACGATAAGTGCTCTTTGACCAAAACCCATTGGAGCAACCAAGTCAATCACGCGTGTTTCAATAATATCACTTTCGGTTTCTAGATGAATTCTTGAATCTGGATGCAAGGGCGTTAGGTTTTCGAACGTTGCAATGTCGTGGACATCTTTAGGGTCGCGACCATTAATGGCTTCAACCCGAAGCATCGCAAAATATGTCTCTGTTTCTTTTGGCGGTCGAATAAGACCGCGAATTTCTTGTCCTTTTCGCAAACCAAACCTACGAATCTGTGACGGACTTACGTAAACATCATCTGGTGAAGCGACGTAGGAATATTCGGGAGAACGAAGGAACCCGTATCCATCCGCCATAATTTCAAGCGTTCCCTCACCAATCATCAACCCTTGCCTTGTTGCTTGCGCTTTTAGAATTTCAAAAACCAATTTTTGCTTTGGCATCTCTGCCCAGTTTTCTACTTTCTCTTTCTTCGCAACTTCACCAAGATCTTTACTCTTCATGTGTTGAAGTGCTGTTAAATCGTAGCCCTCTTTTTTGGCTTTGTCGTACTTCTTCTGCGCCGCTTCGGTAAGTTTTGAATCTAACGACGCTGCCTCACTTTCAAGTTCCTCATCAGTTGGAACCTCACCGGGCTTGAGTGTCATTGTCGACATGCCGCCTTCTGAACTTCGATTACCTTTTCGTCGTCTTCGTTTCTTTGCCATTTTTTAATTCTCCTGACACCCCGAAAAGGGGTATTGCTTTTTATGTATCACCATCAAGGGTGAAACAGACTGTTTTTTCTACTTTGTTAAATGGGGTTTGTGTTAGCGACGTATCAAGCCAAAATCTAAACTGGTCGCCTGTTGTGTATATCTTCAAGTATTTGTTTGACTTGGTTGTGAACCTCGTCCAACTCGCCCTCGTTGATGACTACATAATCGGCTTTATTTCGCTTCGTGTCAAGTGGCAACTGGGCTGCTTCTCTACGATTGAATTCATCAATTGACCATCCACGATATTTTTTTACTCTATTTTGACGAATCTCAAGCGAGGCATCAACGTAAACAATGGCGTCACATTGCTCATCTAAACCCGCTTCTAATAGCAATGGGGCGTCAATAATGAGAGCTTTAGTGCCATCGCAAGCTAATCTGAACTGCTCTTCCTGAATTTGTTTTGCTCGAGGATGGAGGACAGATTCAAGCCGAAGACGTTGGGATTTGTCCTTAAAAACGATCGTAGCAAGTGCTTTATGGCTAACTGAGCCATCCTCATCCAAAATATCTTTGCCCCACCACGAAACAAGTTGATCACGAATATCTTCATCGAGCAGGGCTTTTTTTGCGTTTTCATCTGCGTTTGCAACAATGCAACCAAGCGAACGAAACGCCTCTGCAACTGTGCTTTTCCCCGAACCAATTCCACCAATTAACCCAATAGTTGGAATGTAGTTGTTCATTGAACGACTCTTGACCACGAAGTACCTTCAGGACCATCTTTGATTTCTATTCCTAAAGCACAGAGTTCATCTCGAAGTTCATCCGCTCGTGCCCACTCCTTATTTGTACGAGCATCTAGGCGTGCTTCAATCAATGATTCTATTTTTGATACGTCTAAATTCTTTGTACAAACTTCATCTTCAAGTTCAATCACGCCCAGAATTGCATCCATATCATGCAACGCTTTAAGCTCATCCCCAAATGTACTTGGCCCCTCTCCCTCGTCAGGATTGCAATCAATGGAATACAAACCAACCGCTTCACTTAATATTCCAATTGCTCCAGCAATATTAAGATCGTCGCACATTGAAGTAATAAATCTTTCTAGAGCGTCCTGCAATGGTGTCTCATTTACTTTGACATCTGTATGTGTGCAAAGCCATGTTGCGAGCCGTCGCCACCGATCGATTTGTCTTTGAGAATCTTTTAATCCCTGAAATGTAAAGTTTGCGTTTGAACGATAGTGAGTGCGAATGAGTTCTAAACGAATCGCTGCAGGAGTTGCACCCTTTGAAACTAAATCTCTAAGGGTATAGAAATTCCCTTTGCTTTTGCTCATCTTTCCCCCATCAACAAGAAGGAATCTTGTGTGAAACCAATAGTTCGCAAAAGAATCGCGTCCTGTAGCGCAGCATGATTGCGCAATTTCACATTCATGGTGCGGAAAAATATTATCTTCACCACCACTGTGAATATCTACTACGTCACCAAGGAGGACTGTTGCCATTGATGAACATTCAAGGTGCCAACCCGGATACCCTTCTCCCCATGGACTCTCCCAACGCATTAAGTGATTTGGATCTGGTTTCCATAACATGAAATCAGCAGGATTTCGCTTGATTTTTTGCGTTTCCATATCAACACGACCACCTTCACCAGAGCGAAGTTTTTCCATCGTGTTGCCAGAGAGTCTTCCATAAGCCGGGAATGATTGAACATCAAAATATACTGCACCATCTTGAGCAACATACGCGTGCTCTTTTTCTATAAGCAAACGCACCATTTCGATCATCTGTGAAATGTATTGTGTTGGGCGAGGCATCAAGTCTTGGTTTTCTTTTGCATCCGAAACTATTTTCATTCCAAGAGCTTTAGAATCATCAATAAACGCCGACGCATAATATTCAGCAACTGCAAGAGGGTCTGTAGGATCAACGTCTGTTTCTTTGGGAAGAGTACCGGATTTTTTTGCTTCTGCTAAACGTGTTGAAGCTACTTCCATTTTATCTTCGCCTCCACCATCGGCAACATCGTCGTCTGTCATGTGCCCAACATCCGTGATGTTCATCACTTGGTGTACATCGAATCCGATTGCTTCGAGAGTTCTTCGCAGAATGTCAGCATTTAGGAATGCCCTGAAATTTCCGATGTGTGCAAAGTCATACACGGTTGGTCCACACGAATAAAACGTAACGACCCGCTGCTCTGGATCAATCGGAACGAAAACCTCTGTTTTTCTGGTTAGAGAGTTATAAAGTTGCAGTTGCATAATTGGTACGATATCTTGAGAGTAATGGATTATTCTGCGTATAACGGTTTTTTTGAAGGAAAAACAGCACTTGTAACTGGTGGTGCAGGTTTCATTGGTTCGCATCTTACACAACATCTTGCTGCTCTTCGGTGCGATGTACGGGTGCTTGATGATTTTAGTACTGGACACGCATCAAATCTTCAGGATATTGATGCAAAATCTTTCGAGGGTTCGATTCTCGATGATAATCTACTGCAAGAAGTTACCGATGGTTGTGACTTCGTTTTTCATTTGGCTGCTTTCGTTTCAGTACCTCAAAGCATTGAGGAGCCACAAGAATGTTTCAACATTAATATTTTAGGAACAGAAAAAGTTGTACAAGCTGCAAACGATGCCAAGTGTAAACGATTGGTTTTCACTTCATCGGCGGCATGTTATGGCAGTCATCCAAAGTTGCCAAGTTCAGAGCGTGATCAAGTTTCTCTTGAATCACCATATGCAGAGTCTAAATATGCTGGGGAACAATTGGTCGCGAAAAATTCTGCGATAGACGGTGTGTCACTTCGCTACTTCAATGTGTTTGGTCAAAGGCAAGATCCCAACTCGCAATATGTTGCGGTTGTAAGTGCGTTTAAAAATGCGATTCAACAAAACCGTTCACCAATAATCTATGGGGATGGTACACAAACAAGAGATTTCACTGCTGTCGAAAATGTTGTACATGCAAACTTGCTTGCAGCTTCGCACCCAGAGCCATTGGGCGGAGCTGTTTTTAATGTGGGGACGGGATTTGCGATGTCGTTAAATACATTGGTAAGAACCATGGCAAACGAAGAAGATATTCCAGTGATATATGAGCGTGCTCGTAATGGCGATGTGCAACATTCTCAAGCAGATATCTGCGCTATTTCTGAAGTATTAGGATATTCACCCATCATAGATACAGCACCCGCTCTTCAGTTGTTACTCAATCCCATACAGCTGTAAAGTCAATTCCGCCGGTTGGGCGCTTCTCGTTCACTGTAGAAATAACCATCCAGTTGTCCCCAGAAAATAATCCCATTTCATTAGCTGGAAATGGAAATGAAACTTGAACATCAGCCCAGTCTTTCAAGAAAATATTGTCTGGACCCAACGGTGATCCGTCGAGAGGTTGGTAGGCAATGCCTTCAGGAAGATATGATTGTGCGATTCTTACTGATCCATCGCCAGAAACAATGCCACCCTTCCAAACTTTATCCTCACCATGGAATCGAAGCGAATTACTTTCGTCATCAAAATCGAGAGTACCGTCTGAATTAACTGAGCTTTCGGGGCCACGGTTAGAAAGAATTAAATCTGAGGAGCTTGAACCAGAATGCCACTTCAGCCTAACCCGTTGACCACAAAGTGCTTGGTGTGCATAGGAATTGTGAACCAGGCTAGAAGCAGAGCCAGAAGAAACGTCGGCATTAAATTGGTTATCCCAAAACACCGTCTCGCCATCAATATCATCATATCTGTACACAAGATCCTCGGCATTAATATCTTGAACATGAGGGTTTGTTTCTACAGGGCTAATTAGAAAATCTGTTTTGAAATAATTTCGGGCAATCATCATTGACATCAAATTTGATGTTGTATCTGTAAAATCGTACAGAGTTGGGTCAAGCTCGGGGTGTTCATTGCCAACATCACTAGGTAGTGGAAGTCGGCCATCGTTGCCCGTTGCGTCAAGTATAAGAGCTGCATGAATACCCTTCAGCCGAGTTTTATCTTCGCTAGATTTTGCTGTAGCAAACGCATTTCCCAAAGCAGGAATAAGCATGGCTGCGATTAGAATAATGATTGCGATAACCACAAGCAACTCTACAAGTGTAAAGCCGCTGTAATTAGGACGTTTATTGACGTTGAAACTATTCATACTGGGAAGGATACGCCATTTCACAATAAAAGTCACTATTACGTCTAACCCACAATCTGTCTCTGGGTCTGACCTGGAGTCTGTCCCATTTATTGTTGGTAATTAGTCAGAATCACGTGATTTAAGAGGGGTTGCTGGATTTCCAGAATAAACCATATTAGCGTCAAGATCACGCATCGCAACTGCTCTTGCGCCAAGAACCGCACCCTCTCCCACGACAACATTTGGCCCAACAAATGAATCTGCGGCGAGCCAAACATCATCCTCAATAGTAATTGGTGGTCGAAGCAAGGGCATGTCTTGATTCGTGTACTCATGTGATCCTGCACAAAGGTGAGCGTATTGGGAAATCGAAACACGATCTCCAATTGTGATCTTTCCAAGGCAGTACAAAATAACACCAGCACCAAGACAACTATTTTTGCCCATCGTAAGATTCCATGGGCATTCTATTTTTACCGTTCTGCGGATTACACAGGTTCCATCGATGGATGCTCCATACAATCTCAATAAAAATATTCTCCAACTGTTCCATGTGTGAAATGAAAAACGGAACAGTGTTGCCTGAACTATTGCCCAAAGTAATCGATAAACCTTCTCCTTCGTCGAATATGGGCTGTTATGTCGTTGCTCAGTCATCTTGCTTTAATCTTCTGTCTTGTCTTAGTTCAATCATTTTCAAAGAAATGTGTATCTCATATGTTGATATGAATAAACAAAAGCGTAATCCGGTTATGCCATCTAAAAAACCTGCCTTTATCAGATACATCCAAATAAATCTAAAAAACCATTTTGCTGGTAACCAAGGATATACATGACGCTTCACCCATCTTCGCCGTTCCTGAACATCTCCAAACAAATTTGGAGTTATTGTTAAACCATCCTTAATTGGTTGATCAACAATTTCTTTTGCTTCAAGAGTTGAATAATGGTTGTACTTTTCAAGATATTGATCAAGACCACGCCGGTCATCGTGCTCCATGTGACCACGCAACTTACCAATTTTTCCATCAACTATCATGTGTTCATGAACTTCTCGGTTTTCATATCTCGCCATTCCCTTTTTAAAGAATCGAACATTCCAACTTGGGTAATACCCACAGTGCCGAATACGTTTTTTTAGAAAAATAAAGTACCTGTTTACATTAAACGCGGATTCTTTTGTCTCTTCAATAGGTCGCGCTGCAATCTCAATAAGTTCTGCTTTAAGCTCAGGAAGAATTACTTCATCGGCATCTAAAATAAACACCCAATCTGACTGAATATCGAGATTATCTAGCGCCCAATTCTTTTGTTTTGAATACCCAAGCCACGGCTGCACAATTACCTCTGCACCTGCTTTTCGCGCAATTTCACAGGTTTTATCTGTTGATTCTGAGTCTATCACCCACACCTTGTCTGCCCATTCAACAACCCCCGCCAACGCGTAAGGTAAATTTACTTCTTCGTTCTTTACTGGAATAATTATCTCAATATTCGAAAGTGGTTTTTCGGTCGGAGTTACTATCTCGTCTACATACAACACCCTCTCGCCACGTGGAACCGACGGCTCACCAGTACAAATTTTCCATTTGGGAAGACGTCCATCAACAAGCCCCCTTGCCCCAACAACAACACCCTGTTCAATATAAGAACTCGGCATCACAACTGTGTCAGCAGCAACCCAACAATCATCTTCAATAGTAATTGCGCCTACTCGATTCGTTTGTCCTGCTGTTTTTGAATCTCCACAAACTGTAAGCAACATGACATATTGACTTATTGAAGAACGTTTGCCAACTGAAATCGGTTCCGTTGCGTCAACAACAACAGAGTCACCAAAAATAACCAAATCATCAATTGTAAGATTCCATGGTTTGTTTATCTTTACACTACGTCTGATTCGAACATTTCTACCACACTTCGCACCAAACAACCTAAGAATCGTTCTTCGATACAAATAGGCATTGTGCGGGCTACATAAGAACAGCAACTTTCCAACGGATAACCAGATGAACTGACGCAAGGTTCTCACTCAATAACCCTTGCTGGATTTCCTATCAACTCAACAGGTTTGTCGAATTTGCTATACACGCTCGCTCTTGGATGAACAATCGTGTTCGAAAAAAGAACCACACTTGGCGCAATATATGCATCGACTCCAATATAAGAATCGCTTCCAACTGTAATTGGCGGTCGTGTAAGAGGAAAAGTGGTGTCTTTCATGTCGTGCGATCCAGCACAAAGATGCGCACGTGTGTCTACTCGTACTCGATCTCCCAACGTAATCGTGCCGAGCGAATACAAAATACTGTGTTCAGCAAAATGACAGTCGTTTCCAATATCAAGGTTCCACGGAATTGTAATTTGCACTGTTCTAGCAAATGTACATTTTTTCCCAACCTTCGCTCCAAAAATCCTCAAAATGGAAGAACGCCAACAAGGGCAGAATGTCCAAAAAAACCACCCAAATGTTCCCCAAACAACTCGGAAGAAGAGCTGCACAATTGGCCATGCTGTTCGCCTTCTTGGAGGGTCTATCTCCATTGCCTCTGTTCGGCTGTGTATGTCTCGTTTGTTCTCGTTATCGTCCATAATTAATCCGATTTTGGGTTGCTGAGTGTGCCAGAATCCATTCAATCGGCACTTTAACATCGCTCAATTCCACTTTGAGTTGTTTTTTTGTAATTATGGCTCTTTTTATATGTACTGATTCGCTTCAAACAATGTTCAGCAAAACATTCAATTATCTGGTGCGACCAATAATCCAATTGAGTTCTGGTTTACGAAGCAGATAACTACCAATTCCAACTACACCGATACCAACTAAAACAGCCAAAACGAGCACTATTGTGGAATGCCAAACACCCCCAGTTACAGACCACATTTCAACCACAAGTGCGACCGCACCCCCCATTACAAACGTCAACAAAGCAGTTGTGGACCACGAGCGAATAACCGCCTTGTCAACCGGAGACGACACGTGTTTCCGAATCAATAACATCAGAGCGCTTACTTGAATGACTGTACAAATTGCTGTCGACCATGCAAGTCCTGCTGTTCTAAGAGGAGTCCAAATCAGCGTCATGTTCAACAGGAAATTTAATGCAACACAGAACAATGCAACTTTGACTGGAGTCATAATGTCATTTTTGGCATAAAAGCCCTTCGTCAATACATGCATCATTGAATACGCCCAAACAGCGGGTGCGTACCCAAGTAGTATCGAGCCGACAACCAAAGCATCCTGATTTGTAAAATTCACCCCTTGAAAGACTACGGTGGCAAGCGGATTACGAACTAATATTAACCCCGCACTTGCTGGTAAACCAACAAAGACAACAAGTCGCAGTCCTCGGTGCATCGTATTAGTAAATGATTCCGTGTCTTTACTTTGCTTTGTTAGCAGTGGATAAATTGCAGTTGCGACGGCAATACCAAAAACCCCTAGAGGAAATTGATAGAGTCGCTGAGCCCAAGTGAGTGACCCCATTGCTCCATCACCAAGTGGATATTGAAAACCAAAAATAGACGAATCGTTCACCAAGGTTGGCCAGCTCGCAATAAGACCGTCCAGAAGTGTATTGAGTTGGATTGTTCCAAGCCCGATGATCATCGGTAGCATTCTTCGCTTCATGACACTAAATTCATCTTGCACACTGCAAGTCTCTTTTGAATACCAACCAAACTTACGAAGGGCAAGAAGTGACCATACAACCTGTGTTAATCCTGCAAGAACAACAGAAACACCAACCGCCATCATGTGATTAAGTGGATTCGCAAAGTAACCAATGAACCCAAACAAGCTTGCAATCATAAAACCATTCAAAAGGATGGGAGCAGCAGCCGGAGGGCCAAATGTGTCGTGCACATGCAACATCGCCGCGAAAATTGCAACGCAACACACAAGTGGCATGTATGGAAGCATAATCATTGCAAGTTCGAGTGAATAACTCGATTCAGTCTGCATTGAGATAATCCACCAGAGCAATAATTCTCCCACAATTGTAATTGTGCCAAGCAGAACAATTAATTTAGAAATGGTGAGGGTTGCGAATTGCTTTGCAAGTTCAGGGTCTTCGTGGTGAAGTTTTGAAAAACTCGGAAGAAAAGCAATAGCGAGTGCTCCTTCACCAAAGAGTCGGCGAAACACATTTGGAATTAAAAATGCAAAATAAAATGCTGAAGCGAGCGATTCCATGCCGAACAATCTTGAAACTGCGCCATCTCTAACAAGCCCCATCACTCTGCTAACCAATGTCAGGGACCAATTTGTCCTTGTATTTTTTTCAAGATTGTCTCGCTTGGTCATGTTGCTCTATTCCAAGCAACTCGCAAACCAACCATAAGCACAACCATGGCGATTACCCATGGTTCAAATGATGTAAACGAAACTAATATTCCTGCCATAGTTACAAAAACCATCGTCAATAAAACGGTTGGAAGCATAACTTTTACCAGTCGAGCAACCTCCTTTTGCAAGCCACCCTTTCTAACAACAAACCAAAAGACGCAGCCAGTTGCAACGATAAACGCAATAAAAAGAGCACCCGATGAATATTGTTTGCCGAGTATTTCTTTAAGTGAATACCAAATTGACAGCGTTGTAATACTTGTAACCAATGACCCGATGAATAAAATTATTGCCCAATTTTTTGCTTTTGATAAAATAACATTAACAGTGTCACGAATGTGAGAAACAGATTTTCTCGAAAGCGCACCTGTCCACAAAACAAATGATGTGATGCCAAGTTCACTAGCAACCAAATCCTCATAACTAAATTCACGTTCTATTGGGAGAATGTGTTGAGTCATTTCATCGAAAACTGCCCACAATCCCACAATTATCCAGCACAACCAGTTGTTCTTTACCCACTTCGTTTGAATAAACAAAAACCCAAGAATTCCAAAGCATAGAAAATGTAACAACTTGTCTGGTGATTCAAAAAACGGTTCTTCACCAGTTGGTGGGCTTTGAGGAAAATGAGTTGCTACAGTTACCCAAACAAACCAAAACAGAAACGCCTCCCGCCAATGGCGAAGCACTGATTCATGTGTGTTCATTGACTAATTCAACATCAACAACACGGTTTGCAGACATGACGCTCTCTGCAAGTTTTCGATAATCTCTTGCACCAGCGCAATCGGGTTCGTAATCAAAAATAGTCTGGCCAAAACTTGGTGCCTCAGCAAGCTTCACATTCCTTCGAATAGGTGGCTGCAAAATTTTGCAGTTTCGCCATGGCACATCTTGCATTCTCGATGTTTCAAAAAACTCTTCTAGGTCTGCAACTACTTCCTTGCCAAGATTCGTATGTCCTTCGTGCATACAGAGAACAATTCCAGTTACTTGCAACTCGGGGTTTAATCCACCAACAAGCATTTGTACTGTTTCAAACAAACGACTTACCCCTTGAAGTGCTAGGAAGTGCGTTTGCATTGGGACGATTAATTCTTTTGATGCAGCAAGTGCGTTTATGGTAAGCAAGCCCAAACTTGGCGGGCAGTCAATCAATATGTAGTCGTACTTATCCTTAACAGGTACCAACTTTTGCGCGAGTAAATCATGTCGATCTGTTTTTGACGCTAACTCCGATTCGGCTGCAGCAAGGTCAACCTCACTAGTTATGAGGTCAATATTTTTACGAGCTTTAACAACAGCGTCTTTCGCTGAAACTGCTTCATCCATAAGCAAGTCGTACACGGATGCTGCTGTTTCATCGATGCCAAAATGCAAACCAAGGTGTGTTTGTGGGTCAAGGTCAATAACCAAAACCGTATTCCCAGCGGCCGCAATCGCAGCAGCGAGATTAACAGTGGTTGTGGTTTTCCCAACGCCACCCTTCTGATTTAGCAATGAAATAATTCTCGTCACAACGATAAGTATACCCAAATCAGAAAAGTGACT
>CAZQGB010000035.1:0-14051 GCA_964592615.1 uncultured Isosphaeraceae bacterium | reverse complement strand
ATCCCGCGGGTCGTTTTTTATTTGCCGCGGAGACTCTTCTCTTCTGTATAGTGCCGCTTCAGTTTTGACTTGCTCGGTTGGTTAGATCTCGCAACAACTCAAATGCTTCCATAGGGGAGAGTGCATTGATGTCGATGTCTTTGAGTTCGTCGAGGAGTGGGTTCGTAAGGTATTCTGTGAACAGACTCATTTGAGGAGCCGGGGGATGCTGAGAACTTTCTACACCTGCTTGTTGCGTATGAACTGTGAGACTTTCGAGTAATTCATTCGCTCTCTTAACTACATCATCGGGAACCCCAGCAATTTTTGCAACATGAATACCGTAGCTTCGATCAGTGCGGCCCTCTTTTATGCCGTACAAGAAAATAATTTCATCTTGCCATTCACGCACGGTAACGTGCAAATTGGTGATTGCTTCTTCTCGATCAGCAAGGGTGGTAAGTTCGTGATAATGCGTTGCGAATAATGTTCTGCATCCTCGAACCGCAAGTTTCTCAGCAATTGCCCACGCAAGTGAAAGTCCATCAAGCGTGCTCGTACCTCTGCCAATTTCATCCAGAATAACCAAACTTTTCTTTGTAGCATTGTTAAGAATGTTCGCTGTTTCTACCATCTCCACCATAAAAGTAGATTGCCCAGCGTGCAACTCGTCACTCGCACCAACTCGTGTAAAGATTCGGTCAACCATCCCAACCGTAGCCGATTTAGCTGGTACAAAACTTCCAGTGTGTGCGAGCAATGTAATCAAAGCAACTTGCCGAATATAGGTTGATTTACCAGCCATGTTTGGACCTGTAATGAGTGCAAGAGTTGAACTAGAGAACGAACAATCATTTGGAACAAATTTTTCCTTAAGAAGACGATCAAGCACTGGGTGTCGCCCATCTTTAATATCAATAATAGATTCATCCACTAGAGTGGGTCTGACATAATCGCAACGTTTCGCTGTATCTGCGAAGCTTGCAAGTGTATCTATGGTTGCAACTACATCAGAAAACGAACTAATTGAAGTGACATGGCTTGCAATTTGTCGAAGTAGCGTGTCGTAAAGTTCGTGTTCTCGATTGATGGCTTTAGATTCTGCACTGAGTACATTATTTTCAAATTCTTTCAATTCTGGCGTGATGTATCGTTCAGCGTTTTTTAATGTTTGTTTTCGAGTAAATGTGTCGGGAACATTATTGGTTTGGGCATGCGTGACTTCTATGTAATAACCAAATACTTTATTGAAGCCAACCTTCATAGTACTTATGCCGGTTTCTTCACTCAATTGCGATTGGTATTTTGCAAGCCATGATCCGGCATCGCGTTGCAATTCACGTGCATCATCGAGTTCACTATCGATTCCATCTCTGAAGAGCCCGCCTTCACGCAAATGTGCTGGAGGTGCATCGATGCATTGGGTTTGAATTATTTGCGCAAGAGGTAACAGTATTTTTGCAAGATCATCAATTTGTTTTTTGATGGGAGAAATCGATGGAGAACAAAGTACATCTGCGAGTTCTTTGCACAAATAAATCGATGCCCCAAGGGCAACAACATCACGAGGCGTGACGCGTCCCATAGCAACTCTACCAGCAATACGTGCAATATCTTGGATTTTGTCGAGGGCACTTTGGGTGTCTCGGAACATTTCGCCCTCATCGATAAACGCCTTTACGACTGCTTGACGTTTTTCGATCGCAACTCTGTCAGCAAGTGGTTCACAGAGCCATTGTCTGAGCAATCGTTTCCCCATTGCTGTTTTACATCGTTGCATAACCCAAAGCAATGAGCCCTCGACAACATTGCCGCGAATGGTTTGTTCAATTTCTAAACTACGGAGTGTTGTTGCATCAAGGGAAACAAATGATGTTTCATTTCGGATTGAAGGTGGACGAATGTGAGACAACGATGCATCTTTGGATTGGGTGTGTTTAATGTAAGCGAGGAGAGCGCCTGCAGGACCAATTCTTGGATCATTATCAGTTAGCCCAAATCCCTCAACGGTTGTGACTCCGAACTGCTTGGTGAGTAACGACTTTCCCTCATCAGTATGAAACATCCACGCAGGACGAAGGGTGAGTGCAATAGCAAACCTCGCTGCATGTTGTTGCAATTCCTCTTCATCTTCACCAACAATAACTTCAGAAAGCCCAAGCCGTTCAAGGGTGTCGCCAAGTCTATGCATGGGGCATTGATGCAATTCAAAAGTCCCTGTAGAAAGTTCTGTAGCTGCTATCGAGACGTTCGCCCCATCGCTCCTAATTGCACCAAGCATATTTGATTTTGTTTCATCAAGTAATGATTCATCAACTAGTGTTCCGGGTGTGACGACTCGGGTCACGCCACGTTTCACAACGCCTTTTGCTTGAGAAGGATCTTCAAGTTGTTCGCATACTGCAACGCGAAAACCTTGCTCTACCATTCTGCGCATGTATCCCTCAGCAGCATGATGTGGCACCCCCGCCATGTCTAGACCATTGCCACGTTTTGTAAGTGTTAATCCAATTGTTTTTGAAACAACACGAGCATCTTCATCAAACATTTCATAGAAATCACCCATGCGAAAGAAGAGAATACATTCTGGATGCGCTTTCTTCATTTCGCGATACTGTTGCATCGCGGGAGTGGACCATGGATTGTTCTGGGGCTTGTTTCTCTTCTTGCCCGCAGTTATCTGCGTCATAAGCATATTCTACATATAATCTACAATTCTTTAGATGGAATTCTGACAACATGCTGTACCTATTTTCCATACTTATTGTCCTCGCATCATTGCTTGGCGGCGTTGTACCCATGTTCATCAAGCCCACTCACCGCCGAATGCAACTTGCGATGAGTTTTATTGGGGGTGTTATGGCAGGGGTGGCGACGCTTGATTTGCTCCCTGAAGCACTTGAATTAGGTGAAACGAAGCATGTAATGCTCTGGCTCCTTGCGGGTTTTTTAGCAATTTTCCTGATTGAGCGGTTCCTTCCATCACACTGCCACGATATTGCAGAAAAGGGACATCACAGTTGTGAGCATGAACACAAACTTACATGGGTCGGTACTTTCGCTGGGCTTTCTCTGCACAGTGTCTTAGCGGGCATTGCACTTGGCGCAGCTTGGGTGGCTGGAGGGGTTGAAGTTGCCTTTGGTGTTTTTATTGCAATCGTATTGCATAAGCCATTTGATGGATTGACTCTTATTGCAATGATGCGAATTGCTTCAGTCTCAAAAGTGAGAGTGCTTTTTGCGAATTTTATTTTTGCCTTTGGAGTTCCAGTTGGCGTGGTCTTCTTTTATTTTAGCGGGGGCGCAAGTGATCCCGCGGTCTCTGCAGCACTTGCATTTTCTGCGGGGATGTTCCTTTGTATTTCACTGACAGACTTGCTTCCAGAATTACAATTTCATAGACATGACCGGTTCGGTTTGACTCTTGCATTACTCTTGGGTCTTGCAATTGCGTGGGGTATTTCTTCACTACATTCGCATGATGATTCACACGCCCATCACGACGAATCGAGTATCCTGCACGAACATTGAAGTAATTACTATGACACAGACAACACCAAATTACAAGAAAACATTGAATCTTCCAAAGACATCATTTCCGATGCGTGGAAATCTTGCACAAAACGAACCTCAATCAGTAAAACGATGGAATAAGGAAAATTTGTACGATTCGATTCAGGAAGCCAGAACTGGCTCAGAGCCATTTGTATTCCATGATGGGCCACCATATGCGAACGGCTCGATTCATGTTGGACACTTACTCAATAAAGTATTGAAAGACTTCGTTGTTCGAACACAGTTAATGTCAGGGAAAAAGTGTCCATTTACTCCTGGCTGGGATTGCCATGGACTCCCAATTGAACACAAGGTTATGACGAACCTAGTTGAGTCTGGAAAGATAGAAAAATTTAAAACCCTCGATGATGATACTCGAAGAATTGCTATTCGCCGTGAATGCAAAAAGTATGCTGAAAAATTTGTAAAGTTACAAACTGCTCAGATGCAAAATTTATTGACGCTTGCTGATTATGATGACCCGTACCTAACGATGAGTCCGAAGTACGAATCCTCAGTGCTTGAGGTTTTTGCAAATCTTGTAGAGACTGGCGTTGTGTATCGTCAATTGAAGCCAGTGCACTGGTCAATTGCAAACGAAACTGCGTTAGCAGAGGCAGAACTTGAATATGAAGACAGAGAGGACCCATCCATTTTTGTGTACTTCGATGCGGTGGACAAGGAGCCATTGGAAAAAGCGTTTGATGTTTCAATCACAGAAACACCATCATTTCTCATCTGGACAACAACACCGTGGACGCTAGTAGCAAACATGGCAATCACAGTGTCTCCACGGTTCGAATATTCGCTTGTTCGCCTTGGTAATAAAGTTACAATCGTTGCAAGTGAATTACTCGAAAAAGTTTCTGGTGTGACAGGTGTTTCTCCCGAAGTGCTTGGTACATGTAAAGGCGATGCTCTTGTTGGCATGAAATACAACCACGTGTACTGCAACCGAATGTGCCCAATAATCGGAGGCGATCATGTCACTCTTGAGGATGGAACAGGACTTGTCCACACAGCCCCTGGTCACGGTACGGACGATTACATCGTTGGCCTTGCCAACAACCTAGATATTTATTGTCCCGTAAAACCAAACGGTGAATATGACGAAACAGTGCCAGACTTTTTATTGGGTTTATCTGTTTGGGATGCAAATGAAGTAGTTGTGAACAAATTAAAAGAAACCAATCATTTGTATCACGTATCGATGTACACGCACAGCTATCCACACGATTGGAGGAGTAAAACGCCAGTTATATTTCGCTCGACCGAACAGTGGTTTGTTGCGGTTGATACCGAGCTTAGTTCAGGAAAAACGCTTCGAGCAATGGCACTTGATGCAACAGAAAACGACATTACTTTTGTCCCAAGCTGGGGACAAAACAGAATGCGTGGCATGCTTGACTCAAGACCAGACTGGTGTTTATCAAGGCAACGAGCGTGGGGGTTACCGATTCCTGCGTTTGTGCAAAGTGATGGTACTTTTTTGCTTACACCCGAAACTGTCCGTGCAGTTGCGAAAGTTTTTGAAGAGCATGGCTCAGACAGCTGGTTTGCACAACCGCCTGAAGTATTGCTCAAGCACTGGGAAAACCCAGACAATACTGATTTGACAACGCTAGAAAAAATGCATGATATTTTTGATGTTTGGTTTGAATCGGGAACTTCTTGGCATGCAGTTATGCAGGCAAGAGGGCAGGGATACCCGATGGATTTATACCTAGAGGGAAGCGACCAGCATCGTGGCTGGTTCCAACTCTCCATGCTTCCAGCTCTCGCTACTACTGGGCAATCTCCATTCAAATCAGTGCTTACACATGGTTTTATGGTTGCTAAAGATGGTAAGAAAATGAGTAAGAGTGGTGGCAACGCCCTAGATGTGGACGATCTTTTGAAAGATTTTGGCGCGGATGTTTGTCGTTGGTGGGTCGGATCACTTGCGTACGACAATGACATCAAAGTAGACATGTCATTTTTTGAAATTGCTGCTGACAGTTATCGTAAAGTTCGAAACACATTGCGTTTCCTTCTTGGTAACGCAGGTGATTTCGAAATTGAGTCTGTTAAGCCCACATCAATAGACGCATGGGTTCTTGGGGAACTTGCAAAAACAGTGGAAACTGTGAGTGCTTCGCTGCGTTCATATGAATTCAGGGTTGCTCAGCAAACCATCTATGATTTCTGTAACCATACACTTTCATCTATCTACTTAGCTGCTGTGAAAGATCGTCTCTATTGTGATAGTGCTGATTCTTCACGACGAATTCAAACAGAGTCTACCCTTCGAATTATTTCAGATGTTCTTGTTCGTTTACTTGCTCCATTTATTCCTCACACCGCCGACGAAGCTTGGCGAGCATTGCATGGTGATGAAGTTGCTAGCGTCCACCTTCAAGAATTCCGAACGATTGATTTTGTGTGCGATGACGGTTGGGAGACTGTGATGAACGTTCGTGACCAAGCGCTAAAAAACCTAGAAGAAGCCAAAGAGCGGGGCATTGAAAACCCCCTTGACGCTGGGCTCATTCTTCCTGAATCGCTCAAAGACTTCGTTGAAGATGACCTTGCTGATCTTTGCGGAGTTTCCCGAGTTTCATTTGGTAGCGATGCCATTGAAGTACAAGATTTGCGGGAAGAACTCAGATGTGATAGATCATGGAAACGAGATGGGACGGTTAGAGTGCGGAGTGATGGTGGAACTCTTAGCGACAGAGATGCAAAAGCGGTTGGTGTCGAGTAGACTGCTGGGAATATGACAGATTTTTTACCCCAAATAGCGTACGAAGAATTTGCGAAGTTAGATCTTCGCGTTGTTACTGTTACTAAAGCGGAATTACATCCTGACGCAGATCGACTTTTGAAGTTGCAGATAGATGATGGAACACCAGAAGGTCGCCAAATTTGTGCAGGTATGAAAGCTTGGTATGCACCAGAAGAATTAGAGGGTTCTCAAGTTGTCATCGTGGCAAATCTAGAGCCAAGAAAAATTCGTGGCGAACTAAGCGAGGGGATGGTTATTGCAGCAACAAAACGAAATGGTGAAGATGCTGAAGATGTTGCTGTATTGCGTTGCGATCGCGAAATGCCAGCCGGATCAAAAGTTAGTTGACCTCGGCTTCAACGTCTTCAGTTTCGATGTCAACATTCTGGGATCCGCGTTCAAAATGGTGCCTCGCTGCAAGTGCTTCGAATGAAAAAGTATCACCAATAGATTCAACCCCACCAAGTTCATCGTATGCCAAAATCGTTTGAATGATAGCAGTTGTTCCACCTGTAAAGGAAGAGGCGAGTTCAACACTCGCTGGTGTGGATTGAGAGACTCGCACAAGGACAAGCGCCATATTTTCTGGAGATTGAACGATGAAAACTTGTTGGTCGATAGGTAGGGAAGTGATTGGCACATCGAGTGGAAATTCATGTGTTCGATTCATTATCTCTTGAATGAGTTCAGGGTCATTCTGCTCGAGTGCAGGAATTGTCGTGGACATATCAGAAATACTATTTCCTATTGCAATTCGTTGTGAAACAGATTGTGCCATAAGTGGGCGTGCAGTTTCAGGGTCAAGAATTGAGGGTACACCTGTATCAATCATTGAGACTGTCATTGGCGAACTAATATCTGAGTTGTACTTTAACGAAGCGGCAAGCATTCCATCAGTGCGTGCGTGTTGTTCAATTAAATCAGACTCAGCTTGAAGCGTTTCCCATCGTGCGATGCGACCTAGGTCGTAAGAGACCTGATCTGCGACCTCAGCAATGTTGTTTGGAGCGCGAGCGGCATCAGTTTCTGTAAGTCGAAAGAGGACTAGGTCGCCATCGTTAGTTTCGAGCACAGGGCTCGCAATACTTTCTTGAATACGGAAGACGCCACTTCCATCGAACTCTTTACAAGAGGAAACAAGTGTTCTGAAGTCAACTGGAGTGTCCCCTTGGTTCACAGCGAGTACTTCGCCGATTACTGGAGTTGAATTAGCATCATCTGTAGATGTCCACTCTGTATTTGCTCCATACTGAGGTAACGCAATGCCAAATTCTTCCTGTAATGATGTTGCAAGGTCGACAAAGGAAAGTTGTTTTGAGGACCAATCTTCTGGAAGAATGAGGATGCTATTCGCTTCATCTAAGCCGCGTCGGGGGCTTCTCAAATGTTCTGAAGCACTGCGAGCAATCTCTTTGCGTTTTGCAGCTGCAAGTTGTTCTAGGTATGCGTTTGAAACTTCTTCAGGAATAGTTGGTGAAGAATCAATAGCAGGAAAACGTGGGTCATTTTCATTTCTTCTCCAGAACTTTCGCTGTTCTCGAGAAGAAAAACCATCACTGTTGCGAGCAGTCTCCGTGATGGAGTCGGAGGGTATGACTAACCATTCTGTTTTGAACCTGTCTGGAAGTTTATAACCAAATCCATGGTCGCCCTCGCCAGCAGGTGTGTTTGCCCAAGTATCTAGTTGCGCTTGCATTGCCTCGTCCGAAAACGAACCATTGTCTTCCGGGATTGCAGGAATAACAATTGTCTCTACAGATGTTGATGAGAAATAATCGTCTGCAGCTTTGTGTAAGCGTCTGTCAGAAAATCTTCCTGCGGATTGGTACATTTGAACAAGTTTTTGGACTCCTTGTAAGTGTGCGAAAGCATCAAGAACTGTTCTAGGACTTGCTCCTGTTTGCCTTGCAATATTGAGAAGAGTTTGTTCATCAAGTCTAACGGTTTGAATAGGGGGAGTAACACCCGCAAGATCTGCTTCTCGGGTGAGAAGAAACCAGTGAGATGGAGATTCGACAGCACCGACTCCTGGAATCGAGCCGCCAATCCTATCGATAATTTGAGACTCTATTACATTTTGTTGCCATTGTTCGTATCCAACTTCTTCACCATCGCCAACCTTAGCTTGAACAGTTCCCGCATAACCAGCTTCTTGTGCAAGTCGTTGAATAACGTTTGGAGCAAGGAATGCAATAAGCAACAGGGTACCACCGAACCCGAGGATCCAGACGCTGTACTTGCGAAGGAACTTAAACATGAGAAGGTCGTCCTATCCGATTATCAATTAACGGTAAAATTCAACAATGAGGTTTGTGTTCACATCGAATGGAATTTGATCAGGTGTTGGTTGTGCTACAACCGTGCATGTCAATTCAGATGGATTCATTGTGAGCCAATCTGAAACAATGTGACCTGCGAGTGTTTCCATATTCGTGCGTGCGAGATCGTGTACCTTTGGTTGAAGCGAGATGATATCACCAGTTGAAATTGCAAAACTTGGACGGTCAACTTTCTTCCCATTCACAAGAACATGTCCATGTACAACCATTTGTCGTGCAGCCCAGATAGTTCGAACAAAACCAGCTCGGCGTAATACATTGTCAAGCCGTTGTTCTAAAAGCTGGAGGAGAACTTCACCAGTGTTTCCGCGTAGGCGACTCGCTCGTGCGATGTATCGACGAAACTGTTTTTCAAGAATGTTGTAGTGATATCGAAGTTTTTGTTTTTCAACAAGTCGAACGCCATAATCCTTTAACCTACGACCACGAAAGCCATGAGGTCCCGGGGGAGTAAGTTGTCGTTTTGCAGTGTGCTTTGGAATGTCTGCAATCGGAACACCGACGCGACGAGAGAGTTTGACTTTGGGTCCGAGGTAACGAGCCATACGATAATCACCGATTCTGAAAAAAACATCACCCAGAGAAGCAATCGACCATCGATCGCAAACCCTAATAATGGGTGTGGAACGGCGAATTAGACCAGAAAAACACTGATTTAGCAACCCTCCAACCCCCATTCATTGTCAAATCTAAATAACGTCCGATAATACCTTGTATGACCTCTGTGTCGCACTCTGTGTCTACCTCTGAGGTAACCTCTGTGTCTACCTCTGAGGTAACCTCTGTGTCTACCTCTGTGTCTACCTCTGAGGTAGCAAAAAAAGTTACGGGTTTATGCATCAATTCTCGCTTTTAAAGATATACGACTTATACTTAATTGACAGTAACTTCATATGAAATAATGATATACATACGATTCATCCTGATTCTCCTCTCTTGCGTTATCTATTCAGATATTGGATCCGCAATGCAGCGTGGTGGTCATATTGATGAAGGGCGTGGGTTGAATTCGGATAGTTTTTTCTACTTTACGCTGTATGAAGAAGTTGAAGATAATGTTTTTATTGAGATTAATGTTGAGGGGGCGCTTCACACCACAGCAAACGGAGATTCTTATGTGACTTGGATGTGGATTATTGAGGATGATAATTCCATAGAACTGATTCCCATTATTCCAGATGCACTTGGAGAGCCATATTACGAATGCAACTTCTTCACAATCGGTTCAAGGCGAGTTATTGATATTCGAGCTGTTAATTATGGGTCAAAATATCCAACAACGACAAACCGTAAAGGAATTACTGCTCAACCAATTCCTGACGGAGTTGTGATTCTTGAGCGTCCTCCGATGTCAATTGCCAAGGATGGATGGAATTGGGGTGGCTGGATGGTAAGCTTCTCTTACTTAGATGGTGAGGACCGTGGTGACAGTGGATCAGAATGTGCTCCTCCAAACCCAGGACCAAATGGAGAACGGTATACGATTCCACTGAACGAACGCGAAGTGTTGATTATTATTATTACTGAAGAAGGTCTGATTACAATCTTGCTCTATAGACTTGGCGATGATGGTTGTTGGCGTTTTGGCGCATCTCCATCTCTACCAACACCACCGCCAGGACTTTCAGTTCCACAAACGATGCCATTAGTGATGAGCGAATATCTAATTCAATTGCAAAATGGTCACTTTCTTAACGCACCACCATTCCCAGTTTACTGATTGGTTTTGTTTTGGACATTCCAAGTTCTTATCTTTCCATCAAACGAAACTGCGCAGAGGGTATGCCCATCATCGATGAATCCTGCTGCGACGATTTGTGTTTGTGGCCAATCTATTGTCAGCAATGGTGTTTTGCTCTTATTATCTAAGATTTGAATTGAACCCCCTTTAACAATCGTTGCAATGCGTTTGCCATCGGGAGTAGTGTTCGAGGAGTTGGTGTCTTCTGGGATAACATCAATTTCTGATATATCTCCACTTTCGAATGTGTATTTAAAGTATCCAGTGCCTAAGTCCACATAAAGTGAAGTGTTGTTTATTGCCGCAGATTTAATGCCACTCCATATCTTGCGTTCATAAATTCTGCTATTTGTTGATCGAGAACTTGTAGATCCATCGCTTTGCCGAATGAGAACCTTCTTTGCATCGGTTGAAAATGAAATGGTTGCCATTTGTTCTTTTCTCATTATTAGTTCAACGATTGGTGGTCTCCCGTCGAGTGGAGTTATTTTCATAATTCCATTACTATCAATAGAAGCCAACAAGGTTGCATCGTGTGAGAGATCAACTGAAATTATTCCACGGTCGTGCACAATTATTGGAGAGTCTTTTATGGGAAGCATGGTTTCAATTTTCAACAGTTTTATGTTTGAGGTACTAGAACCAAGGCTTGCAACGACAATCATTTCTCCGTTGGGATGAATAGCAATAGTGGAAGGAGTGCTTGAAACTTTGAAATCTCGGCGGTCAGTTATATCGTTAAATCTCCACACAATTACATTTCCAAAGATAGATGATGCAATCGTAGTTCCGTCTTCCGCAACATCGATTGCCGAGTTTGTATCCAAAATTCTATTGTTCAATTGGTCATCCAAATAAACTGTATTTTCAACAAGGTTAAACCCTAAAACTCTAGTTTTTGCATCTATTGTGCTGAGGTCCATAGGATCAAGAGTTGGAGTAAGTGCAATAACAAAGTAGTGACCATTATCAGAAATGGCCATTGCGGAAATATTTGGAATTGAGGTGTCCGCATCAATTCTTCTTGGTTGTGCGTTTGGATTGTTAAGAGAATGAACATATAAGTCGCCGTTTTGTTGTTGCGCAATCACGGTCGAACAATCTTTGGACATTAAAGCGATGTGGGGTTTCGGCGAAATTTTGTATACAATTTGACCTCCATTTAAGTCTTGTATTTCACCATTTTGGAGCACTGCAATCAACTTCCCCTGCGCATCTGAACCAACACTTAAGGTTTTTACGGGAAGCTCACCCATTTTGGCAAGTTGTTGTAGCCACTCCCATTCCCAACTTCGCAAAGTTTCATCACACTCTTCAAGTGAAGCAGACATTTGAGCAAGATTTCCACCCTTATGCGCAACCTGAGCTTGCTGAATGAGAGAGGCGTATTGCATCCAGCTTCTTGTTTTGAATTGGTCTATCGAGAAAAAAACCGCAATGACAATTACACAAAGGAGTGCTGTAATAATTTTATGTCTTTTAATCCATAGTGATGCGCAATAATGAAGCGACGCGCGTTTCGCTTTGATGGGTTTGCTTTGAAGCCACCGTTGCAAGTCATCACTGAATGCTCCCGCGTTGGAATATCGACGTTGTGGAAATTCATCAGATGCCTTCTTGGCAATTATTCTCAAATCTGCTGGTGATTTTACGTGTAATAGTTCTTGCAACATTACTCCGAGTGCGTACACATCGCTTCGTTCATCAACATGAGAACTCCCACTTGCTTGCTCGGGGCTCATATATCTTTGTGTGCCAATTACAGCACCAGTTTGAGTGAGTAATGTGGAATCTTTCCCACGAGTGACTCGTGCTACTCCAAAATCCAGAACTTTTGGTTCACCCTCTTTTGTCATTAATATATTGGCTGGTTTTAAGTCGCGATGAATAATGTGGTTCGAATGAGCGAGTTGAACGGCATCCGCAATTTTTTTCATGACGAAGGCAATTTCACGTTCACCCGCGTTTGTTGCCCACTGGTCAAGACGAGAACCATTGATATATTCCATCGCCATCCAAGGTGACCCATCCTTCGTCGTGTTTGTTGCAAACACAGTTGCGATATTTGAGTGGTCGAGTTTTGCTAGAGTCTCGGCTTCTCTGCGAAATCGTGTTTGTTCATCGGTTCCCATAGCGCTCGCACGAAGAACCTTAATTGCAACTTTTCGTTTTGGTTCATGCTGCGTTGCTTCGTACACAATACCGCTTGCTCCACTTCCGAGTATTTTAGAAATGGTATATCCATCAACAAGGTGTTCTTGAACAGTCATTCCCTTTTCGGGAGTTTGAGTATCAGAAAGTGAAAAGTTGTCGCCGAGAGCGGGTTTATCAAGAAAGGTGTCTTCATGATCATTGTCAAGCAAAGTAAGTACTTCTTTAAGTACAAGTGGATCAGAGGTTTTAGATTCAAGGTAGGAAGATTGCTCTTCTTTTGTCATCTTTCTTGATGCAGCAAACAATTCACGGATTTGCTTCCACTGGTTTGGATTCATTACTCAAGTCGTCCTCTGAGCCATGCTTTTGCGGTCGTCCAATCGCCCTCCACAGTGCGTTTAGAAACGCCAATAACAGTGGAAATTTCTTCCATATTAAGACCGCCAAAAAAACGAAGCGCAACAACGTTAGCCGCGCGTGCATCTATTTCTTCTAACTCGAGTAGAGCAGAATCTAAATCAAGGATTTCGACCTCGGTTGAATCACAAATCCCAACAGCGTTTTCAAGTGGAACTCGGCTTCGATTTCCACCTCGTTTATCAGCATACTTTTTTCGAGCATGGTCGATTAAAATTCGTCGAATTGCTTGAGCGGCTGCTGCGAAAAAATGAGCACGACTTTGCCATTTTGCTTCTTCTTGATGCCCTAGTCGTAAATATATTTCATTAACGAGGGCTGTTGCTTGCAGAGTGTGACCAGCACGCTCATGCCTCATAGATGCTTCAGCAAGTCGCCGAAGTTCATCGTACACCTCTGGCATCAATTCATTGAGTGGTTGGGGAGTCATAAAGGGCGAGTATACCTTGTGATTGGCAGGTGTTGCGGGTTTTGTTGGTTGTGTACGCCTGTCTTTAAGTAACCTCGAACCATGTTTTTGAAAGGAAATAACAATGAATATCACTTTAAAAACCCTTATCGTTTCTCTTCCAATTGGAGCAGTAGTGCTACTTTGTTCGTCTCAATTAGATTCAGCCACCCACCCTAGCCACCACAGCGCCACTATTCAAGGAATTGCACCACCTTCTGGGGGTGATGTTGGTGGGGAGCCAATTGGAGGTGGCGGTCATTATGAAGGTCCTGGCGACACTGTTCCACCTTGTGATACATGTACTCCTCCGCCTAGTCAGTGCACTATGTCATTGGGGTATGTGTGTGGTGGACCTGAATGTAATAATTTGGACTGGGTCGCAGATCAACTTGTTTGTAAATATCCTCAGTTTGGTAACACTGGTTTACGTGTTTGGTCTCAGGGATGCATGCTAACTTTGGGCGATATTATCGATGCTTTACAAAATGGAACTGCATGCATTGATGAATACGGTAACGTTACGACACGTGTTGATTCTCCATTCCCTGTTGATGAAGTTCACGTATTCGAATCTGGTTGGATTAATGGTTATGAACCAGCACCGATTAGTCAATCAGTAAGCGCAACAGTTTGTTTTGATGGAACTCCAAC
>CAZQGB010000034.1:0-14275 GCA_964592615.1 uncultured Isosphaeraceae bacterium | reverse complement strand
GCAATGAAATAATTCTCGTCACAACGATAAGTATACCCAAATCAGAAAAGTGACTCTTACACACACACTTTGAAATAAAAATAAACGCCACCACATATAAACAACCCGCGGGATAGTTTATTCCTGCCACATCCAGCGCATAGCGGCGGTTTCTTTTCCGATGATGTCGCGGAGGTAATGTGCGAGGAGACGGTTTGCTCGATGAAGCACGTCTGGGGATGTTGGTTGCATCGGCCCCTGATTTTGAAGTAAACGAAGAACTTCAACTGTTTCTTTCCGCACTCGAACTCGATCAATTTCGCCAGTGTCCTCCACAACACCACCAATTCGAGAACTAAATGCAACAATCGGTTCATCTTCTGAGTTCGTTGTAAGTGTTGGCTGATATCCCGTTTCAACAAGAAGCGCCCACTGAAAACGTAATAGTGGCCAATCAATATCGTGCCCATCATCCATCCTGTTCAACGCTTCAAGTAACGCGTCATAAACATTCGTGTGTGGGTCTTGATCTGTCAACATTCGACCAACAAGATCAACCATGTAAATTGCTCCACGATTGACCGCAAGGTCGTTCCGCGTTGTCCACCACACGTGTTCAAGTTGCCATTCTGTCAATGTTGCTAAATCGCTGTTCGTTTTTACCCGAGCAACTATTGCTCCTCTGGTTAATGGATCGAAGCCACCAGAAAATGCACCGTTGTCACGTTTGGACCCTTTGGCTAGACCACGAATCATGCCGTGTTCTTTCGTAAGCAAATTCACCGTCTGACTTGTTTCTGAAAAGTCCCAACAACGTAAACAAATAGCGGTGTCAGAAAGAAGTGCCATCCTACTTGTGCTGCGTGGAAGCTTCGAAAATTGGAACCCAAGGGAACTCTTCAGAAACTTCTTGCAAATCCTTGAGCGTTAATGACTCTATCGCTTCAAGTTCTTCTTCTAAGGATACATATGTACCAGAAGTTGTCAACATACTCCCGAGTCGTTGCATTCTTCCTGCAGGACGTTCACTTGCGACAGCTGCTGTTGTGGCTGCTTTTGCAACAACTTTTGCCAAATCATCTTCAGTAAGCGTTTGAACAACCTGTTTCATTTCGGTTCTCATTATTTCTGCAACTTGGTCTGAGTTGATTGGGTCGCACACTGCGTATGCAAGTTGTTCACCATAGGAATCACTCATGTCCACACTTGCCGAAGCTGCCTCTGCAAGACCGGTGTCAATCAACGCCCAGTGCAAACGAGAGCCGTCGCCTCCACCGAGAATTGCTGCAATAGCAGCAGCTGCATGCTTTTGTTCACTTTGGAACGAAACACTTGGCATCATCATTAATTGGTAGTGCTGTTGTAAGTCTGGAATATGTTTTTCAAACATACCCTCATTACGAGTAACTTCATCGTAATTTCTGGTTGCACCAGTACGCTCCCACAAACCACATTGTTGTTGAATGTCTTCAACCATTCTGTCAAAATCAAGATTCCCCGCAAGCACAACCGTCGTGTTGTCGGCACTGTACCGTTGTGTAAAGTACTCCGCTAACTCATCACGTTGCATGTTTGTAATTGTTTCGGGAGTTCCAAGAACACGGTGTCCAAGCGGGTTTTTCCCATAATATTGCTCCATCGCATTTTCGTACAACACCCAAAACGGCTGGTCGTCATACATCGCAATTTCTTCGAGAATAACTTTTTTCTCATCATCAAAATCTTGCTGACGAAGTGAGGGGCGAAGAATATCTGCAAGCGTGTGATGAATATCGCCAAGAACTTCTGGCAACCCAGCACCCCAAAATGCTGTCATTTCACCAGAAGTAAACGCGTTGTGTTCGGCACCAATATTGTCAAAGGCAAGATCGACTTCTTCTGCTGTTAACGTATCGGAGCCCTTGAACATCATGTGCTCAAGGAAATGACTCACGCCCATCAACTTTGCGGTTTCATCCCTAGCGCCAGTTTTTACATAAAAACCAATTGCAGCAGTAACCGCTGAAGTGGAATGTTCTGCTGCAATTCGCAGACCATTATCCAAAGTTGTTTCGCGATACTTAAAACTCAATTGTGAATCATTCTGTTTTCAGTGCCAAGAGCTGCTTCGTGAATAGACTCTGCCATCGTTGGGTGCGCGTGCATCGTAGAAATAATATCCTCGACAGTTGCTTCAAGCCGTATCGCCAAACCAATTTCAGCGATGAGTTCACTTGCATCGTGCCCAATTATGTGTGCACCAAGAATTTCTCCATACGGTTTGCTCGCAAGTATTTTTACAACACCATCCGCAGCACCAACTGCAATCGCTTTCCCGTGTGCTTTAAGTGAGTACTCCCCTTTGGTGTATTCTGTTCCAGAATCTTTAACTTGTTGTTCAGTCATACCAATTGATGCTATTTGTGGGTTTGTATATGTACAACCCGGGATTGATTTGTAATCCACTCCAAATGTGTGATGCCCTGCCATGCGTTCCACACACGTTACCGCTTCTTCAGATGCGACATGTGCAAGGAGTGGTGGACCGATGATATCACCAATTGCAAATATTCCAGAAACGCTCGTTTTATATGTTGGCGAATCGACATCTTTAGCGTCAGTTTTTATATACCCTCGATGCAATTCTATGCCTAACGAATCATCAAAAAGACCGTCACAGCGTGGGCCAACACCGATTGCCACCAATACCTTTTGTGCTTCTACCGATGTTTCTTTTTCATCTTTTGTGAAGGAAACGGTTGCACCACTCTCGTTAGTTTCAATTGCATTCACCGAAGCACTTGTATGAATGGTCATCCCCTGTTTTTTGAAAGCACGTTGTGCAAGTTTGCTTATGTCTTCGTCTTCAAGGGGAACAATGCGATCAAGCATTTCAATGATTGTTACATTTGTACCAAACGCGTTATACACATAAGCGAACTCCATACCAATTGCACCCGAGCCAATAATCACAAGTGACTCTGGTCGTTCTTCAAGTGTCATAGCATGTGATGAATTTAGAATTGTTTTGCCATCGCAAGGAGCAAAAGGTAACTCGCGTGGTTTTGCACCCGTTGCAATTAGTATACGGTCAGCGGTAACTGTTTCAATAACTTCCCCGCCATCACCATTGTAATAGTCACCAGTTGGTGTTTTAACTTCCACGGTGCAAGGCGTCACGCCATTATTTCCAGAAACTATGTGTGCATGCCCTTGAATATGTTCAATGTTATTTTTCTTAAATAAGTAGCCAACCCCACCGTTCAATTGTTCGGTAATTTTTCTGCTGCGACCAATAAACGATCCCCAATCAACCTTCACCTCACCAACCGTTATACCCCAATCTTTGCCGTGATTCACGGCTTCGTCGTAAACCTCCGCCCCGTGCAACAACGCCTTAGATGGAATGCAGCCCCAATTTAAGCAAACGCCACCAAGTTTGTCGCGATCAATACAAGCAACCTTCAACCCAAGTTGAGACGCTCGAATTGCCCCCACATATCCACCAGGCCCAGAACCAATAACAATTAAATCAAAATGCCGCTGCGATGTCAAAATACATACCTTCCTACTATATGGATAAAACAAGTCTGAAAAGAGGTATTTTATCGTGGAAAACCATGCTCGAATGAAAACAGGTAACCATTTGCCCACAAAGGGGTTACATCTTTTGGGCCCTCTCTTGTAAACTACGTACATTGGTTCCTCTCGTATGTTCGCGGTCTAAGGTATCATTCGCGATTCAACAGGAAAGAGAACCCCACATGCGAACAGCGTTAATCAGTGATATTCATGGCAATTTAGAAGCACTAACAACTGTGCTTGAGGATATCGGTGACCGCTCAGTTGATCGCATCGTTTGCCTTGGTGACACGCTTGGCTATGGTCCAAATCCAGCAGAATGTGTGGATAAAATTGCGGACATATGTGAATGGTGCCTTCTTGGAAACCATGATTATGGTGCACTCTATGAACCAACGAATTTCAATGCCGCTGCGGAACAGGCGGCGTATTGGACCCGAGCGCAATTCGATGCTGAAGAAGATAAAGATGTAGCAGCACGTCGATGGGAATTTCTCGGCGGACTACGCGTGCGTACCCAAATGGGCGACTTCCTCGCTGTGCACGGAACCCCACGACGACCAATCAACGAATATCTATTTCCAGATGACGCTATTAACTCACCTGTAAAAATGAAACAAATTTTTGAACGAATTCCCAAACACTCTATGTCTGGACATACACATGTGCCTGGAATTTTTACAGATGAACCAGACTTTTACCCTCCAGACGACGTTGACGGAACGTTCCGTTTTGAAAATGAAAAACATATCATCATCAACCCTGGTTCAGTTGGTCAGCCACGTGACCTCGATCCTCGAGCAAGTTACGCTATTCTTGATGATGAAGCACATACTGTTGATTTTTTCCGTCTTGATTACGATATCGAAACGGTTCGCGAAAAAATTTATGCAATTTCTGATCTCAGCAACTGGCTTGGAGATCGGTTGCGTGAAGGTCGGTAATTCCTTACATGGGAAATAGAACGAAATGACACCACATTCTCGTCGGCGGTTAATTCCATTTATTGTTTTTGTAGCAGCAGCAAGTGTTCTGCTTGTTATTATTTTTGGATCAAAAAGAGCGGAAGAAAAAGAGGCACTACTTAAATCTCAAAAAACTTCTGTTGTTGAACAAACGGTTACTGAAGATAAGCCGGTAGAGGTTGTTGCAAAAAAGGAACAAAACAATCCCCCAACAGATAGTGTTCCTGTTCCTCGAGAAAATGAAAAGAACGTTTCAGAGATTGCTCCATTTGAAGTATTGAGCGTCCTTTCACACGATGTGACCACGAGCCCAATTGTTCTTGGTGCTTTAGATGAAATTGAATCGTGGCAAATGGAAGTACATTTTACACATGTTGGCGCGGGAATTTCTTCGATTCGTTTTTCAAATATCTTTGAGACTGTTGATGGAAAACTTGCTTGGAAGCAGTACAGAAAAGACGGTGGCACACAACCTCCAATCGATGATCTTTATTTACTAACCTCTGAAGAAGAAGATCTCGCCAAAAACAGATCTGTACTCTCTGCTTTTCAACTAAATATTAATGATCAGAAACTTCCACTAAACTCTGCACAGAGTTGGGAGTTGGTATCAAAAACTAAAAATAGTGTGACGTTCGTTGCAACTATTATCGATGCAAAGAAAAATAAAATTGCATCGATTAACCGAAAGTGGACGCTTAATAATCAATATGGATTACACCTAGAACAGTCTGTCCAGAACCTAACTTCTCAAGACATTGTTGTCAGATGGCTCCAATATGGGCCTCCTTCCCTGACTGTTGATCGTTCTCGCTACATGGATCGGCGACGTTTTCGTTTTGGATGGGAACTCAGTGATGAATTTGATCCTGATCAGGCCGCACCAATTCAGTCGAATGATTTCTATCTCGAGTTTACTGATGTCACAAAAGAAAATGAGTTGACAATTTGGCCAACGAGCGAAACACTTGAAGAAGGTTTTAAACTTTCTTGGTTTGCCTCAACAAATAGATACTTTGCGATTGCTGTCTTTCCAAACATTAACGAGGAGGGTGAAGGCAACCGTGTGTTCACCAACAAGGTTGAAAAAATCACGAGCAGTGTAGAGGGTGTTGATGAAAATCAATTGGTGTTCACTGGTTTGTGGAGTCCCGAAACTCGCATTGCAGGCAGTGGTTTTTATGACATATCAATGGGAGTCTATGCGGGTCCCTTGAAGCGTTCAGTCCTTGATACTCAGGAACCATACACCGCATTAAACATGCGAGACTTGGTTCTCTACCAAATGTCAAGTATGTGCGCAATTTGTACTTTTCAATGGCTTGCTGATTTTCTAGCAGTTGTTCTTACGACTTTGGACCAGTACGTTGTGTTCGACTGGGGACTTGCTATCGTCTTACTCGTACTTATTGTGCGAGGCATTTTGCACCCTATTACGAAAAAATCTCAAATCAATATGCAACGATTTGGCAAGGTGATGCAAAAACTGAAGCCAGAAATCGACAAACTAAAGAAGAAGTTTCCTGACGATCCAAAACGTGTGCAACGAGAACAAATGGCATTGATGCAAAAATATGGAGTAAATCCATTCCAAATGCTTGGGTGCTTGCCAATGTTTTTGCAAATGCCAATTTGGGTGGCGTTATATGCCTTGTTATATTTCATGTTTGACATTCGACAAGAGCCGGCTTTCTTTGGTGTCTTCCAATTGATTGGTGAGTGGCCATTCCTCGCAGACTTGAGTTCTGCAGATCACTTTTTTGGGAAATTTAGTGAGCCAAAACAATTCCTTTTTTGGAATATCACAGGAATTAACATTCTTCCAATATTAATGGGTGCCATTTTCTTCGTCCAACAAAAATACATGTCTCCACAAAGTATGGCGACATCTCCAGAACAAGAATCACAACAAAAAATCATGCGTGTCATGATGGTTGTTCTGTTCCCTGTCATGCTTTATTCTGCACCTTCTGGTTTAACTCTTTATATCTTGACTTCAAGTTCGGTTGGTATTTTGGAAAGTCGACGAATCCGAAAACACATTGAAAACATTCCAGTTGAACCAAAACCTGCGGGAGAACCAAGCTCTTCACGTCGAAAGATAAAAGATAAACAGGGACGCGCTTGGTCAGATGCTATGGATGCTCGAAGAAAGAAGGTTCAGAACAAAGCAAAGAAACGTTCTTTCAAGAAGCGTGATTAACGAGGTCGCTGATGGATTTGGACACCACAATAGTTGCTGTGAGTTCACCTCGCGGGAACTCTTCTCGTGCACTATTGCGTGTAACGGGAAACAATGTTATTGAAAGCATTAAACTGCTTGGCATCGTTCCCAAAACCCGACAACTTGTAACGTGTCATTTGGATTTACCAGAGGGTTCTCTTCCAGCGCTGTGTTTATCCTTCCCCGCTTCTTCGTCATACACGGGTCAAGACACTGTCGAGCTTTCCATTCCAAATAATCAATTTCTGATTTCATCAGTTTTGCAACGCCTTGCTGAAGTAACTGGTGGTCGACTAGCACAAGCGGGTGAATTTACTGCCAGGGCGTTTTTTAATGGGAGAATGACCCTATCCGAAGCCGAGGGTGTTTGCGCTTCCATTTCTGCAAACAATGATGGTGAGCTTCGTGGTGCCGCACTACTTCGCAAAGGAACACTCAACGGCCTTGTTTCACCGCTATCAGAAAATATTTCAAAAACACTTTCTCTTGTAGAAGCTGGGATTGACTTTACCGATGAAGATGGTGTCATTGCGATTACTGAAAAACATCTTTTAGATTCGATCACTATGGTTTCGCGTTCTATCCAATCAATCTTAGACGGAAAGATTGCAATGGAAACATTGCAGAATCTACCCCATGTTGTGATTGCTGGATTGCCTAATGCTGGAAAGTCTACCTTGTTCAATGCATTGGTCGGACATAAGCGTGTTGTGGTTTCATCTGTCTCTGGAACAACACGTGATGCAATACAAGAGCCAGTCTGGTTTGGCAACAAAGAAGCAATTCTTACAGATATTGCTGGTTTTGAAGACGTAGATAGTTCACTTTCTGCGTCTGTTCAACGTTCAGCAAAGCGGATGGTGGAGGGTGCTGACATTATTGTTTGGTGTGTTGCTCCCGAGCAAACCCCACCACCACACCTAGACAGAACCATTGTTGTTCATACAAAATCCGATCTTTGTAGTGTGCCTCAACAACTCTCAGTTTGTGCAGTTTCAGGAGAAGGTCTTAATCAGTTGATATGCGCTGTTGAGAATATGTTGTCTTCTACACCATCCCCGTCTGAAGACGCAATTGCAATTCTTCCAAGGCACGAACAATATTTACGTAGAGCAGTCGAGTCACTTGTTGAAGCAAAAAATAATCTTGCTGTTCCAGAATTGTGCGCGACTTCATTACGAGAAACGTTAAATGCGTTGGGGTCAATTACAGGAACAGTTACTCCTGATGAAATTCTTGGAGAAGTATTTTCCACATTCTGTGTAGGAAAATAAAATCTTCGACCATTTTGGCTCTGAGCCAAGTTGGCTCAGAGCCAGATTGGCTCTGAGCAAGGTTGGCTCTGAGCCAAGTTGGCTCAGAGCCAAAAATGTTAGCGTTCGACTCGAACCCGGACTTGTTTTAATGTTCCGCTGCATCGTTGTTGAAGTTGTCGAAGCAATCCAGAACGAACCAGTCGATTTATCTTGAATGCTGTTGGTGAACCATCGACGACAACTTCAAGAATACCGCCCTTAAATGAAACTGGGATTGCAACAAGACTTAATTGTTCTGGTAGAAGTTCATCCCACGCTTCTTGCATTTGGACAAGTTTTTTATTTGCTTTTTTTAGCGACCTACAAAATGCATTCATAGAAGAGTCAATAGATAAATCTTGATTTCTTCTTGCTCTCCATTTTTGGAGTTGGTGAATTTTTACTGATACATTATCCATGGGCTTATCTTATTCGGAAGATTGAAAACTCAAGGCACAATTTTACTCATTCATACATGCAATGTGTGGAGAGTGTTGGTATTGTTTATACCTATGACAGCTATCCACTTAAAAAATCTTGTAAAAAATTTCGGCCAGACTGTTGCGGTCGATGGAATCGACCTTGATATCGAGCCAGGCGAACTCTTTTTCCTCCTTGGACCCTCTGGTTGTGGCAAAACCACCCTTCTTCGAATGCTCGCTGGTTTTATTGATCCAACACAGGGAATTGTGATGTTTGGAGACAAAGAAGTCACACATGCGCCCCCAAACAAACGTAATACTGGCATGGTTTTCCAAAGTTATGCACTTTGGCCCCATATGACCGTTGCTGAAAATGTTGCATACGGGTTGATGATTAGAAAAGTTTCGGCTCAAGAAAGAAGAAAAAAGGCGCTTCAAGCCCTTGCAAAAGTGCATATGGAACAACTTGCGGATCGCAAACCAAACGAACTATCTGGTGGGCAACAACAACGAGTGGCACTTGCAAGAGCAATTGTTGTAGAACCCGAGGTGCTTTTGTTAGATGAACCGCTTTCGAATCTAGATGCCAAATTACGATTAGAGATGCGTAGCGAAATCAGAAACATCTGCACATCTCTAGGTATTACAACGGTTTATGTCACGCATGACCAGAAGGAGGCGCTTTCAATTGCGGACCGGATGGCAATTTTGAAGGAGGGTCAAGTGCAACAGGTGGGCACCCCAAGTGAAATATATCTAGAGCCAAATTCAACTTTTGTTGCTGAGTTCATAGGTGAAACGAATTTTGTCCCTGCTTCTGTTACTGATCATGGTTTAGTTACCTCTTTTGGTCAACTTAGTGCATCAAAACAAATAGCCGGTACAGAGGCTGTTTGTTCCATTCGCCCAGAAGCGATTGCTGTTTGCGACTCCCCCGCTGGTGCCAATAGTTTTTCTGGCACATGTGTTGAAACTATTTACCTTGGTGAAGTTGCCCAGCACAAGGTGAAGGTGAATGGGGATATTGTGCTTCGGGTTATGGAAGTCAACCCAAGCCACCTTGGAAAAGTGGGTGATCAGATGCACCTTTCAGTCGCTCCCAAAGATGTGGTGCCACTTCAAGGGTAACGCCGGCTTTGCCTTACTGTTGCTAATTTACGCGATTGTGCTATGTATGTACGCGTATGTACGACAACTTCCGCATTCGTGTGGCCGCGGGTGAACTGCTTGCTGTTATCGGACTGTTTTGGCTACGAAATTCGCTCGTTTTTCTACTTGAATGGGCTTGACGTTCCACGTGGAACATGAGATAACACCTGTTCATTAAAAACAGTGTTCCACGTGGAACACGCAGGCAGTATGGTTGAAGGAGTAACCAATGGCTACACCAGCACGGAAGCGAAAGCGTCGATTAGGCAAGGGGCTTGATAGTTTGTTATCAAAAGCTGTGGACGTTAGTCCGCCGAGAACTAGCGATGAGGTGGATGGCGAAGGGGTGTCTTTGCCTGATTCTGGTGTCGACACAAAAAATAATAGGGGGGCAACCAAGGCCAACCCGACCGAGTTGGATTCTTCAAGTTCTCAGGTTGATGGAGGTATTGTTTATATTTCGGTTTCGCAAATTACGCCAAACCCTCGACAGCCGCGCCAGGTTTTTGATGATGAGAGTCTTACAGCACTAGCGGATTCCATCAAGAGCGCTGGACTCATGCAACCAATTATAGTCCGTAGAATTGATGGGCAAAAAAAGCTTGAACTCGTTGCCGGCGAACGCAGATGGAGAGCTGCGGTGCTTGCTGGTATTACGCAATTGCCAACCCTCATTCGAGATATAGACGAGAAGACATCCGCTGAATGGGCGCTCATTGAAAACTTACAGAGAGAGGACTTAAACCCAATCGATAGGGCAGAGGCGTTCGATCGACTGGTTGTCGACTTCAACGTCACCCAGAAAGAGATCGCAACACAACTAGGAATCAATCGTTCAAGCGTCGCTAACTTCCTGCGTCTAAACGACTTAGAGCCGTTCGCAAAAGACGCGCTTAGAGACGGCAGGATTTCAATGGGCCACGCCAAGGTGCTGCTTGGAATCCCAGATATTACAACTTGCAAAGCTATGGCGAAACGATGTGCAGGTGAACAGTGGTCCGTTCGGGAACTTGAACGACGAATTAAAAGGTTGGCAAGTAGCGCATCGAAAAGTTCGCGAAGTGACGAGCCACTTGAAATGTATATGAACAATTTGGGTGAGCAACTTGGTGAACACCTTGGTACACAGGTCTCAATTTCGCTTGGTAGCAAAAAGGGCAGTGGTAAGGTGTCCATCTCGTTTTACAGCAATGAGCAATTCGAAGGCATTCTTGATTCGTTCAATTTCAAACCAAAATCGTAAGAAATCATAAAAGCAACTCTTTCGCAAAAGAGGGGGTTTAGAAGCGTCGATGTGCCTTGCATGACTACGCAAAATTCTTGCCACCCTCTTTTGCAAATACCAACATGCTCTCAATCGAGTGCGGCTATTTCGTTTTCTACACTCCAGTTTCGAAGGGTTCTTGCAAACTGGGCGTCTGATTTATTAGAGGCCGAGCGATATCAGGGGCAACAAGCGTTGTTTTCAATGCAACTGAACGAGACAAGATCTGCTGCATAATTTGGTTATCGGACGCTCCAGCTTGTTCCATCTCGTTCGATTTCGCGGTACAAGGTGTCTCGTTCAACAGGCACAAAGCCGGCATCCCGTATCGCCCTACAAAGATCTTCGGAGCTACTTTCCTGATGCGTTGTGTTTGACCCAACTTTTGTAATGTCGTACCACATCACAGTTCCATCAATATCGTCTGCTCCGCATTGCAACATGTGTTGCGCCATGTGCAATGTTTGCATAATCCAAAACGCCTTTATGTGCGGAACGTTGTCTAACATCAACCGAGAAATAGCGATGGTTCTTAGATTTTCTATTCCGCTTGGTCCGGGCAAATGAGAAAGTTCGCTTACGCCGGGGATAAATGGCAAGGGGATAAATGCCTGAAACTTGCCAGAAGAACTAGAGGTCATTGAGCGATCTTGTTCTTCACGAATTGTCAACATGTGCTTGATTCGATCTTCACGAGTTTCAATGTGACCATACAACATTGTTGCGTTTGAATTTAAACCTAACTCGTGTGCAACTCTATGAACATCAAGCCACTGCTCGCCTTTTATCTTTCCACGGAACGCTTCATCATGTATCCGTTCATCAAACACTTCTGCGCCTCCGCCTGGTAATGAGCCTAAACCGGCCTCTACCAAATCGTTTATTACTGAGGCAATTCCTGCAATTCCATCACGACCGCGTTTTGAAATTCGTGCAAGATGAACAATCTCTACCGCAGTGAATGCTTTTATATGAATTTCGGGCGCAATTTCTTTTATAGTGGAAAGCATTTGTGTGTAATAAGAAAAGGGGAGCCACGGGTGCAATCCACCAACGATGTGCATTTCGGTTGCTCCTGCTAAACGGGCTTGTGTTGCTTCGTTGCTAATATCCTCAAGTGAATGCGCGTACGCACCTTCTTGATCTTTCTTCCTATAGAAATCACAAAACTTGCAACTTAACGCGCACACGTTTGAATAATTAACGTGCCTATTTATGTTGTAAAAAGTATTGTTTCCGTGCAACTTCTTTCTAACAGAGTCTGCAAGAGAACACACCGACCACAAATCTGTGGTTTCATACATCCGCAATCCATCTTCTGATGTAAGACTCTCGCCATGTATCACTTTCTCAACAATTGGAATGAGTGCTTTATCGGAGGGGGTAAAGTTTTCTGTTAATTGCTGAACTGATGTACCCATAGAACTTCACATTTTACACCACTTCAACATTGTCAATTTGGGGGGTTTGTATCGGTTGTGCAAAGGGGTTTATGAACTTTCTACATAATCTCACATCATTCAATCTAAATAGTGCCCGATTCACACTCTTGTAATGAAACGTTCTCACCCACGTCCATTTTCGGAATATTCGATTGGCGCAATCATGAGCCCATATATTGATCCGCTAAAACAATCCAACCGACACTCGCTCCCATTTCCATCTGCAGCAGCCTCATCTCTCAGTACAGAAAGAAGTAAGCGATACGACGATATTTTGATGCATATGGATGAAGCAGAAGAACGGCTGCGTTCTCTTGCTTCAATAATGGGAATGTTAGAAACTGATGATGACGCCCCAACTGCCGCGTGATTAGTTTGTTATTGCAACTTCCAACACAAACGAGGCCAGCCGCTTTCTTCGATATGCCTCATTCTCAAGAAACTTAATTGATCGATATGTTCTCTCTCTTTTGAACACTTTGGTTGGTTCAACAGTTGGTTCATCAGCAGAAATCCGCTGCGGTTGAATCATTTCATCTGGACTCTGCAAGGGCTCTTGTAATTCATCAAGTTGTTTCACGAGCCTCCGTGGTATTTCACCTATGCAATACTCAGTGCCAGCGGGAACGATTGGTATATCTCCTGACGATGTTTGAACATATTCTGAACTTCTAAAAATTGCCGTCAAACCACCTGATTTACGAACATAAATATCTGAACTGCCCTTCACTTTGTACAGTCTTTCAAAAGCATGATCTTGCCGAAAATCAACCTGTTCTACGTGCAGTGAACTACTCAAAGAGCCCCTATCAGCAACCCCAGCGTCAACGGGGATTAAGTCTGGAGATTCTGGCTCACCAACAAGTAGTAAAAAACAGGTGAAAGCCATCGTGATTGCATGGTAAATCATGACAAGTTGAGTATAGTCCACTTTATGGCAACAGTACTCTCAGTAAACGTATCAAAAGGCGGAATTCCAAAACTTCCGGTCGATTCTTGTGTGGTTTCTTTTGACGGTCTAGACGGTGACGGAAGAGATCACGATAAGCACATATCACGAGACAGAGCTATTAGCTTAATCGACCGAGAGATTCTTGATCAACTTGAAGCCGAAGGATACGAGCTCAGCCCAGGTGCCGTTGGAGAAAACCTCACCGTAGAAAACCTCAATGTACAAGAATTAGAGCCAGGCGATTTGTTAACTTTTTCTGGTGGTGTAGTAATCGAACTGGTAGAAGGTCGACGGCCTTGTTTTGTCCTTGATCCACTTGGTGTCGATTTGAAGAAAGACATTGTTGGTAGGTGTGGATATTTAGCGCGGGTTATTACCGAAGGTGAACTCGCTAGGGGTGAGTCGATTCAGATACAAAAAGCAAACTAATACTCATGTGGCCACACACCGTTGCAATTTTGATTGGTGGTCAAAGTAAAAGAATGGGTTCGCCAAAGCATAAGGTTATTCTTCCAAACGGAAAAACGATGCTCGAAATGATGTTGGAGTTTTCTTCTAGTGTCGGCAAGCGAACAGTAATTTTAGGTGGGGATATCGACGGGCAATACTGCATTCATGATTTGCGTAAACAACATGGACCCGTCGCTGGTATCGAAGCACTGCTCAATTCCAAAATTGACACAAACTATCTTGTTGTTGGGTGTGACATGCCAACCCTTGGCAAAAGCGATGTCCAGCCCTTACTTGCATGCAAAGGAAATGCTGTTTTTTCTTACGACAATCGGTTCTTAGGATTACCCATACAAATCAAGGGCGAAGAACTTTCGTTGTGTTCAGCATATTTAGATTCCGGGGGTCGATCAATCAAGGGTTTCATAAATGAAATACCTCACACAAATATTGACATCAACGAAACACGTTCTTCCGCTTTGTTAAGTGTCAACACTCGACAAGATCTCAACAACCTCGCCTTTGAATAGGGGGGTACGAGATTCTTCATCGACGGTGTGTGAAAGCAAAAC
>CAZQGB010000033.1:0-14333 GCA_964592615.1 uncultured Isosphaeraceae bacterium | reverse complement strand
GTGTTGTGTTGAGTTTTCATGTAATCTTCAAGAGATGAAACCCGATCTTTATTTGGTTTTTCATCATTGAGGAGTGTCGCAAGAAGGAAGTAAATAACCTCTTTAGGAGTATTGGTGTGCCCTTTAACAAGTGCCATTGCATCAAATCTAACACCATCGGCATCCCAAGCTTCACTATCTGGCCGCTGCCCAGTTAACAGATAGAGCAATGTATTCTGCCGCATAAACATCGTTGATGTGTTAATCCATGTTCTCCCTCCATCCCATCCTTTGACGGATGGCGGTGCAAACAAACGCTGCCCCATCAGATCTGAAGCGATAGCAAGAGTTTGAACCATTTTTTTTCTTTGGGGGGGATTGAGCGAACGGTGCGCTTGCACAATAAGTTGAATGGGGCTTTTAATTATCGCATTTAAATTTTCTTCATCATAAAAATGCTCAGAAAGAAATAGTGATTCGATTATCGGGCGAATTTCCCAATCTCTGCGTTTTAATAAATTAGAAAGCGAATAGATGACTTTGTTAGATTCATTCGTTTCACCATGTGGTAAGTCATTGACAAAGAAGCGATAGAGTTTTTTGATAATAAATTTCGATGCATTGGATCTTGTGAAAATAAGATCAACAAAATCATCCCCATCATATTGTCCGGATCTACCAAAAATCCGCTTTGTTCCAGAGTCGTGTTGTCGAGATCTGAACACGAACTCATCATCTTCAACGGTGTACCCAGTGAGGCATCGAGCACCCTCTTTGATATCGTCCTCAGAATATCCTTCACCTTCGCCTAGTGTAAAAAGCTCCATCAATTCGCGTGCTAGATTTTCATTTGGTGCTTGTTTTCTGTTCTGGTGATTATTCAAATACCTAATCATGGCAGGGTCATGAATGATCCCTCGTACAAGATCTTCTTTGAAGTTACCCAGCGCATTTTCTCGAAAGAACATGTTTTGTATATACATGTGGTAACTATTTTCAATTGTTCGATATCCAGTTGCAAAATGGCCGTGCCAAAATAGTGTAAGTTTTTCCTGAAGTGGTCTTGGGGTTGTGGAGAGTCTTTGTAGCCACCAACGTTCAATTTCAGTAATCTGTTTTCTGTCGAGTCGTTGTCTTCGTTGCCGTTCTTTACGGTACATATCAACGACGCTTTCATCGCCATTGCTTCGAGCGTTTCGGATGGCGTTTCGTTCAGATTGTGTTGCAGGCCGGATGATGTCTTTGTCATAATCATCAATTGAAGGCGGATTGCTGTCGGAAACATTTTCATAGTTGACGATGAAGTCAACGGCTTTTTCTATTCCCATATCTGCAAGTGCTTGTGCTTGGTCTGGTGTGCCTCCGAATCCAGCTCTTTGCAAGAGATGTTGCGCCTTTCTTTGGTCAAAGGACTTTGGGTCTAACTTTTGTAAAGAAGAAACAGTCATAGTTCGCTCCAATGAGTTTAATGCTCCAAGTGCTACTTGGTACTACAGTTTTTTGCCTCATTTATTCCAACGTTGGAATTTTGTCTGCTATTGCGTTTTTATTCGACGTTTACGCAACTTATGTTTCAGGCGTATTGCGTTCCCAATTACCGTAACATCGCTGAAACCCATCGCTGCTGCAGCAATAAGGGGTCCATTTTGGCCTAAAACCCCAAATGCTGCGAGTGGAATCGCTGCAACGTTATACATAAAGGCAAAAACGAGGTTCTGTTTAATCGTTCGTAATGCGTCCTTTGCGATGTGTACCGATTCTGCGGTTGCCTCAATATTGTTGGCTGGAATGATAATTGACGCAGATTCCATGGCGACGTTTGTTCCAGAGGCAATCGCAACCCCAACATCTGAAGCCGCAAGAGCCGCAGCATCGTTAATGCCGTCACCGACCATCATTGAAGGTCGTGGGAGCGAACCGACGATTTCAGTCTTGTCGGAAGGCGAAGCTTCTGCATGTACATTGTTTGGTTTAATGCCGACTTCGGCTGCAACTTTTGTTGCAGTTTCAGCTCTATCTCCAGAAAGCATGTGAACATCGATTCCGTATGAGTGCAGTTCCTGGATCGTGTTTTTTGCTTCTGGTCGAATTTCATCTGAAACGGAGATGCGACCGATGGTTGTTCCATCAAGTTCAACTTTGCACGTAGCTGCGTCATCACGAAGCACAGAAACGGATTTGCCTTCGACTTTTCCATGTACGCCCACTCCTGCTGTTGCTTTAAAGTCTTGTACTGTAGGGACTGAGATATTTTGATTTGCAGCTTCATTCACAATAGCAGTTGCGATTGGGTGTTCACTTGGAGCTTCAACAGATGCAGCGAACTTTAGTACATCTTCCCTTGAATAATTGTTTTCAGATTCAATCTCTGCAACGACGGGTTTTCCAAGTGTGAGTGTTCCAGTCTTATCAAAAATAACTGTTAGGGTTTTTCCCGCAAGTTCCAGAGAGCCTGCGTCTTTTACAAGGATGCCGCGTAAACTAGATTCGCCTGCAGCGACCATAACAGCCATGGGTGTGGCGAGACCAAGAGCGCAAGGGCACGAGATAACCAAAATTGTCACTGCTGATACAAAACCAGTTTCTATATCTCCCGCAAGGACCCATCCTATGACCGTTATTGCAGCGATAATAAGAACGATTGGAACGAATACACCTGCAACTTTGTCGGCAATCCGTTGAATTCCTGCTTTGCTTGACTGGGCATTGGTGACGAGTTGCGCTATCCGAGAGATTGTGGTGTGCCTGCCATCAACGGTTGTTTCTAAGATGAGTTGCCCTGTTGTGTTCATTGAGCCAGCAATCAAAGTGTCACCAATTTGCTTTGCAACTGGAAGGGGTTCGCCGGTTACTATTGATTCATCTATTTCACTTGCCCCATCGATAACTTTGCCATCGACCGGAATTCGACTTCCAGGCCGAACAAGAAGCCGAACACCTTCCCCAACTTCTCCAGTAGGAATACTCGTCGTTGAGCCATCTTCACCGATAACTTCAGCTTTGTCGGGCTGCATCTTTAAGAGCTCCCGAATAGCTGAACCCGCTTTGGCAGTTGAAGTTGCTTCAAGCCAATGCCCAATACTGATAATGGCAAGCAGAGCAGCTGCTTCCATGAAGTACATTGGGTAACCTAATTGCTGGTCGAAAAACTTTTCTGACACAAAAATGAAAAGTGAGAAGAAGTATGCAGAAGACGCACCAATTGTAATGAGCGTGTCCATATTAGTCTGCATTCGCTTTGCAGCGCCGATTGCAGAACTAAAGAAGCCGCCTCCGACAAGTATCATCGAGGCACTGGATGCGAAGAACATAATCCAAGGAATCCAAGGACCATCAATTCCTAAAGATTCCGCGCTCCAATGTAATGCTTCAAATGGAGCCCAAATAGCGACACCAAGTATTGCTCTGCGTTTCCATGCGGATGCGTTCTTTTTTTGTCTCGTTTCGATTTCTGTGGCCAGCTTTGCTGGGTCAATCCCCTCGTCAATCACCTTCGAGGGGTAGCCAGCATCAGTTGCTACTTTTGCGAGCAATTCTCCATTAAGGTTGTTTCCTGAAATGGTTGCTCTCCCTGTAGTAACAGAAACAGAGGCTGATTCAACTCCCTCAGTGTTAGTAAGTGCTTTTTCAACTGCTGAACTACATGCCGCACAGTTCAATTCATCAACGTGAAGTTCAATTTGATCCATTGGGGCATATGATACTTTCATTGAAAGCGTAATGGAGGAATCACTTTGAGGACTCCAAGAATTCAGTTTTTGTTTTGCTATACTGTGCACATGCGGAACGAACATAGTATGACTTTGGTAGCTATTGTGGTGATGCTCTGTTGTATGGGTTCTACAACGGGTGCTTTCCCAGCGACACAACAAAACACCATAATTGCGAGAGTCATTGTCGAAGCATATCCAAGCATATCGCCCGAAACCTCATTGGCATCGCTTGAAGCCCCTGAACAAACTTCGGCGTGCATCCTTTTCTGGGATATCACAGAACAAATTGAAATTGAAGAATTACATAATTTGCCTCCGCCTTCTCTTGGCTAATTGATTTTCTTTTTTCTTTTCCACTTTTCAAATTTAAATACATAATTAAGAGGTGACGCATGGGCGTTCCAGTAGTAGGCACAATTGGCAAAAAAATATTTGGTACTCGAAATGATCGTTTAGTAAAACGATACATGAGGATTGTTGATTTGGTCTCAACTAAAGAGGCTGATACAAGATGTTTAACAGACGAGCAATTGAAAGGAAAAACAGTAGAGTTTCGAAAAAGGATTGAAGAGGGTGAAACAGCTGAAGATTTAATCCCCGAAGTCTTCGCCATCGCTCGAGAAGCTATGGATCGATCAGTTGGAATACGAAACATTTTTAATCCTATTCATGAATTTGATTCTTCTCAACTCCCAGATGATGCTAGAAAACTTTTTGACGAAACTAAAGCGTTAATCGACTCAACAGAGGACCGAAAACCAGACGCTGAATTGCTTGGAAGTGTTCAACCAGTTCCTGCTTGGCAGTTTGTTGATATTCCAGTAGCACTGTATGACGCGGTTCGTGAACTTTATCCAAAATCAAAGCCGCCGTTTCGTGCTCGCCCTTTTGACGTTCAGTTGATTGGTGCAGTAGTTCTGTATGAAGGGCAAATTGCCGAAATGAAGACAGGGGAGGGCAAGACAATAGTTGCCCCACTTGCATGTTATCTGTCTGCAATTGAAAATAAACAAGTGCACGTTGTTACGGTGAATGATTATCTCGTGCAGCGTGACCGTGATTGGACATTCCCATTCTTTAGGATGCTTGGAATGACTGTTGGTGCAATTCACCCGCAGCATATGCAACATCCGCAACTTAAACAAATGGCGTACTTCTGCGATGTTGTGTATGGGACTACAGCTGAGTTTGGTTTTGACTATCTGCGTGACAACATGAAAATGTCTGTGCAGGAGCAAGTGCAGAAACGCAGACAAATTGCAATCGTTGATGAAGTTGACTCGACACTTATTGATGAAGCTCGAACACCTCTCATCATTTCAGGGCAAGCTCATGAGGGACAACCTCGCTACGAAATGGCAGATCGCCTAGCTCGTTATTTGTTAGGTAAACAAGAACCATGGGCAAAGGCAGATCAAGCAGTACAGTCTTGCCTTGTTCAAATTAGCGGTCTTGAAGGAGACATTAGAAATTCTGTTGACAAGGCTGCTACTAAAAAAATGCAAGATAAACTTGCTGCGGAAAAATCAAAACTACCTGAATTGGAAAAAGAACGAGATAGATACATTCAGTTTTATGAAATTGAACTTGATAAAAAGAAGGCGACATTAACGCACGAGGGTGTCTCTGAAGCTCAGAAAGAGGCAAACATTGGCTCATTTTATGTAGGTGAGAATATGGATGTCCCACACCTTCTTGAGCAATCAATCCGAGGGCATACGGTGTATCAACGTGACCGAGATTACATGGTTGCCGAGGATGACAAGGGCGTGGAGAGCGTCATTATTATTGATCAGAATACTGGACGAAAAATGGTCGGAAGGCAATGGTCCGATGGTTTACATCAAGCAATTGAAGCAAAGGAAGGCGTTCCTATCAAGGAAGAAACGCAAACGATGGCGACCATTACCATTCAAAACTTTTATAAGTTGTACGAAAAACTTGCTGGCATGACTGGTACAGCTGATACTGAAGCGACAGAATTTTATGAAATTTACAATCTTGATGTAATCGTAATCCCAACAAATGTTCCAGTGATAAGAGATGATCATAATGACCTTGTCTTCACATCACAAAAAGATAAGCTCGCTGCATCGATTAAAGAAATTTACTCGATGTATCAAGTTGGAAGGCCTGTTCTAGTTGGAACTACAAGTGTAGAAAAATCAAAGGAACTTAGCCAAGAGTTAAAATCAAAACATAATGTTTCCCATGAAGTTTTAAATGCAGAGCAACACGAACGAGAATCTGAGATAGTTAAGTTTGCCGGTAATCTTGGTGCAGTGACAGTTGCAACGAACATGGCAGGTCGCGGTACTGATATTAAATTAGATCTACTTACGCCCGATGTTCTCATTGAGCATTGGAAACGTACAGATATTTGTCCTAGCGATGTGACCGCGAATATGAGTGAAGAAGATGTTGTCAAAAGAATCTATCGCCATATCGCATCCAAAGAATTAGGATTGCGAAAATCAGATGTAGCAGAGATGTCAGACGAAGATATTTATCGTCAACTTCTAGAATATTGGTGGTCGACTTGTTGCTGGTGGGTTGATAGTGATAAAGCGTCGTCAATGAAAATTGACAAAATGCTTAATGATTTAGACCACAGTGGTGCATGTTTGCTGCACAGAATTCGTTTTTATGAAAGTATAGAAGACCTTGGTGGCTTACATGTCATTGCAACAGAAAGGCATGAATCTAGGAGAATTGATAATCAGTTACGCGGTCGAAGTGGTCGACAAGGAGACAATGGTTCATCCAGATTTTTTCTAAGTTTGGAAGATGATCTTATGCAAATGTTTGCAGGTCCCCGAACGCTACAATTGTTAAGCAAAATGGGCATGAAAGAAGGTGTTGCTATTGAGCACAACATGCTTACAAAGGCAATAACGAAAGCCCAGCGAAAAGTTGAAGAGAGAAACTTTTTAGTTCGTAAAAACATACTTGAATATGATGAAGTGATGGATCACCAGCGTCATATCTTTTACGATTTACGTCAACGGGTTCTTGAAGGCGTTGAGATTCGTGAATTGATTTTTGAATATATCGAGAAAGCAGTTTCTGATTCAGTGTACAACTACCTAGATCCAATTTATTCAGCAAGCTGTATTACAGAATGGATTCGAGAAAACTTAATTGTTGGCATTGAACCAGAACGAATCCTTGGCAAAGACCGAGAAGACTTGCACAAATTAATAATCAGAGATTCTCTTGAGGAATCGGTTGAAATTATTCGAGTCACAATTGGTGAATATCTTCCAGATACAATTGATTTGGGAGATGGGAAAGTGTCAGAACGAGACGAAACATCTTGGGATTACAAGGGTGCAGTTGATTGGGCGTGCTCAGCATGGGATTCCACCCTGAAGATTTCTGAAGCAACAAATATGTCTCGAGAAGATATCATTTCTTCGATTGAAGAAGCTGCATCAGCCAAAATACTCTCTCTAGATTTAGCCCCGCTTGACCAGTATTTAGTTCCGAAGCACGCTCAGACGGAACTTTCGAATTGGGTTACATCAAAATTTGACATTGCGTGTGAAGCATCAGATTTTGATGATATCGAACCAGAAGAAGCGGTAGATTTAGTAATGAATCGTGCTATGGATACGTACAAAACTCGAGAACGAGTGTATCCAATTGAAAACATGATTGAAATGACTGGTGTCATGATGCAACAAGATCCAGCGAAAGCGATTGAAGGTTTTTGCAATAGAGTGAAAGTGAAATATGATCTTGATTGGACCCCAAATTCCTTGCCTTCAAATAATCCAGAAGACTTGAAAAAATTCTTGCTTGAAGAAGCAAATCGGTGGGATGATGAGCGATACGAACGCCGTGCTCAACGTATGCTTGATGAAAGTGGCGGAGATATCGACGTCTGGCTTCGTGAACACTGGAATTTCGCTCTCTCAGAAAAGGAAAAAGAGAGAGCAGAAGTTGATGCTCTTGGTGTTGCTACCGACAAAATTAAGCAAGCGCAGCGAGCTGAACTGGCTCATCTTGAAAGAACGGTACTGCTACAGATATTTGATGGAGTGTGGAAGGATCACTTGCATCAAATGGATCAAGCAAGAGAATCTATTGGATTCCGCTCCTTTAGTCAACTTGACCCAAGGATTGAATACAAGCGAGAGGGCGCTCGGCTTTTTGATGAGATGTTTGAACATGTTCAAGATCGAGTAACTGATTTGGTCTTTAAAGCAAGAATGCAAGTGAGTGCCCCGCGGCAACCTGAAGACCAGAAACAAAAACAACAGACAGAGAAACAACCGCAACCAAGACAGACTCCAGCAAAACCAAAACCAGCAGAGCAATCTGTTCGCGCAGCATCAGAAGTATCTAAGAAGGGCGGAAGTACAAGCACGATGTCAGTTGGCCGCAACGAACCATGCCCTTGTGGAAGCGGTAAAAAATACAAGAAGTGTTGCGGCAAAAAATAATGGCTACCAAAACTGGCTCAGAGCCAATCTGGCTCTGAGCCAAAATGCTACCCTTTGTGAGCAATAAACGACCCGCGGGATTGTTTATGAGATGGATTTAGGTCTATCTGCAAACGACCAAGTCAATAAAACAACTACAGGTAAGATAGATAGCCATGCTTGGTCGCCGATGTATCCAGCTTCAAGAAGCGGTAATGAAAGCAATGCAACAAAGACAAGGAGCCATACTCGAAGTGGAGTAAATGACCTTCCTGTGAACATGAAGGTTGCAACAAGCCCCGGAAAAACTAATCCGTAGAATACGAAGAATCGCAAATAATCCTCTTGCCAATGCGAGAGCCAGTTACCCGATGGTGACACTCCTCCTAAGCGATGCGCTATTAGAACAGCAATCAGGCAAGCAAATACGAGAATTGCGATGAATGCAACTTTTCGCTTTCCTCTCTCAATACGAATGCCCTCTTTCATGTGAACGCTTATCGTGAAAATGGACTGCAATAGAAGGTGTAGACCAAGAAGAGTTCCAAAAGCAATAATGGCAGTGCTTACTCCTGGAGGACCAATCTCGACGTACGCAGTTGTTATACAAATCATCACAATGAAAGTAACTCCAAATACGCCAAACGAATGTTTGCTTGGTGAACATTGCAAAGCGCGGTGGAAAGTAGGGTCAAGGTATGGACATAACAAGAAACCGAAAGTTGTTATCGGTAAGAGCCAAACTGCATCTTGCCAAGGCAAATTCCCCTGAGGGACTTCATTGAACGGAAGGAAGGAAAGTCCAGCGGCAACAGAAAACACCCAAAGAAATGCGGCAAGTATGGGCCATACTTTTGTTGGTAGGAATGTAAGGCACGCACTAATCAAAACGATGTGTAATGGTAGCCATAATGAAATTAGAAAGTAATAATCGTTGAGGTACACAAGCGCAATCATCGCAATGAAAAAGACGTGAAAAGCTATGGTCACAATTGCAAAAAGTGACATCGCGGTTTTATATTTTTCAACAAGTGCTCTAGATCGTTCTGGGGTTCTGACAATGTAGCCAAACGCAGCGCATCCAATTACGTTTGGAATAGAGAAAACAAAAAAACCAAGCCACCCATAACGGTGCATAAGAATAACCGGCAAAAACATTCCAATGCACCATGTCCAGCTACATGTGAGGTAGAGTCCCCAGCCAATCGTCTTAATTGCATTCACTTTTGAGTTCGGGCTTTACGCCTTGAAGCCCGTTCCTTAATCATTGCTTTAGGTGTGCAATGGAAAGTAATAATACATCTGCCAACTCGGACTTCTCTTCCCTTCTTGTGCAGTGTTTGCGTAATGTCCATTGTGAACTCGATGTTAAATTCTTTCCTAGTACTCATTTGTTCGCTGAGTTCAGAGCCAACTTGCTCTGCATCGCGTACGTTATAAATTGCTGGGCCGTAGCATGGTCGTAGAAATTTATATGTCATATTTTTACACACCACTGCGTAATCACTTCCACAGTGTTTGAACAAGAACATGCCAGCAGCAACTTCGCTGTTCCCAAGGAGCGAGGCACCAGCCATTGCGTTATAGAAATTTCGATTAGACCGCTTAAATGGAAGGACTGCAGTGAACCTATCTCTTGAGATTCGCCTCATCGATATGCCGCTGCGAAATGCAAACGGTAACCAGATAAGTGAGCAGACGCGATGCCAAAAGTTATTCTTGGTACTCAGTCGCGTGATGTACGCCTCAGTTCGCTCCCAAAAAGTCAGCTTCTCCTCGGTCATTGGTTGTTGTTCAGGTGGTTCAACAGGTGGTTGCTCTGTTGGAGTAGATGAAGATTTGGTTGAAGTTATGCTCATTGTGGCGTGCCGATTCTGACTACGTATTCTATGCTATCAACGATGACGAGTCGACACCTTGGAGTATGCAGTTGGAGTTTGAAGCCAGAGAGCCCGTTTGGGCTGATTTCTTCTTGCCAAGAATGTGGAATTGAGAATATTCAACTCGCTTTGTTGCCACTTGTTCATAATCCGAAGTGGAAAGATTGCAGGCAGATACTTCTGGATTCTGATATTTCGGTTATCAGTGGCATGCTTGAAGCATCTGGAGAAGATTACACCTCACTTGAAACAATTGCCCAAACGGGCGGGTTACGTAGAGATGAAGTTTGGGAATCGACGTTAGATAATGCTAAAAGAGTTGGTGACATTGCTGCAGAAATGGGATTATCACTTGTGACCTTTCATGCCGGATTTATTCCAGAAGAACAGTGCGGGGAAAGAAGAAGGATGCTCGATCGCCTCCATATTCTCACCGAGGAGTTTGTTGAACGGGATCTTTTGCTAGGTTTAGAAACTGGTCAAGAATGTTCTGACAATGTTGCGAGCGTTTTAATTGAATTATCGTTTGAAGAACTTGGCGTTAATTTTGATCCTGCAAATATGATTTTGTATGGAAAGGGCGACCCGATTGAAGCAATGAAAACATTGCAACCGTGGGTGCAACAGGTGCACATAAAGGATGCAGTGGCAACCAAAGTTGCTGGAACATGGGGAACAGAGGTAGTTGTTGGTGAAGGTGATGTAGATTGGAAGACATTTTTGGAACTCGTTCCTGACGATGTTAACCTTGTCATTGAACGCGAAGGTGGCGGAAATCGAGTTGGAGATGTTAAGCGAGCAAAAACAATGCTAGAAGGACTAGGAGTATGTTGAAACATCTCGTTTTGCTCTTTTGTTTGTTTGGTTGCACTGCAAGGCAACAATCATTTACTGGAGGAACAGTTGCAGCTGACCATTACTTGGCCTCGCAAACTGGTGTTGATATTCTTGCTCAAGGCGGAAACGCAGTCGATGCTGCAGTTGCAACAAGTTTTGCTTTAAGTGTTGTTAGACCTTTCTCTTGTGGAATTGGTGGTGGAGGGTTTATGCTAATAGATTCGCCAACAATGGAACCAGTTGCTCTTAATTACCGAGAGACTGCGCCGCAAAAAGTAGGCAAACAATTCTTTGAAACACACAGCAGTAGAGTTGGTGGTACAGCAGTTGGAGTTCCCGGAACTGTTGCAGGGTTACTTACCGCGCATGAAAAGTACGGAGTTCTTTCCCGCGAACAAGTACTGGCGCCTGCAATTTGTTTGGCGAAGGGATCATTCAGTCGCGATAAGGCATTTAAATCAGCCGTTCACTCTCTAAAGCCAGTGCTAGAAAAACATCCTGAGTACAGTGTTACCGATTTTAATTCTATGAATGAAAATGCTCCGCAGGCAAAAGTTCTCCAATTGATTGCGGCAGAAGGTGCCGATGGTTTTTATCTAGGGGATGTGGCTTTGGCAATGGTGGAAGCAACGAGTGGACACCTTTCGTTAGAGGATCTGGCAAACTACACTCCTCAATGGGAATCGCCTTTGAAAATAGATATTGGTAATGGCAATACACTTGTTGCGATGCCACCACCAAGTAGCGGCGGTGTTGCGATTGCACAAATTTTGGGAATACTCTCTAGGTTGGAAGCAACACACAAAGAGGATGCTGAGTTTTCACAACTTTTAGTTGAATCGATGAAGCACGCATTTGCAGATCGTGCGGAACACTTGGCAGATTCTGCATTTGTTGACGTTCCTGTGCAAGAGTTACTCGACGATGTGTATCTTGAGGAGTTGTCTTCAAGAATTGTGCTTGGTGAAACTGCAGGTACATATTCTTATGGTTCTGCTTCTCCACCTCCTGATGATGACGGCACAAGCCACTTATGCGTTGTTGACAAAGATGGCATGATGGTTTCTGCAACAGAAACTATTAATACAGCGTTTGGCTCACTTGTATTGGTTCAGCCATATGGATTTATGTTGAATAATGAGATGGATGATTTCTCATCCCTAAGTGGGGCAAATGTGTATGGACTTCGGCAATCTGACAAAAATCTTCCGGAGCCAGGTAAGCGCCCGCTATCGAGTATGTCACCGACGATTGTGGAGCGTGATGGCGTTCCTGTCTTGGCATTAGGGGCCTCTGGTGGTCCACGAATAATTTCGGGGGTTGTACAAGTTTTACTCAATATTCTCTGGTTTGGCGATGAACCAGTAGAAGCGATAAGTCGAGGCAGAGTGCACCATCAGTGGTTGCCCGACATTGTTTACGTTGAAAAGGAGTATCGGGACGCAAAGCTAGAATCACATTTGTCTTGCATCGGCTACCAAATTAAACAGCGCTCAAACATCGGTGTTGTGCAAGTCATTCAAGTTGAAGATGGATATATGAAGCCAGCAAGTGACCCAAGAAAGGGTGGAAAGCCTGCAGGAATTAACTGACTCTCAACTTTGAAGGTGACAGTCACCTTTAAAGTTGATTTATTATCTTACGCACCCAAGGTGTAGCGGGTAAATGCAGTAATAGTAGTTCCTTCTTGGAGTAATTCCTGGACAGTTTTTGATTCGTCGAGCACATATTTTTGCGCTAGAAGTGTGTTTTCTTGCAAGTGCTTTCTGACTTTTCCTTCAGCCATTTTCTCAGCAATTTCTTCATTCTTGCCGGTGTCTTTTGCTTCTTGAATTGCATCAGCACGAATTTGTTCAATCTTATCAGCAGGAACATCGTCTGCAGAAATGCCCATTGGATCGTGGAAAACAATGTGTTGACAAATGCCTTTTACGGTTGCGTCATCCATGGCACCTTCATATTGAAGAAGGCATGCACGTTTACCATCGTGGTGGATGTATTGACCAAAATTTCCGCCTGTGTATTTGAAGCCACGTGCATAATTGGCATTTTCACCAGTTGTGATACGTAGATCATCAACCAATTTGTCCATTTCATCACATGCAGTAATGTCGCCATCACCAGAAGCAAGAGCAAGCTGGGCAATTTGTTCGACTGCTTCAACGAAGTTTTCATTGCGAGCTGTAAAATCTGTTTCAGTTCTCACTTCAACAATCACAGCGCTACTGCCGTTTGTTGCTACGCAGATATTTCCTTCGCCAGTCGTTCGTTCTGTGCGAGTGTCCATCTTGCCTTTTTTTGTTTCACGCAACCACTCTTCAGCAGCGGTTGGGTCGCCACCAGTTTCGGTGAGCGCTTTTTTACAATCCATCATGCCTAGACCAGTTTTTTGCCGAAGGCCCATCACGTCTTTTGCGGTAAAACTCATAGTAAATTCTCCGTTAGTTTTACAGTGTTTATGATTTATCAGCGTCGATCGCTGGTTTTGTTTCTTCTATTTCAGCAACCGCGGTTGCAGTTGTACTTTCAGTTTCAGGAGTAGGAGCTTCTTCATCGGCCTTAAATGTTGTACGAGTAGATCTTTGGCGATTTTCTTCCTGTGAAGCGGCATCGCGTGCTTCATCTTCAGCCTTCTTTGCAGCAGCGGCTTCAGTTGCTCGGCGACTTTGCATGCCATCACTCACAGCAGACATTAGATCGGCAACAACTACTTCGATAGATCTTAATGAATCGTCATTGCCTGGAATTGGAATGTCGACGAGATCAGGATCACCATCGGTGTCAATCAGACCGATTGTTGGAATGCGAAGGGCAGTTGCTTCACGAAGCGCGTTTGTTTCATTGTTTGCATCAATGACAACCATTGCACCAGGCAACTTGTTCATTGTTCTAATGCCATCGAGGTTTCGAGTTATCTTCGCTTTTTCACGCATGAGTTGCGAAGTCATTTTCATCGAGTACGATTCGATTTCACCAGTTTCGACAAGTCTCTCAAGTTCGACAAGACGTTTTAGTCGTGAACGAATAGTTGCAAAGTTAGTTAAAGTTCCACCAAGCCATCGTTCGGTAACCCAAGGCATCCCAGCTTCACTGGAGTATTTTTGAATAGCGGATTGTGCTTGTCGTTTTGTTCCAACAAAAACAACGTCTTTACCACCGGCGACTGTATCTTGGATGTATTTCTTTGCTCGCAGTAAACCTTTTACAGTCTCGCGAATGTCAATAATATGAAGACCATTTCGGACTCCCCAAATATACGGTTTCATTTTTGGGTTCCAACTACTTCGGCGTTGTCCAAAGTGGATGCCTGCCTCAAGCAATTTGGTAACAATATCATTTGCCGATTCACTCATGAATCAAGTCCTTTTCAGCGACACCGGCAAGATGCGTGGGCAACATCTGCACTTGGGCGCTTCACGTATGTGTTTTAAACACATTTAAGAGGGTGTTCAATCAGAGCGAAGCCCACCTCGCTAGGATTGTTGCTCAAAACTGAG
>CAZQGB010000032.1:0-14735 GCA_964592615.1 uncultured Isosphaeraceae bacterium | reverse complement strand
CAGCCACCTTGAAATCGCAAGGAGCAAAGAGGTCTAAATTGGTGTTAAGAAAAGTAGTCATTGTTGGTGCTTCGGTTGTCACGGTCCGTCTCCTGTTGTGTATTTGCAAACTGGGCAGTATTTATCCATATATCCGGATTCTCGGATAAAGCGCCATTGTAACAAGAGAAGTCGCTGTAAGAAAGCGTATTGTGCTGATTTTCGGTATCATACCCCGCTTCGATTCACCCTTAGTTAATAGGATAAACCAGTGGCTGACACATTCCCTTGCAAAATAGTAACTCCCACCGAAGAATGCTTCGATGGGCAAGCAACCTACGTTTCATTCCCATCATGGGATGGGCAATACGGCATGATGAAGGGGCTTGCGCCACTTCTTTCAACTCTGGCCCCCGGAACCCTGAGAATTGATACTGAAAAGGGTTCACAAAAATACCTCATCGAAGGCGGCTTTGCACACGTTGATAACGACGGGCTATCCCTTGTTACTGAAGGCGCACTTCAAGCAGAAGAACTTAATCTTGAAGAGGCAAAAGCAGAACTCGCTGAGGCAAACGCACGCGTGACAAGCGACGAAAAAGATCGACTCGCAGTCGAGCGCGCTCAAAAAATCGCAACCGCTAAAGTGGCGCTCGCAAGTAAATAATGTCCGAAGCCCAAGGCAGTTTGGATTTGCAACAGACGCCTTGTTCAAGCATGCCGCTTGAACAACGTGTGGAAGCACTACTTTTCGCGAGCGAACGATCGCTCTCAGAAACAAAAATGAAAACCGTCCTCGGCATCGAGGACGAAGACGCGACTAAGCAAATAAAGGCAGCGATTGATTCCCTGAACTCTTCGTACGACAAAAGCAACCGCGCCTTTCGAATTGAACGAATAGCAGGTGGGTACCGTGTTATGACACGTGAAGAACTTGCGCCGCTTGTTTCACGTTTGCACGAACAACGCCAACAACAAAAACTTTCGCAAGCAGCACTTGAAACACTTTCAATTATTGCGTATAGGCAACCAGTCATGCGCGCTGAAATAGAAGTTATTCGAGGTGTTGCATGTGGCGAAGTGCTTCGTGGTTTGATGGAACGACGGCTTGTAAAAATCGTTGGCCGTGCTGAAGAACTCGGTAGACCAATGTTGTACGGAACGACTAAAGATTTCTTAAACATATTTGGGCTTGCAAACCTGAATGATTTGCCAGAAGTGCAGGGTTTGGCACGTGAACCATCGTGGAAACCCGCCACTTCCGAAGATTCACCCACAGAATCTAAAGAAGAAGCTTCCGAATCAACCGAAGTTGTTGAACAAAACACTGAATAAAACTTGTTCCTGACATATTATTCAGGAGATGAAAAAAAGCACGAGTTCAATTCATCCAACAATTATCTTTATTGTATTGGTGTCGCTTGTTGCACCATCTGCCTTCCTACAAAGTAAGAACCTGCCAATGTGGCTTTTTGGTGCAATGTTGTCCACAATGGTAATTACTCTTGTCTGGACAAAACTCGTATTGCGTCGAATTGAAGTTCGAAGAGTTGTTCTTGAACCTGCAAAAGTTGGTGAACCATATATTGTTCGCTATGAAGTAACGAACACAGCTAAGCGAATTGCTGGGTTTAGTTTGTGGATTGAAGAACAGAAGGCAACACGAGCGACTTGGTCACATTATTTTAGAAAAGCGCGTGGGTGGGTGATGGAGGTAGGTGCGGGAGAAACAGTTCACGGCGAAGCTATCTTTTGGCCAACAAAACGTGGTGAAGCTATCTTCAATCAAATTCGTGTTACAACAAGTTTCCCCTTTGGGATGATTCGCTCAAAAAAAATAGTTTCCCAATATGCCTCAGTTCTTGTCCACCCAAAAGTAGAATCGCTTCAGCCATCAATCCTTAGTGCAATTGTTTCAAGTGGACTACTTGGACAACGTAGTTGCCGTCGAGGTCGAGGTGGAGATGATTATTATGGCCTTCGTGAATTAGTGAGTGGCGATAGGATTGGGGACATTGCTTGGAAAGCATCTGCGAGGCGTGGTGAACTTGTATGTATCTTGCGAGCTAGACCCACACTTCCGAAGATGAGAGTTGTTCTGGATCTTACAACACCAACGGATGAGTTGAAGTGCAGTGGAAGCCAACGTGAGTTGGAAGAAAAAGCAATATCATTCTGCGCCTCAATACTCAGTGAGGCAGTTCGGCAAGATCAAGAAGTTTCGCTGACAATTTTAGGAATTGATTTGCCTGGAATCGTTGGTTTTCACAGTGGTGCTAGACATCTTGATTGCTTGTTGTCATCTCTGGCAACAATTAATCTTGATGAGGCTCGTCTCGCAGTTCCAGCTCGACCAGTTGCAGACATGAAACAGGTAGGCTTGTGTGTAATACGTCCTGACCGTTCAAAACCGTTGAGTTCTTTAAGTGATGCTTGGTATTTCCATGCAGATCAACTCGAGGAACTATTACTTGAACACTTGAATAGAGAATCAGCGTGAAAGTTCTGAAGTCATATCGTCTACTTCGATTTTCACTTGTGTTATCAGCAATACTTGCACAGTGCGTAGCATTAAATACAATTTCCGTGCTTGTTACAGCTGGAACACTTGCGGCTTTAAGTTGGTACGTTACAGAAGGTCCCCGTGGCAAATCGATACCCGCTTGGATTTCTCGGGTACTTATTTTAATATGGTTTTTCTATTCGTTGTTCGATGCAATAGTGCTACAAAGTCAACTTCCAGAAGTGCTTGGCAGATTTGTTGTTGGGCTTACGGTTGTAAAAATGTATGAAAAGCGAACAGTTGAAAATGAAGCACAGTTATTGCTGTTGAGTTTATTGCTACTTGCCGTCGGTACGCTTTATGCCACGAGTGTATTCTTTGGGATTTTGCTCATAGTTTGGTCGGGTTTAGCTGCATGGGTATTGCTGCTTTATCAACTTCATCAAGGCATGGAAACCATGAGAAGTGAGCGATATGATGCGGTTCCAATCAAGTACCCAACCCCGTGGACAAGGCCGGTTACAGGATTGCATGTACGAAAAACATTTCGTCGAAGTGCACTATTCTTTTTACTCTTTGGGTTTGTTGGGTCGGCGCTATTTTTTGTTGCTATTCCGAGGAAGGTGTCAGATTTTTCGATCGAACAACTTATTGCGATGGATGAAACTCTTGAACGAATGGAATTGAAACCAGATCAAGATATTCAACTAAGTAATAAAAAAATTATGGCGGTTTCTCTTCGCAACAAATTTGGCGAATCAATACGGTTGCCAAAGGGTTTGCGTTTACGGGGGGCAGCGTTGAATGAATATCAGGGAGAGGGTGTTTGGGAAACAGGAATGCATTTCAAATCAAGCGTAGAGACAGTCTCTGATATGTTCACCCCATTAACTGCTATTGGTAATCGAGACGATGCTCTAATTATGGCAGTATCTCTCTTCCAACCAATGGGCAAGATTTATTCTATGTACAGGCCAGTTGGAATTGAGACAGATCCTCCGACAACTGTGACGATGAATTTAGCGAATTCAACCATGGGGCTTGTGCTCGGATCAACACCTTTGCAGAGTTATCGTGTTCAAATTGATCGAGAAGACAAAATAATTTCCCCCTATGCTCAGAGACAACATTATTATCGAAACAAAGATGTGCTGGCACTAGCGTTAGAGATTATGAAAACAAATTCAATTGACCCTGGTGAAGTACCAACTTCTTTTGAGGCGAGACGAAATGTAGCTCAGGCGTTTGAGTCATATTTACACTCAAATGAATTTTCATATTCGACAAGCAGCTCTGGTGTTCCAATTCTAAGAGAAGCAGCGGTGCTTCGAGCAAACGACCCAACCGCAGAGTTTCTCTTGAGGATGAAGAGGGGGCATTGTGAGTTTTTTGCAGCTGCAATGGTTGCTATGTGCGATACTGTGAATATACCTTCAAGGATTGTGACCGGTTTTTATGTTGACCGTTGGGAAGAATCAAGTGAGTCGTATATTGTTCTTGGGCGAGATGCACATGCATGGGTTGAAGTAGAAACAGGCCCGCTGGCGTGGGAAACATTTGACCCAACTCCCTCATCATTGAACTCACCGATTGTTCAAGAGCCAATGACGCTTGCTCAAAACATTCGTATTAAATGGGATTATTTAGAGAGCATCTGGCAAGAATATGTGTTCGGTTATGACACTTTTATCCAGAGCCGTTTTGTTTCATCTATAAACCCAAATTGGAAAACACACCTGCAGGAAGTAACGAACTCCTTCAAAAACATTCTGAAGAGTATTTCAAATTGGTTTGATATCGGTGCAGGGGGTAGGTTATGGATAAATCTTGTAATGGGTGCCGCGATTCTATTTGGATTCGCATTACTTATAGTTCGTTGGCGGAGAAAACGAACATCACAATTGTTGAATTTGTTAAAAGACAACGAAGAAAACGTTGCGGTAATTAATGTAGAGTTTTACGCTGAGTTACAACGAAATTTCGCACGGCTAGGTTTTATTCGTCCAAGTCATATTCCAGCAATGACATGGGTGCAATCGTTAAATTTGTCGAATGAATGTGTTATAAGTGCCTTATATTTATCATCGAAGTATTACGAGATACGGTACGGTAGGTATCGCCCAAGCCGCAGTGAGCGAATTGTATTATTGCAAAAAGTTCAAGAACTCGACATTTTGCTAGGAAAGGAATCGCAATGAACGAATGGCTTCCAATGGATGAAGAGCAATCAAAGGTTCAGGTAGAAACAATACTTAAATTGCTTGGCGATTCTTCGTGCGATGTTGTTGATGTTGGATGTGGAGATGGTCGTATTTTGATTCCCCTTGTAATTGCTGGACACCGAGTTGTTGGAATTGACAATGACCCGATTGCAATTGATGCATGTGGGAGGCGATGCGCCGAGATTGATGTTGATGCGAATTTACTCGATGCAGATTTGTTTGATGCCATGCCGCTTTCCTCGCCGGTTGATGCGGTTGTGTGTTGTGGACAAACGTTTATGTTGCTCTGGGATGTTGATGATGCGGTTCGAGCACTCAAGCTGTTCAAGCGATCGTTGAAAAAGGGGGGCGTAGTAATTATGGATGACCTACCAGGAGATTTATGGCCTGAAGTCGCGCAAGGACGCTGGGCTAACGGAGTGAATGAAGACGAGACCTTGCAACTTGTTTGGGCGAAGAATGATGCAGTTTTTACTATTCGTGAAGCAGGGCAGGTAGACTCACAATCATGGGAGTTTCAAGAAAGCGACTGCCCAATTCGTTTGTGGACAATGGGTGCTTTGAAAATGGCAGCTAAACTGGCGGACTTATCGGCACCAGAGGTACGGGTTGAAGGGGCCATTCTGGTCATGCAGGCGGTTTAGAACTGAATATTACATATGAAGGAGTGTTGGGCTTGATTGAGTTTTTTGAGCGGACGATGTGTTGACTTCATCTTCCTCTAACTTAACGGAGAACCGTTTTATGCCAGCACATCGCTCACGAACTACTGGATGGCGTCGTTGCCTACAACAGCTTGTTGATCACAAGGGATCTTTGCAAGTAGCTCTTGAACCTGATGGACCCTCGGGCCATGATTTTGTATGGAGGGCGAAGTTAATATCTACTTCGAAAGACGAAATACTGATTGAAATGCCAACAGCAGCTGGTGAACCCCTTCCTCTTGATGAGGGAGTTCGGCTGCTCGGAATAATTGCGATTGGTCAAAATCGTTGGATGTTCAGGACGGTGTGTTTGGGGAAAATTTCATATCGGGCCAACGGTAGAGAGGGTATTGGAATGAAATTACAAATGCCAACCTCGGTCGAGCGATGTCAACGACGACGCGATTATCGAATCAGCACAGATACTTTAGTGATGCCGACTGTGTCATCATGGCCATTACTTGACCCTAGGTCAGTCGCCTTTCCTGAACGGATGTGCCAATTGCAGATGGAGCGTTACATTTCTGGCGATACGAAGCCGATGGCACTTGAAGATCAGGATGCTATGCCAGACGTTGGGCCACCAATTTCAGCAACATTGGTCAATATTGGCGGTGGTGGTATAGGGTTGCAAGTTCCTGTTGGTGATGCCAGTGGAGTAGGTCGGCATAGATTACATTGGTTACGTTTTCCACTTCCTGGTGTCGATGGTCCACAACTTTCGGTTACAGCAAAGTTGATGCATTGGCATCTTGAATCGGGTGGTACAACATACATGGGAATGATGTTCGACTTTTCATATAACCCATCTCACCGCAGGTTCGTGGTCCAACAAATAACACGTGCAGTGGCAATCCAACAACGCACGCAACTCCGCGCCGCCTGATTTCAGAGCCTTTGTCCATTCCCACATCAATTTCTACGCTTTTAGACCACCTGAGTTTACCTCAGAGGTGACCTCAGAGGTAGACACAGAGGTGTACACAGAGGAGTACACAGAGGTAACCTCAGAGGTCACAGGGTTGGAGGATAAGGGTTTTAATTTCGGATTCTAGGAGCTCGGCATCAGGGTCAGAATCGGCAACGATACCGCAACCAGTGCTATATTCCAAATCACCCTTAAATGCATGTGAAGGACCAATACCTGTAAACATGGCGGTACGAATCGCAACATTCAGCATCAGCGATTTGCCCAAAACTCCAATTGCTCCACAATAAGGCCCTCTTGGAGTCGATTCAAGTTCTCGAATAATTTGCATAGCACGAATTTTTGGTGCTCCAGTGATTGAACCAGCAGGGAAAGTTGCTCTCAACAAATCTTCAATGCCAACATCCGTTCGAACATTCCCGTGAATCTCCCCGACACACTGCCATACAGTTGGATGTTGTTCAATAGAGCGAGCATGGAGGACTTCAATTGAACCAAAATCACAAATTCTACCGAGATCGTTTCGCATTAAATCTACAATCATGTGCAATTCTGCTGCATCTTTTTCGGAATCTAGGAGTTGCTCAGGATTATCTGTTTCAGGTCTGGTGCCCTTCATTGGACGAGTGATAATTTCTCGGCTCTCCCCATCGAATTGCAAAAATAACTCTGGACTCATTGACATCAAGTACCGTCCCTCGTCTGGATATTCAATCCAAGCGCCATACCATCCACCCGGGTTGCTCAACATCGATAAAGCGCTTGAGCGAATATCCCCGCAAACATCCGCTGTGAAACGCCGAGTAATATTCGCTTGAAAAATATCACCAGCAAGAATGTATTCAACACTTCGCTCCACAGCAGACTTAAACACCTCACTTCCAGTTGAATCTTGTAATTCACCCCAACTTGATTTAGCAGTTTGCAATGGGCTGACTCTGGGTGCTTCACAGCCGCCGATTGACCACCAAGAATCAGACTTTGCATCATGAATCAATGCTCGATCACACCAAATCAAATCAACAAGTGGCCATTTTCCAGATTGCCTTGAGCCACTCTTGGGTTCGATACAGTATCCAAACTCATATCCGATATATCCAATCCAGTTAGGCAAGATTGATTCATTCGATTTATCTTGAAGTCTCAACCCAAGGTCTTCAAGATTGTGATTATCTTCTAGAGTTATTCGTTCACCATCTGCTGGTGCAATAATGCTCCAACGAGACCATCTAGAATGATTTCCGTTTCCAATCAGAGCAATAATAGGTTGGCTTGATGTCCACGAAGCGGCAACCTGAGCAGGGGTTGCTGTTAGGTTTGGCAAAGGTTTAGCATCCTTGGGAAGCATGAGAAGTACACAGTGTACTGGTCGAGTATCATGCCCGCTCTGCAGAATTATTATGGAGACAATTAATGCCAGCAGCTACTAAACGGAAGCAAAACAAGCGTGCCCCAAAAATGACATATTGTTGGGGTGCTAGTAAGACCGAAGGGAACGCAACCCAGAAGGAACTTCTAGGAGGCAAAGGAGCAAATCTTGCTGAGATGACTTCTATTGGACTCCCTGTACCCCCTGGGTTCACAATTCCGACAACAATGTGCGAAGCTTACTATAGCCAGGGTAAGCGAATGCCCAAAGGGCTCGATGACTCAACCGCAAAAGCAATCAGCCGAGTCGAAAAAGAAACTGGGAAAAAATTCGGTTCAAACTCTGACCCGCTTCTAGTCTCGGTTCGTTCAGGTGCAGCAGTTTCAATGCCAGGCATGATGGATACTGTGCTCAATCTTGGACTTACAGATGATGCAGTACAAGGTTTGATACGACTAACGGGAAACGAACGTTTTGCTTGGGACGCATATCGACGGCTCATTAATATGTTTGGCGATGTTGTGATGGGAATGGATCACGAAAATTTCGAACATGAATTTTCAATTGTTAAAAAGAAATATGGTGTGGAACTCGACACAGATCTTTGCGCAAAAGGTCTTGCAGAAGTTTGTACTCGATATAAGAAAGCATATAAAAAACATGTGGGTTCACCTTTCCCTCAAGACCCTTACAAACAACTCTCCCTTTCCATCGAAGCAGTATTTAAATCTTGGAAAACACATCGCGCAAATAGTTATCGACAAATCAATGGGATTTTCGGGTTAAAAGGCACTGCAGTAAATGTTCAAGCAATGGTTTTTGGCAACATGGGTCGTGATTCTGGGACAGGTGTTGCATTTACTAGAAATCCATCGACTGGTGAAGACAAGTTTTTTGGGGAGTTTTTGATAGATGCTCAAGGCGAAGATGTTGTGGCTGGTATTCGAACACCTAAGCCCGTTTCTCAAATGCCTCGATGGAACAATCGTATCTACAAAGAACTTTTGAAAAATAAAAAGATTCTTGAAAAACATTATCGCGACATCCAAGATATTGAATTTACAATTGAACGGGGAAAACTATGGATGTTGCAAACAAGAAACGGCAAACGAACCGCAGCAGCCGCAGTAAAGATAGCTGTTGATATGGTTAAGAGTCGGTTAATTACGAAGGATGAAGCACTACTTCGTATTCCAGCAGGCGATTTAGTGCAATTACTTTTGCCTAGTTTTACTTCAAAGAGTAAAAATAATGTACATAAACTTGCAAAAGGTCTTCCTGCGTCTCCGGGCGCATCGACAGGCACTCTATCCTTTACAGCTGAAGATGCAGTGGTACGATCAGAAGCGGGAGAAGATGTGCTTCTCGTACGCAAAGAAACATCACCAGAGGATATTGATGGGATGCACCATGCAGTGGGTATCTTGACGTCAACTGGCGGGATGACAAGTCATGCTGCTGTTGTTGCACGCGGGTGGGGTAAGTGTTGTGTTGCGGGAGTGTCAGCATTGCACATTCATGCAAAGCGAAAGTGTGTAATAATTGATGGGAAAACATACGGTGAGAAGGATGTATTTTCTATTGATGGAGGCACTGGGGAAGTTATGCTAGGTGCTGTTGAACGACACGAACCCAAATTCAGTGCAGATTTTGAAACTGTGATGAAGTGGGCTGATCAGCGTAGAAGAATGAATGTCAGAACAAACGCTGATTCACCACAAGATGCAAAGCGAGCACGTTCCTTTGGTGCTGAAGGAATTGGATTGACTCGTACAGAACACATGTTCTTTGAAGGCGATCGAATTTTAGCAATGCGTCAAATGATTCTTGCGGAAACAAAAGAAAATAGAGAAAAAGCGTTGGCTCGATTGATGCCTTACCAATGCGATGACTTCGTTGGCATATTTACTGCAATGAAAGGGTTGCCTGTAACGGTTAGATTACTCGACCCTCCTTTACATGAGTTTCTCCCGCATGATCATGCAGGACAAAGAGATGTAGCACACGCTCTTGGGATACGAGTTTCCCAAGTTAAACGGCGTGTTGAACAGTTACATGAATATAATCCGATGCTTGGCCATCGTGGTTGTCGATTGGCAGTGACGTACCCTGAAATTCTAGTGATGCAAGTAACTGCAATTGTCGAAGCTATGATCGAGTGCAAGCGTAAGCGAATCGATGCTCGCCCTGAAATCATGATTCCACTGGTGGGAACGCATGAAGAGCTTGCACAACTTCGAACACTCACCGAAGAAACAATACAAAGAATTAAGAAAAAAGAGCAGTTCAAAGGAAAACTTTCTATACCAATCGGAACAATGATTGAGATTCCACGTGCTGCAATTGTTGCTGATCGAATTGCTGATGTCGCAGACTTTTTCAGTTTTGGTACAAACGATCTCACCCAACTCACCTATGGTTATAGTCGTGATGATATTAATTCCTTTCTTCCGCACTACCTTAAAGATGGCATTTTGGAACGCGATCCATTCCAGACAATCGATGTTCCAGGTGTTGGTAAATTAGTTTCGATGGGTTGCAAAGGTGGTCGTTCTGTGAACTCCTCACTGAAGATTGGTATTTGTGGGGAACACGGCGGAGACCCTAGCTCAATAGAATTTTGTAATTCAGTTGGGTTAAATTATGTGAGTTGTTCACCATTCAGAGTCCCAACTGCACGGCTAGCAGCCGCGCAAGCAGTAATAAGAAGTAATACATAATGCAAACAATTTTTCAAAAAATTATTAATGGTGATATCCAATGTCATCGAGTGTATGAAGATGACCATGTGCTCGCTTTTTTAGATGTGGCGCCACTTTGTAAAGGACATACACTCGTTATTCCTAAGGAATCTGTAGCTTCGCTTCACGATCTTTCAATAGAAAGTGGGGCGGCTCTGGGCGAAGCGCTTGTAAAGGTTGCCAAAGCAGTTGTTAAAGCTACGGGCTGTGAGGATTACAATATTTTGCAAAATAATGGTGAGATTGCACATCAGGCTGTATTTCATGTGCATTTTCATATTATTCCGAAGGCCTCTGAGTCAGAAGGGTTATCCATAGACTGGAATCCAAAGGAATTAGAGGATGGCGAAACATTAGCTCAAGAGATCCGTGACGCAATGGCTTAGGAACATCTTTACTCCCTTCTTCGTATTATTACATTGTTATGCAGGATGATTACAGTGCAAACCCAGATGATGAAACTATCGATTCATCGGAACCAAACGCAGAAACCTATCACAGTGATACCGCGGAAATTGGATGGCTAGATTCAAACGTTGGTGTTCGGGGTGATGAATGGATAGGTTTCAAAATTGGTGATTTTGAAATCATTCGCATCATTGGTATTGGCGGTATGGGGAATGTCTACGAAGCAAAACAGACTCACCCACACCGTTCTGTTGCGTTAAAAATTGTTAAATCAGCTGCTGCAACTTCTTCTGCACTTAACCGATTTGAAATGGAAAGCGAACTCCTCGCACGCTTGCAACATCCAGGAATTGCTCAAGTATATGATTCAGGCCACCAGATTCTAGATGATGTTCAGCTCCCATATTTTGCGATGGAGTTTGTTCCTGGGAGTCATTCAATTACAGATTATTCTGAAGACAATAATTTGAGCCGTAAGGGGCGACTCGAATTATTTTTGATGGTGTGTGATGCAGTGCAATATGGCCACGGCAGAGGTGTGATTCATCGTGATTTAAAACCATCAAACATATTGATTACCAGTGCGGGACGACCAAAAGTTATTGACTTTGGAGTTGCGCTAATGGCAGGAGCTGATGAAGTTGAAAAAACCGTAACAGTTGCTGGTAAGTTTGTTGGAACTTTGCAATGGTCAAGTCCAGAACAGTGTGGGGATGATCCCCACGATGTTGATGTGCGAACAGATGTGTATTCTCTTGGAGTATTGTTGTATCAACTCATGACTGGAGAGTTGCCTTATGTTTTGAAGGGGATACCGTTGTATCGAGCTCCTGTTGTAATTCGTGAAACTAATCCAAAACTTCCACGTTCAGTAGATAATTCAATTGCTGTTGAAATAGAGCAAATACTCTTGAAGGCACTGGCGAAAGATCGAAGTTCAAGATATGAATCGGTTGCGGATATGGCGATGGACATTCGTCGTTATTTAAATAACCAGCCAATCCTTGCAAAACCGCCATCAACGATACACAAACTTCGTCTGTACGCTCGGCGTAATCAACTTAAATTTCGTGCGGGACTTATTGTGTTCCTTGCACTTGTTCTTGGCTTAACAGGATTAATCTGGGGATTTGTTGAATCAGAAGCTAGGCAACGTGATATGAAATTGGCGCTTGAAGCAGAAGCAACTGCAAGGAGTGTTGCGGAACAGAAGGCGTATGTTGCAATGATTGGAACGTCTCAAGCTGCAATTGCAAACAACGCTTGGGGGATGGCAAGGCACCATTTAGCCACGACAAACAGAGACAAACGAGGTTGGGAATGGCATTATCTGCAGGGTATTGCTGATCAATCTATCAGAACCTGGCTTTTTGGAGACCGACCAGTTTCACTTTCGTCTTCACCTGATGCAGAAACTCTTGTTGTTACTTTCGATAGTGGAAGAGTCGTGCTTATAGATGAGTCAAGAGATGTTACTAGAGATATTACTCTTTCTTCAAAAGTGAATGAAGCTGCTTTTTCTAAAAATGGCGGCATGGTTTTCCTTGGAATGGAAAGCGGTAGCATTGCAATTCTGAACCTAGAAAATGACACAATGGTTTTATTTGACGAGCAACTTCCACCGATTGAATCGATTGCTTCGCTTTACGACAACTTGTTTGCTACCGGACACGCTGATGGAAATGTATTAATTTGGAATGTCGACGGGGAGCTTGTTTCCTCAATAGCAGGCGGTAGAGGAATGGTTTTATCATTAGATTTTGATTATGAGCAACAACTCATCGCAATAGGCACAATTGATGGGACAGTTCAGGTTTGGAAATTGGATGATTCGCAGCCAATCCTTCTTGAGAATAGTCATGGTGGAGCTGTACACTCAGTACATTTCATTGGAGATGGTAGTCTTGCTTCAGGTGGGGCTGATGGGAAAATTATTATTTGGGATATTGATTCAAAAACACATTACTCATTTGAATCAAACCACAATAGCGTGATGGGTGTTTCGTCTCTTGGGGAAACACTGTCATCGGTGGGCTTGGATGGAATGGTTCGATTATGGTCGTTGGAAGATTTTACGCTTCTCGATACGCTCAAGGGTCATACAGGTCTTATATGGTCAATTAAACCAGTATCTGACAATAGATACGTGAGTGTGGGGAAAGATGGAAGTATTCGATGGTGGAGCGCATCACCGGCAATTCCAACAACCCATCAAGCGACGAGTAGTATGCCAGCTTCAGATATCGCTTTTATTTGGAACGATGCACTGGTGGCTGTTTCAGAATTTAATTCTGACATGCAGGTGATTGATATTATTCAAAATGAAAGCCATCTTATTCCTTCTGATGGTGCTGAACTTTCCGTCGTTGAATTTGTTCCAAACACATCATTCGCAGTAACTGGCGATCTAGATGGTGAGATTCGATTGTGGGATATTGAAAACTTGAAACAGGAAGGCTTGCTTGGTTCATGCGATGGACAGATTACGGCTATCGATGTAGTGCCGAATGGAAATTTCATTGCAACCGCAACTTTGGGGGGACAAATAAGTGTGTTCAACAGAAGAGAAAGAATGAAGATTTTTGAAAGTACTCGAATCGACTCAATTGTTCTAGCGATTGCTTTTAATGGCGATGGTGATGAGCTTTTTGTATCTACAATAAATGGGACGATATTAGCCCTTGATTTGAATTCTGGTGAAGTATTGTGGGAGCGAATAGGTGGCGGAAGTGATGTTGTCGCAATGATTTATATTCATTCTCGAGATGCGATATTAACAGCAACAGCAAGCAATACACTACAGTTGATCTCAGAGACTAATGGGGAAGTTATTGAATCGAGTAAAGCAACTGGCGGGACATTGCGCGATGTTGGGCTGCTCCCAGACGAATCGCGTTTTGTAACTGCATTGTCAGATGGAACTGTGGGAGTGTGGGATACCCAATCGTTCACTTTGATTGCTTCGTTGCCAGCAAAGCAAGCACTTGAATGTATAACTGTTTCTAGCGATGGGCACCGATTGGCTATTGCAGGTGGATCTGAAACAATACAATTGTTGGATGGCATGTCTCGAAGGGCACGACTAAAAAACTCAACTCATGAATGAAAAATTCAATCTTATGACAGATGATTATATGCGTACTCTTCTTAGACGGTGTGTAGAGGAGGATGGTAGGAGCAGGGATGTCACTTCGGAATCATTAGTTTCTTCTCAATCTAAAGAAATATTTGCAATTAACATTCGCGGAGGTGGGACAATTGCTGGGCTTAATCCAATCGCAATGGCACTTGATGTGTTTGACGATTTATCCATGGAACTACTACATTCAGATGGCGAGCATGTGCAAGACAAAAACATTGCTTTGCTGAAGGGAGAAGTGCGAGCAATCCTTGGTGCTGAACGGACAATTTTAAATGTTCTTGGGTATGCTTCTGGAATTGCAACTCAAACAAAATTGTTTGTTGATGCGGTAGAAGGAACAGGTTGCAAAATATGTGACACCCGCAAAACAACCCCCGGATTAAGGTTGCTTGATAAGTATGCCGTTGTTTGTGGTGGTGGAACCTCACATCGAATGGGTTTGCATGATGCAGCGTTGTATAAAGATAATCATCTTGCTGGAATGGAAGATATTGTTATTGAACTTGGTGCAGCAATTTCCCGTGTAAAAGAACATGGTGAACTGAAATTTATTGAAGTTGAAGTTGACTCGATTGAACAGCTTGAACAGGTACTGCCTTTACCAGTAGATATTATTTTGCTAGACAATATGCCTTTGGAATTGTTGCGTGAAGCAGTTATGCTTCGGGATGCTTCGCAAACGATGCCGCTTCTTGAGGCATCTGGCGGTGTGACTTTAGAAACAGTTCGCTCAATCGCA
>CAZQGB010000031.1:0-14900 GCA_964592615.1 uncultured Isosphaeraceae bacterium | reverse complement strand
GGGTTACTTGCAATTGCATCACGTAATTCATCGTCCATAATTAGCAACTCATAGACGCCAAGCCGACCAGAGTATCCGCTTCCTCTGCAAGCAGAACATCCCACGGCGTGTGGAAGTTGCTCAAAGTTATATCCACTAAGAAGTTTTGATTCCTTCTTGTTTGGGTTCTTCATTTGTACGCATTTTTGACAAACTCTGCGCGCAAGCCGCTGTGCAAGAACACCGTTCACAGCAGATGCCACTAAAAACGGTTCGATTCCAATGTTAATAAGGCGGGTCAAAGAACTTGGTGCATCGTTTGTGTGCAAGGTTGACAACACCAAGTGTCCTGTCATTGCTGCTTGGATTGCAACACTTGCTGTTTCCATGTCGCGAATTTCACCTAACAAAACTACATCTGGATCTTGCCGAAGTAAGGCGCGAAGTGCACGTGAAAATGTCATGTCAATTTTTTCATGCACTTGAATTTGAGTAATGCCAGAGAGTTCATACTCCACAGGATCTTCAACAGTTGAAATGTTCAATCTCTCGCGATCCATTTCTTGCAAAGAAGAATAGAGCGTTGTCGTTTTGCCACAACCCGTTGGACCCGTTACCAAAATAATTCCGTGAGGAGAACTAATTTCGTGTTTCCATGCTGAGAGAGAGTCTTTGCAAAAACCAAGTTCATCAAGACCTATGCGTATATTTCTGTCATCAAGGAGACGCAACACCACCTTTTCTCCTTTTGGTGTTGGAACGGTTGAAACACGAAGATCAATTGAACGTCCAAATACTGTTGCCCTAATTCTTCCATCCTGCGGTATTCTACGCTCAGCAATATCTAGGTTTGCTAAAATTTTTATTCGACTCACAATTGCGCTGTGCATATTTTTTTCACACTGTTTCAAGTCATGAAGAATGCCGTCAATTCGAAATCGGATGTGAGAGCAATCGGTTCCGGGTTCAAAATGGATGTCTGAAGCGTCCTCTCTAACTGCTGAAGTAATCATTTCACCAACAATACGAACAACGGGGGATGATTCCGCATCATTAGCTTCCTCTTGCAAATCTACAGAGGTGCTGTTTTCTTCTTCATAAAACTCTGCTCCATCTTGAGAATCATCGTCTTTCACAAGCGTTTTGTCTGCGTGAGCGAGTTGCCCAAGAATACCCTGAATGTCGCTATGTGTTGAAAGCATTTGTCCAACCGGTTCTGAAATTTCGTTACGAATATCATCGGTCAAGAAGAGTTCGTCGACTGTAGAGGATGCAATAAAAGCATTTCCTTTGAACCGAACTGGTATTACGCCGTGCTCTGTGCACCAACCTATCCCAAGTTTTGTTACCAGATCATCCGCCACATTTTCAATTGTTAGTTTAGAAAAGTGGAGCCCAGAAACTTCTGCAACTGCTTTTTGTAGGTATTCCTCTTCAACTCCCACATCTAGAAGTATTAACGACAATGAGCGTCCGTGGTTTTGCTTCTGTAACCTATCAACTAATTTTAAGTCTTCTTCATTTATACAATCCCAATCCTGAAGAAGACCTAAGAGTTTTTCAGAGTAAGACCTGCTTTTTTTTGCCTTTACTTTTGTCTCTAGTGATTTCATGGCTCAAACCCTCCACCATCCATTTTTTGGCTATCTGCTAAATAGATAGTTCGCTTCGTATCTCCGCCTTCATCATGTTTGTCAAGTTGAACAACGGCATATGTTGACCCAAGTTCAACAATGCGAAGCACAATTTCCCCACCACGAATCGAGATAGTGTCATCGACTCTATAAATGTTCCCATTTATATTCGCCAGTGTTGTTCGCCCAGTCATTACAGACTGAAGTAAAAGATTGTTCTGTGCATAGTTTGCTGCAAATATAAATTCGCTTCGAGAATTATCCTTCAAGATAAACTCTTCGGCGTTCTTTTGTCCAAACGCATGCGTCGTAACGAGTTTTTTTTGCCACTTGACTGGGTCGTTCGATAACCTAGTTGAAAGGACCTGTACTTGTTGATCCCACCTATTTATCTCCGTAGCAGTTTCTGTTAATTTCTCACTCGTGCACATTTGTTCCATAAGGATTTCGCTTCCTATTTCTTCAGCACCTACAGAAGAGGGAACAAAAACTCGCATCAAGGAAAGTTCAACAATTACAACAACTATCGCAACAAGTATAAAGATTGTTGCTGCGTCATATTTTTGTGTTGCTCTATTGAATGCCTGCATTATGAATTATCGCCTATGGAATAAATCAGGTGGACTACAATTCTGGCTTCTACAACATCATCTTCTACTCGATGAATTCCCATACGATCTATTCTTGAAATATGATTCATCCGTTCAAAATGTTGTAACAAACTGTACACGCCATCAAGTGTCCCTTGAACACTTATATCTACAGGTAGGACACCAAATTCGCCCTCAACACGTTCGCCTGATGTCGTAACCGACTTGACAACCATATCCAATTCAAGTGCTGCATCAGATGCCGATTCGAGCCATTGATCTGCACCATGTTCTTGTGGAATACGTGAAGCAGCTTCTGCAGTTGAATCTTTTAAAGTTCTAGTTAGAGATTTTAATTTTCTATAATGAGAGTTAATCTCATCAAAGTGTGAATAAGATGTTGTTCTTGTGCGTATTTCTTCTGCTACACAATTCACTGCTTTGTTCATGGGTCTGTAAATAATTGCCCACGCAGAAACAGGAATCAAAACCAGCAATCCAACCAACATTAGATATCGAGATTGACTAATCATTACTCTTCCACCATTACAAGCGTTGTCATAGAATCAACTGTTAGCTGAATTGAAAAATTACGTTTTGTTGTGGTTCCCACCTGTTGCGCATACATCAATGAAACATCGGTGAGATATGGTGATGTTGATAGCGCCTCAATGTATGAAGAAATAGTAGCATCGTTTGGAGCGATTCCCAACAAGGTAATTTGCTGTGTGCGGGCAACCTTGTCTTTCTCAATTGTCCTCGAACGGGTTTCAAGACGAATATCATTTAGATTTGAATCGTCTGGAAGCCCTTTCGTTAATTCAAAAAGAATGATTGAACGTGGGACACTATCGATGACTAGATCTATTTCTTCTGCAGAGTCAATTGCGTCTTGCATTTCCTTTTGTGCTTTTACAAATGCAACCACACGTTCATTTGCGTCATCCCAACGCATCGCAACACTACTTCTACTTTCTAGTAAACCTCGCCAGCCATTGAGCGTTGTCGCAAAGGCAACCGCTGTTGCAATAGAAACAGTTGCAACCAATATAACACCGACACGAACAATACGATGTGCCTCCCTACGAGCGTGCAAAGAAGGTGGCAAAAAATCGTCAAATGGATGCTTCATGCTGCCATCTCCGCATACCGTAAACACAACCCTGCTGTTGTAGTCCAAGAGGGACCTCCTGCAATTTCAGCTGCACCTGTAATCCAAGCTGATGGATCTGCTATGTAGCCAGAAATTCCAAATTCAGAAGCAATTGATGCGCATTTTTGTGTGTCAAGCGCTCCATAACCTGTGAAGATAATTCGGTCGATTGTTCTATCAGGAAACAACGTGTCATGATGTCGCGAACATCGTTTAAGTTCTTCTACGAACTTAGATTCTTCCACTTCACTATCTTCATGGATAGATCGAAGCCCCCTCGGGTCATCTTCACTGTGACGTTCATCTTCATGCCCTTCAGAATTTGAAACAGGCAACAAGGCGGGTTCCTTTCTTTGTTCTGGTTCCCACATTTCTGCTGTATTTGATGTACACGATTTAACACTATGCGCAAACACACAATTTGCACCATGAGAAATCATAACCATAGACATTCGTTCATCCATATCTATGATCATAGACGTAATAATTTCATCCCCATCACGTCGATACAATGAATCAAAAGCCCGTATTGAAGCATAAACTGGAACAGTGACTGCTATAACCAAAGCGCCTGCCGACTCTAACGTACTCATAACACGAGCAGAAAGTGCTCGATCAACCCCAACACATAATAATTCTTGCCCTGCGCTGGTTCCTGACCCAGTTGTTTTCACGCAAACATAACGAATTTCTGCATTTCCCCATCTTCGATCATGTTCAATAAGTCGCTCACGAATGTGTTCCTCTTCTTCGTTTAATTCTGTACGAACATGTTGAACAAGTGCATCTTTTGGAGATAAGCACACTACACATCGACTTCCTTTAAATGAAGTTAATGCTTCTGAAATTCCAGCAGAATCATCTGGCGCTACTTCAACCGCGCCCTGAATGGTACGGCTCTTTATATTTTTAATCTGCATGAACCGCATAACATCGCTTCCATAATGAACAGCGATGGGTTGAGGTGAAATTCGGCGTGTCAACCATGCAAACAATCCCATGTGAATTCCCTCGGCTCCACGGTTGTCGCTCTCTACGAAGTGTTGGAAAGAAGATTGGAATGTTCCACTTAGATTGGTAAAACACCCGCGTAATTGGATTACCTGATAAAACGGAACCTATTAAACTCAGGAACACCCGGAGGGGGGAGCCAATACACACCCCACGCTTTCCCTATAAGCAGGTCGCGGTGAACAACGAACGGTGAATCATCTATCTGTGCTGCGACAAATTCATCAGGATTGCCCCAGAGACGACCATCTAGCGAGTATGCACTGTTATCACCAGCCATCATAAACTGATCATCCGTTAAAACCGCCAATTTATCTGGATGAGTTCCAAATGCTGGAGATCCATACCGAACCAATTCTTCGTTACCCTTTTTTGTTGGGTTCTTTGTTGCTCGTTTTGGCAAGCCCCCGTATTCATAGTTGTAATACAAGTCGTGACCAACTTGAAGTTTTGTAATAGTCAATGGAGAACCATCGAATTGCCACTGCAGCGATGGTGGTTTCCCACCACTTCCTGCTATTTCTTCGATAGGAACCGATGGATCTGCATTCGATGCTAAGCGTATTCTTTCTTCGGGTGAAAAATCATACAACAACTCTGCAACTCTTGCTCCGTTGAGATAAAGCACCATCATTTGGTCAACATGCCAACACTCCAAACGAATCGGCTTGCGAGAACCTGAAACTGTTTTGGACAACACATCGACATCAACTTCTACCTTTTTGACGACATCGCCATCAAGAGTTGACATTGAAAGAACTGCTTGACCAGAAGAAATCATCCAAACAAAACGGTGTTGTACTGCTTCAAGTGAAAAACTTGCATTGAGGGTTTCGTTTTCAGGAGTTAGTGTCGCCGATACACGGACATCTGATAAAGGTTGGTTGCGTCGATTAGAATTTAACATGTTATATGGAAGCCAGTCATCAATGAGAATCCGATTGTGGTCCCAAGTAAGAGTTGAAGGGGATGTAGTTGTACAAACCCAAGTACGATCATCGAGTTTCCACGCCCCAACTGGACTACCGCGCCATGGCGATCCACGCCATGGCCGCGATAGCGCTAGTGTATCTGTAGGTATAGCATCGCTATCAGAAATTGTTCTCCATAACGATTGCTGAATATGTTCTGGTTTTCTCTGAATCTCAAACTCTGAATCAGACACATTATCTTGCCTTACAAACACATCTCCATCAGCAATCCAAAGTGTTTCATTAGGGAGACCAATTAACCGTTTAATGTAATTTGCAGATGCACCCTGTGTGTCTGTTGGGTTCTTAAACACAACCACATCAAATCGCTCTGGGCTGAAGAAAGGATAAAGTGTTTTTAACACGAGCACCCGATCACCACCTCGTGGCTCACGTTTTTTTGCCTCAGACATTGAAAGAGGTATATTTCTTCCAAGCAAAGGATCGGTAAAACGTTCTGGAGAAACAGAAATCCTTGAATCAAAGCCTACAGTAAAATCTTGACCCGTCTGGTCACTGTGTTTTAACAAATGTTGACCAAGAAGTGTTGGGGCCATAGACCCGGTTGGTATTACAAAACCTTCCACCACGAAACCACGAAACACCATTGCTAAAACGAATGCCACAACTAATGACTGCAGCGTTTCTATGATGCTTGTTTTTTTCTTTGCCTTTTTTTCCATACTTTAATTCTTATCGGAATCCTTGTTGGATTTTCTTTTTCTTCTTCGGCGCCTGCGACGCTTTTTCTTGGTTGAATTGTTGGCCGACTTAGGTTCTTCTTTGGAGCCTCCCTCTTGTGAAGCTTTCTTTTTCTTTCTACGCTTTCGTTTGCCTTTTGGTTTTTGCTCTTCTACTACCTCTTTAACTTCCCATGGGCGTGGGCATGTTTCTGGATCGCTTAATTCTTCAAGAGGAAATGCAACAAGACGTTTATCGTGTTCAAGTTCAACTAACACAAGTTGAGTTAGAATTTTCCCATCCTGAACAATTGCCGGACCTTCTGGAGTACCAACGCGTGTCTTTTTGTGAGGAAGATTCTTTTTAAGTTCGCGATATGTTTGATCTTCATACCTCAAACAACACATCAATCGACCACAACGACCAGAGATTTTTTTAGGATCGAGTGTTTGTTTTTGTTGCTTTGCTGCACGCATTGAAACCGGAGACAAAACTTTTAAAAAACTTTTGCAACAACAATGCTGACCACAACGTTCGAAATCTGCAACCAACCTCGCCTCATCACGAGATCCAACTTGGCGCATCTCAATTCTTGTGGAATATTTTGATGCCAATTCAGAAACAAGTTTTCGAAAATCTACTCTGTCTTCACTGATAAAATAGAAGGTTAACAATTCTTCTCCCAGAATCGGTTCAACTTCCACAATTTTCATTGCTAGCCGGTGTTCTTCAACAAGTTTTCGTGCATTTTTTAGTTGCTCAGAGACACGGCTTTTCAACTCGTTCATTCGACCAAGATCATCGCTCGTAGCAATTCGGATGACTCGACCGTTTGTGTGGAAAGGAAAGTTTTTGCCTCCAGAGTTGTCAATATACTCTAACATTTCTGCGCGACTAATTGATTTTGAACATCCAGAGTTTGCACAAGTGGTTGTTACTAAATCTACCAATTCCGTCCCACGGTGTGTGCGTGCAACAAGTTTTGAGCCACATCCAGCCTTAATTCCACCCGCCTGTTTATATTCACCAATCAATTGGAGCGACCCAAAACGTACAACCAGAGTTTCTGGTTCTTCTATCTGCTCGATTTGTTCCTCGAGCGTAAGGGAGTCTCGTTTTGATGGATCTGCGTCTTCTTCAAAGACGGGGAGCGGAACTATTTGCATAACTTTACTTCTATCGCGTTACGAATGACAAACACCCTATTATTGGGTGGCGTCATCAATTATTTCAATGTCGTCAGGAATGGTTTCGGCTCCCTCTTTCGCCTGACCAATAGAGGGGTTTGTACGCGTTAGCTCTGAGATTGTATCTTCTTTTTCCCCGTGCTTGAGATCATGAAGCGATTTTCGTTGTCTCTTTGTAAATAAAAGCCGAATAGGTACTTCACTGAATGGCAGTTCTTCTCGCAAACGGTTCATAAGATACCGTTCGTATTGCCCCTCAAACATTGATGGCTCATTAACTACCATCGCAATTGTCGGTGGTTTTGTTGCAATTTGAGAGACATACAACAATTTCGCTACTGTGCCCAGTCGTGACGATGGGCCGCGATCGTTCAAAATTGATTTCACGACTGTGTTCAATTTTCCTGTTGTCTCCCGGTGTTCTGACTGTTCCTTCAAGTTAAATGCCATCGATACTGCGTCGTTGATTCCATTACTTTCAACCGCACTAACAAAGACAATTGGAGCAAAATCTAGACCCCTTAATTCTTTCGTGATGTACTCCAGATAATCCTCTGGCGAAATCGACTCGTCCACAAGATCCCATTTATTGACAACAATCACCGTTGGCTTAAACTGCCTCTGTAATTCCATTGCAAGTTTTTTATCTACTTGAGAAATTCGGTCGGTTGCATCAATGAGCAGCATTGTGACATCGGCGCGCCGTATCGATTGGAGCATTCTTCTGTATGCATAATATTCAATATCATCAGCAAAGCTTTTTTGCTTGCGAACTCCAGCAGTATCAATTGCTGTAAATGATTTGCCTTCAATCGTAAACTGAACATCAATTGAATCTCGAGTTGTCCCAGCAATTTCTGAAACAATTACACGGTTTTCACCAGCAAGCGCATTTGTCAGAGATGACTTTCCCGCATTGCGCTTCCCAATTATTGCGAGTTTCATATCGGGGTCTTCGTCACGGTGACCCGTCACACCTTCGAGACGTTCCCAAATTCGATCTGTAAGAAACTTTATTCCGTGTCCACTTGTAGAGGAAACGCAAATTGCTTCGCCAAGACCAAGAGCAGCTGCTTCGTGGCCGTGTGGTTCCCATGCTCGTGAATCTACTTTACTTGCAACAACAAGAATCCGATCACCTGCACCTGCTCGACGTAACATTTCTGCCACCGTCTCATCAAGAGGAGTGATGCCGATTTGCGCGTCAATGATGTAGATTATGAGATCCGAAGTGTTCATTGCTTCCTTGATTTGGATTTCGATGTCAGATGTAAGATCGCGCAAATCCTTCCCCGCATCATCAATGTGCTCTCCTTCGACAACATAGACTCCCCAACCACCCGTATCGTGAATCTCGGCTAGTCTAGATTCTGTCCCCTTAGGAGTTTTTGATGGGGGGTCAATCTCTAAAACAACGCTCACTCGGTCTCGAGTCACACCTGGAGTTGGGTCGACAATTGACACCCTACGCCGAGCGAGCCGGTTTAATAGGCTTGACTTTCCAACATTAGGTCTGCCAACAATAGCGATTCTGGGTAGGGACATTCCGACTATTGTACCACTACAACACCTATGGGGGTCTGACCCCTGACGTGACCCCAGATTGATATGCGATACAATTATCAAATGCCCGATCAAGAACAAGGAATACTGGTTGTTATTTCAGGACCCTCTGGTGTTGGAAAAACAACCATCGTGCACAAGGTTCAAGGTGCATTCGATGCAGTGTTTAGCGTCTCGGCAACGACTCGTCCAAAAAGTTCTTCCGAAGTCGATGGGAAAGATTACTTCTTTATCACCCCCGAAGAATTCAACACAAAAATCAAGAACGGCGAATTTTTAGAACATGCCGAGGTCTTTGGATGTCACCACTATGGCACACTAAAAGAATCTGTAGAAGACGTTCTCTCTAGCGGTAGAATTATGTTGCTCGATATCGATGTTCAGGGTGGTATTCAGATTCAAACCAATATGCCTGAGTCTGTCAGGATTTTCATCCTTCCTCCAAATGAAGATGAATTGCTTCAGAGACTCAAAACAAGAGGAAGAGACGACGTTGATTCAATCGAACGAAGGTTTCGAGAAGCAAAAAGCGAAATTAAATTGGCAAAAGAGAGTGGTGCATACGAATATTTCATTGTTAATGATAATCTTGAACTTGCAATTGCTGAAACAATCGCAATTATTCAAAAAATTCGTAGCAAAACTGCAACTACTCCATGAAATTAATACTGGCGTTTATTTTATCCCTCGCTACTCGAAGCGTCTTTGCTGTTCCAATTGAAAGCATAGAATCAAAACAAACAAGCCCTCTTGCACCAAGAGGGGGCGTACTCATGGTCCAACTAATTACAGAATCAAATGGAAAACATTGGCCATTTGAAATTGATGTTGTTTTTGAAGGTGGAGTACATCGAACCGGTGTTGTAGGGTGGATAGAAGCCAATCCAAATACTTCTTTGTGGACAAGTAACCCCTTTACTGTTCGTCCAGTAACTCACAATGATGATTCGCTCTTAATCAACCCAACAGATACCTCCACAGGACCAGTACTTCTTGTCGAACTTCCTGAAGAAGGATATGGAACCATAAAGTTCGGAGGTATGACTCTCTTGCCAAAGTGGATTAACTTGCCACCTTCGTTACCCAACCTAAATCTTTCAAGTTACAGAAAGAAAACGGAACTTCGTGCTGAATCACCATACAATCTTCCTGAATGGAACCCACTTGAATATTGGCGGTGGACACTTCTTGCATCTCGCTTAGACGCAGTTACTCCAGAACCACCAAATTTAAATGAAGTCGAAAGACTTGTTGCTTTAAGGGAATCGCAATTATGGCGTATCGGTTTCAATCGGCTCGCTCGTAGTAGCAGAGGTGTTGCTGCCGCGTGCAGAGATTTGCTGAGTAACACTGCATACGATGCTGAATACTTATACGCTTGCTGGGTAGTTAATCCAGACTCACTTCGTCGTTTATTATCAATCATGCTCGATATGACCACAACATCAAGGCAACTTGCAACAAGGGCTTTGCGTTGGGTTGAAGACCAAAGACCATATGTTCAGTGGCTTGAACAAGTGTATGGAGAAAATATAACAATAGCAATCGCTAACCCTACCCTTGAGCCAGTTGTTGCATCAATCAAATGGCAAGATGAAGGTGATATTCCCATTGCAGTTGAGGTTGCAGCTTCGCACACATTTCGAGCACATGCAACACGACCACCCCTTGTTGATCTTTCAATATTCGGACCAGTAACCGTTGAATCTCAGTTACAGTGGCTCGCCCTTCTAATAGGCAAACAGTCATACTCTCTTCCTATTGTCCCACCATCCATTTCGATCACTCCACCAAGTATTCAATTTCAAGTTTTACACCCTCTGTGGAATCTTCAAAGCATACAGCTTGGAAAACCAACTGTGGTTGACAAGGATAATGCTACAACTGTGCAACTGAGAAAAATACTCGGAGTGTGGGAATTGTTTATTAGTTGTAAGGGTAATTCCAACAACTGTAACCTTCCTGAAACTATTACGACAATTGAACAACTTCGTGGAATCGAAACAGTTTCAATTCTACATCCTGACACAAACACAATTGCCACCATTTCCCCTGCTCAGGAACGCGTACCAAATGGAATGACCGTTTCAAAAGTAATTAAAGAAAACAATTGGTCCGTTCGAATCGAACTACCAAATACTTGGACAGAACAAGATAGTCTTTCCTTCGCTGTCGCAAGAACTCATGGCGATTCCAAAAAAGTTGAAACAGGTCCACTCCCGTGCGTGCCGTGGAAAATACATCCAACACCAATTGTCGTTGATCTTTCTGAATGGAATAACATTGATCGCTTCCCAGATTATTAACTATACAACGAGCACCCAATCACGCCGTTTTTAAAAACGCAGTTGGCCGAAAATTCCTATTACACCCGCACTTTCGTAATCTGTTGAGCGAATAAGTTGCCGTGATTGATCTGTTACTTCAAGGTTACCTCCAAAAACAATGCCTCCAAAAAATGTAAGATCACAGCTTGAAGATGCTTTGTGCGTTGCCCTTAAAACGAGTGGATAAGAGGTCGTTTCACCCGCACCGTTTGGAGCGATCCCACTGTCGTCTAACTTGAATCTGTTGTATTCATAGGATAAACCCACTCCATACGTCCAAGAATCTTGGGGAGTCCATACGAGTTCAAGACCCCTCCTGCCAGCAAATCTAGCGGCCATTGCACTCCTAATCCGTAGCGTGTCAGTAAGTTTCCACTCTACGACAAATAATGGGAACACACGTGGATCGGCCTGAGCTTCGCCAACAACACCGACTCCTAGCCCAAGAGTGAGGTCTGATGAAAAAGAATGAACAAGGCCAAAAGACCCACCTGCCTTTGTATCCGTTGAAGCACCATCTTCATAACTTGCGCGGACAAACCCCGCAGCAAACCACTGCGATTCATCTGTGTATTTGTGTGTCCATTGAACAACAAATTCAATCGTATTTACTGTTCCCCATGGATCATCTCCCCCTAATCCTGTTGTTCCACCAAATTTCCAATCTGTTTTCTGAAATTGAAAATCAAACATAAGATTATCGTCGTTTGTAACTTGTGAGTCTAATCTAAGCGACGTTCCACCAGAGGATGCCTCAACATTCCCACCAGTTGTAACCGAAGATTCAAACTGATTGAAATAATAAAAATCTAGTTTGGTATTAAATGTTTGAGCTTCTTCGCTCGACTGCGATAACATCAAACATGCCACTATTGCAATATCAATCATAAAAAGTCTCTTAAGTTATTGAAACCGGCAACGTTTCGATTAGGTTTGCCAAAATATCATCGCAAGAAATTCCCTCTGCCTCTGCTTCAAAATTCAAAATGCAACGGTGACGAAGTGCGGGAAGTGCGACGTCTTTTATATCATCAGTGTGTACTTTTGTGCGACCTGCAAGCAACGCACGAACCTTCGCTCCTAGAATAAGTGTTTGGGCGGCACGTGGAGATGCGCCAAATCTGAAAAATGTTTTTACTTTTGGAGTAGCAATTGTCTCGTCAGGGTGCGTCGCCAACACAATTCGCACAGCATAATCTTGCACATCATTAGAAATACTAACTTCACGTACTGTTTGTTGATATGAAAGAATTGTGTTTGTATCAAGTACACGCCGTACGTCTGCAGAAATATCGCTTGTCGTACGGTCTATAATTTCCATCAATTCTTCACGCCCGGAATAACCAACATGTAGTTTGAAGAAGAATCTGTCAAGTTGTGCTTCTGGAAGAGGGTAGGTTCCCTCTTGTTCAATAGGATTTTGGGTCGCCATCACAAAGAATGGTTTTTCAAGTGTGTGTGTTTCTCCACCAACAGTAACTGTTCGCTCTTGCATCGCTTCAAGTAAGGCTGACTGTGTTTTTGGAGTTGCACGATTGATTTCATCCGCAAGAACCATTTGTGCAAAGAGTGGGCCCTTACGGAACTCAAAGTCTCGACCACTGTCTGTCTCCACAACAACGGTTGTGCCAGTAATATCGGCTGGCATTAGGTCTGGTGTAAATTGAATTCGAGCAAATTGTAGGTGTAGCGCTTCGCTCAGCGTTCGAATCAACAATGTTTTGCCAAGACCAGGAACTCCCTCTAGAAGTGCGTGTCCACCAGCAAATAAACATATTAAAACCCCTTCAACTATTTCATCGTGCCCAACAACTGCTTTTGCAATTTCAGACCGAAGTTTTGCGTAATCTTCAGAAAATGTTTTCGCCGCACCTTCAAGTGAAATTGTTCCTGTTTCCATGTGTGCACAATACCAAAAATGGGACTGTCCCCAAACGATTGACGTAAATATTCATTCAACGAAAATAGCACTTTTGTATTTGAGCTAGTTTTGCGTCATAAAGGGACTGTCCCCCTTCTCGGGACTGTCATTTCTTGCATCTACAGAATGGGGACAGGCATCTGCATGTTGCTTCGCAACACTTGTGTCAGTCCCATTCGTTATTCAGCTTTTTCGATCATCCAGTATTCAATATCGATTTGTGTTTGACGGCCAAAGACCGTAGCAAGTACTCGAACGACACCCTTCTCTGGGAAAATATCATCAACAGTGCCTTCGTAGCCCATGAATGGACCCTCTTTTACATTCACATGATCGCCCTTAGCAAACTCAAGTTTGACTTCTGTAACCTCTTCAGGTGCTTGCGAGTCAAACAACATTTTGTCAACTTCGTCTGTAGACATTGGGGTTGGCTTACCTGCTGTGCCCACAAAGTCTCCTACTCCTGTTGTTTCTTTGATCAAGAAAAAGACATCTTGAGAAATTCGAGCATCAACAAGTCTCATTTCTACAAAGATATATCCTGGATACAACTTCGTTTCAGTAATTTTTGTTTTGCCTGTTTTTGTCAGAGTTTTTGTTTTCTCAGTTGGAACCATGATTCGCCCAACTAGATGCTGCACTCCTTCAATTTGCACTTTCTTGTCAAGTGCATTGCGAACGAAGTCTTCTTTGTTTGAGGCAACACGAAGTACAAACCAATTCATGCCCTCTTGTGTGCGTGGTTCTTCACCTGCAGGAATCTCTGTGTCAGCTTCGACTGGTGCAGTTTCTGCAACAACATCGGCTGGCACTTCTGGAGTGTGGGTTGATTCTATATTTTGTTCTGTATCTGTCATCGTGATCCCTTGCACTTTTAAGATGATTGCAACACACCCGCCCATTGGAAGAACGCTGAAAATGCCAAATCTGCAATTTGGCAGAAAACAGCAATAAAGATTGTGAGCAAAATTACAAGGATGGTCGAACCAATGATTTCTCGTTTTGTTGACCAATTCACCTTTCTCATTTCGCCCTCTGTTGAAATCATAAAATCTACGAATTTCGCTTTTCTGCCTATTAAATGAAACCCAATGATGCCACAAATGACAACGACGATGACAGAAAAGACACCCTGCACATACACAGATTCTAGGTCTGCTATTTGTACGCCACTGAGTTGATCCCAAACCCAAACCACACCCATCATGACCAAAAGGCCAAAGCCGATGGCGGACATCAATCGCACCCAGTATCCCTGACCTTGTTTGTAAATTGCTGTGCTCATGTTGTTCTCATGTTTCTATGTTTCTAACCAAACACGCCGGGAGTGACTCGAACACTCAACCTGCGGATTTGGAATCCGCTGCTCTGCCAATTGAGCTACCGGCGTCCATGCGCCCACCATAAAGTGGACGCGTTTTTTATTTCCGCTTAATCTTATGAAGCGTGTGCTTACGAAGGCGAGGACAATACTTTTTAAAACCCTCTTTTACCTTCTCGTCAATGCCGCCCTTTACGCGAATACTCGTGCGGTAATTTAAATCACCCGATTCGGTGCACTGGAGCCAAACATATTCTCGATCTGTTGATCTGGCCATAGTAAGAAAAACCTCTCAAGTAAGGATGGTGCGAGGAGAGAGTTACACTCTCCCCTCGCCGTACATCCGTTATTACTCAACAATCTTGGTCACAACACCAGAACCAACGGTGCGACCGCCTTCACGAATAGCGAAGCGTAGACCTTCTTCCATAGCAATTGGTTTATTTTCAAGGTCAATTGCCATTTGAATATTGTCGCCAGGCATGCACATTTCAGCACCGCCAAGCAAATCCAACTTACCAGTTACGTCAGTTGTACGGAAGTAGAACTGTGGTTTGTAACC
>CAZQGB010000030.1:0-15034 GCA_964592615.1 uncultured Isosphaeraceae bacterium | reverse complement strand
TATTGCCTCCTAATGCTCCCACAGTATACACGCCCAATTAATTTGGCTCAGAGCCAGTTTGGCTCAGAGCCAAGTTGGCTCTGAGCCAAATTAGTCTTTTGTGAGGGTCCAGCAGTGTTCAAGGACATCGCGAATACCCTCAAGAGTAGCACCAGAGCACGAAACAACCGGATCGAGTTTAAGGTCGTTTGCAATGCTAGTGAGAATTGAGTCCCGCTCATCTGGTGGAAGCAAGTCTATTTTATTCAAGACAACAATTTCATCCTTTGCTGCAAGTTCCTCGGAGTATCGTTCAAGCTCCTTACGAATTGCCTTGTAATTAGAAACGGGGTCACTGCCATCAACGGGCATCACATCGACCAAGTGAAGGAGGGCACGTGTGCGTTCAATGTGTTTCAAGAACCGATGACCAAGCCCTGCTCCATCAGCAGCACCTTCAATCAAGCCAGGAATATCAGCAACAACCAACCTACGATTAACATCTAACTCTGCGATTCCAAGGTGTGGTTGCAAAGTTGTAAATGGATAATCTGCAACTTTTGGTCGTGCTGCGGAAATAGTAGAAAGTAGTGTCGACTTCCCAGCATTTGGTAAACCAACCAAACCGATGTCTGCTATCAGTTTCAATTCCAGATTCAGAATATGTTCTTCGATTGGCTCACCAGGTGTTGTTTCCCTTGGAGCCTGGTTTGTTGCTGATTTGAAGTGTTCATTTCCCCAGCCCCCCTTGCCACCCTTTGCAACAACCAATCGTTGCCCGTCCTCAGATATGTCCGCTAGGAGTTCACCTGTTTCTTCAAGGCGAACAAGGGTTCCCAATGGAACCTTGACAACACAGTCCTCACCATTGGCTCCATGCATTTGGCTCCCCTTACCTTGGATGCCATGAGTCGCTCGATAGTGCGGGCGGTGGGTGACTGGCAATAGCGTATCCACGCTTTTGTCACCAACGAGAATAACATCACCACCATCACCACCATCTCCACCATCGGGTCCCCCCTTGGGAATATATTTTTCCCTGCGAAAACTCATACATCCATCACCACCTTTGCCACTTCTAACAAAGATTCTGGCTCGATCGACTAACATTTGTTACTACGGTTTTACCGCTTAGTTTACGGCTGTAAACTGCGGAATCGATTCGTCACTTGGAACGATATCAACATACCGCCCTCTGAATCGAACTGTGCCGGGTTCTGTTGCGAACAGGGTATCATCGTTGCCACGTCGAACCATATATCCAGCTTTGAACTTCGTTCCACACTGGCGAATAATGATAGAACCAGCTTTCGCAGTTTCGCCACTATATAGTTTGATACCACGATATTGCGGGTTTGAATCGCGTCCGTTATTGGTTGATCCACCACTCTTTTTATGGGCCACAGCAAAACTCCTTAAAAACACCTCGCAACATACGAGGACCCCGTATTGTATCAAGCCAAAGGGCTTGATTCAACCCGTTGAATTAACGAAAAATCCACTTCCTCGTCACGCCTTCCTTTGAGAGCGGCGCTCTGATGCTCACTCCACCATCCACTGGACGCCTCGGGAGGGGCTTCATGATGATGTCATCAATTTCACCATTAACACTCCATGAGAATTGAAGGACTCTGTGTAGTTTTGTTTTCTCGCCTGAGATTGGGTGGGTAATTTCAGCCGTATCGCCACTAACACCACCTGCAAAAACTTGGATTTCGCGAACATCTTCACGCCCTGCCTTCCAAATCGCAACGCTTCGAATTGCATTTTCCTCTCCTTGAAGCAAAGGGCCACTCGCATCGGATTGGGTTTGCATCAAAGGATCACCATAGATAGCTAAAACAGCAAGTTGAACACTGCGAGGAACTCCAACTCCATCAGGAATTATTTCACCCTTATCTGTAACAAGGTCAAACTGAGGAATCCATCGGTGATCCTCTTTTGTTTCGTTGGTAACTTCATAGACCAATGTCCAATACCCCTCTCCAGTGTCAGCTGCTCGATAGAACCGGAGATCACCAGTATCTAGGCGAAGTTGCCATCGATCTGCTCGATCAGTTGCTTTTGGGTATCCATCACCCACTTGTACAATCGAAGTAATGGCGGCCAGAAGAAGCATAAGTATAAGTGTTCGCATAATTAATCCTCTAAACTATGAGTTATTCTAGCACTAGGATTCCTACATTTGTGATGATTGTTCAAAAGAATAGACACGAAGAGGCTGCCATAGCCATACTTGGCAACAAAAGGCACGCTAGAGCACTGCTCGATACCCTTCAAACTAGGAACCCCAGTACATTCCATTTCGTTGCTCGTCCCAGTCGAAAGATCCAGCGAGCCATTCTCTTTATACATAATGCCGGAGCAACTACATCGTGTCTTGTGACCACACCCAAAAAACAAGCAGAGGTCAAGTGCATTTCAACACTCATCCAAGAAGGGCTAGAAACCCTCAGTGGTAGAAATGTGCAACTTGCTCAAACGGTTATGGAGAATAACGAGCCCCTTCTTGCAGAAGCATATTCCCAAGCTGGCTTCGACAAACTCGCTATTTTAACATACATGGAGCGAGCGAAAACTGCACAGACTTATAACTGTACTCCCGCTCTTCTAACATTCACTCCATCGACAAATGTTTCGGATTCTCAGATTCAATCCGCACTTCTAGAAACATATGTTGATTCACTAGATTGCCCAAAAATTCACGGGCTTCGAAAAATTGAGGATATCGTTGCAGGACATCGAGGTCAAGGTATCCACGATGCGCAACTCTGGTCTATTGCTGAGCTTGGAACAACCCTCGCAGGCATTCTTCTGTTGAATCCTGTTCCTGAAGCAGATTGTATGGAACTTGCATACCTCGGGTGTACACCTTTTGCTCGCGGAAAAAGTGTGGGCGATGCCCTTGTGAAGTTGGCTATCGAACAGTCCACAGCATACGGTCTACCCAGAATAACACTTGCAGTAGATTCAACGAATTCGCCAGCTCTTGACTTGTATGAACGATGGAATTTTCGCCCAACTCGCCAGCGACTAACTATGATTCAAAAGTTGTACTGAAGTTGTCCACACATTGTTGACAATTGTGAACAAAGACAAAATTATTTTTTCTTCAACTCTGTTGACCTAGTAAAACACTTGAGTTACGTTCATCGAGTTGACAAAAAACGACAGCCATTGAAAAAGCCCGCTTGCAAAGTACAGCCAATTCTGTATTCTTCGTAGACCGCTCAGGGACGAGAGGTGCCGAGAATTTGTTGCATATATCGCAACATATTTTTGGGGGCGGAAGTCGGAAGGATCCATTTTTCCACTCTGTTTTTACCCGCATTCGCGGATTGGTATTGCTCCTTTCATGTCCCAGCAACCCACTTCCTCAATTGAACAACGGCTCCGAGAACAACTGAGCAATACCATTGGCGAACGACCATACCGAATGTGGTTTTCAAATACTGAAATGACCTGCAACAACGGTTGTGTCGATATCGTTGCAGCAACTCCACTTGCTGCAAATTGGATTTCAAATAGGTTCGCAGCTGTCATCGAAGACGTTGCGAATGCTGCGCTTGGTCAGAAAGTCCCTGTACATATTTCATTCCATGAAACAGCGAAACAAGATTCGAACCTTCATGCTCCTGAACGTACTCACCAGCCAACCACTACACGTAGAACAAACCGCAAACTATTGCGCTTTGAAGACTTTATCGTTGGCAGTTGTAATCAACTTGCACATGCTGCCGCAAAACAAATCACAGAAAAAGATGGCAAGGCAATCTCGCCACTCTTTATTCATGGGGCATGTGGCGTAGGCAAAACACATCTTCTACAAGCAATTTGTAGCCACGCATCAAAGACCTCACCTGGGAAAGTTCGCTACGTGACCGCAGAACAGTTTACGAACGAATTCATTGCAAGTTCTCGAAGCGGAGAGTTTAGTAGGTTCAGATCTCGATATCGCACTCTCGATCTTCTTGCAATCGACGATGTCCATTTCGTTGCAAACAAAGTTAAAACTCAAGAAGAACTTCTGCACACCATAGATTCTGCTGGTTTGTCTGGGGCTAGACTCGTGCTCGCTTCTGACGAAGACCCACGACATATTCGGCGTCTAAATCGAGCACTTACAAATCGCCTTGTTGCGGGAATGATTGCAGAAATCCAACGTCCAGACCGCGATACAAGGTGTAATATTATTCACAAATTAACTCGCCAGCATGGCATTGCAATTACTTTAGGTGCGGTTGATCGCCTTGCAAGCCAAGCAGTAGGCTCAGTTCGTGAGATTGAGGGCACTGTCACTCGATTGCGTGCCACAGCTGTTTTGCTCTCTAGCGAGGAAAGCGACACGATTGGTATCGATGCCGTTGAACGCCTGCTTCGATCAACACCGCCAACCTCGCTCCCCATTCGAATTGCTGATGTTATAGAAGTAACTGCAAACCGCTCTGGACTAAGCATCCAAGATATCAAGGGTCCATCACGGGCATCCAATATTGTGTTCTGGAGAAGCATTGCTTCGTATCTCGGAAGGAAACTTACAAAGCATAGTTATCCAGAACTCGCAATCGCAATTGGCAGAAAAAATCACTCCACTGTCCACGCAGCGGTAAAACGAATTACACACCTGCTTGAACAACCAACAACTATTGCATCGATAAGTGGCGAAAAGTTGGATGTCAAGGAACTTATCGACCAGTTGACCTGGGCGATACGTTCAAAGGCTAATGAACGCACTTGAAGAGAGGGGAATAACAGTGGTTCCGAAAGGATTTGGACACACTAGAATTGGTGAGGAGAAGCAGATTACAGGATGTGACTGCTTCTCTGAGCCAATTTAAGACTGACATACCAGATTATGTTGCTACAATCACATCTATGTACTTCATGATTAGAATTGCTTCTATTGTCTTAGTATCAACTGTTACCACAAGTGCAATTGGCTGGAACGATAGTGACCATTCTGAGGCAGCGCTTCGGCAACTTCATCGGGCGACAAAATCGCAACGGGGCGGACAACATTTGTTAAGTCTTGCTGCACTTAGAACATTGCGCGACCCTGACCTTCGACCATTCTTCCAACAATTTTCTCAACACTCCGAATGGGCCGTTCAAGTACACGCCGTTCTTGGTATAGCTGAACTGAGCGAAGATCAAACCATCGACCCATGGCTCGTCCAACAAATAGCTCCTACTGCACGCGAGCATGTCGTAGCCCAAGCACTTGATGATGGTCTTTTTCAACAAGAACAAATTGAAGCACTCTTAAAATGGCCCCTTCTTGAAACTTCTCCTCGGTTATTACTCCTTGCAGATTTGCAACTCCTAACTGGAACGGTCAACAAAGAGGAACTTCAAAAACTTGCGAACAATACTGATCTTACCGTAGCCATGTTCGCCGCATTACTTTCTGGTGACGACAAGAGCGTTGAGAAAACAACTCAAATTCTACGTAGAGCAACAAAGAGTGATCGCAGTACCGCGCTACAACGAACGAATCAACTAATTCGCCAGTACAAACTGACTAGTGCGAGCGCTTGGCTTCAGGAATTACTCGAGAAAAAGACTGTTCCTCTTTCAGATCAAGAACGATATTGGACTCTCTATACTCTTCTTGCAATTGACACCGAAGCAGGATTGGAAATTTGGAAAAGGGCATTTCCCACAGAGCCCGAACGAATCGACCAAGTTAATTACCTGCTTCTCCTCCTTGAATCAGGTATTGTCCCAAATACTCAACACATAGAGCGGTTGAAAATCGATCTTGATGACCCACTTCTTGGTCTCATGGTTCGTGCCGGAAATATCAATAGAGATCCATCAAAAATAACTAATGAAGACATTGAAAACCTTGTTCTACTCGTTGAACAAGGGCATCGTTCTTCTGTTGAGTGGGCATTTCGAGTCGTAGATAATCGCCTTACAAATTCACAAGCTGAATCATTTTATATACCACTTGCAGCAATACCTGAATCGACTAATCCTAGGAGAAAGGTTGTCGCTGCAGAAGCATTCACTAATCTCATTGGTATCTCTCCTGAATCTGCTTGGGAAATTTTACGAGCAGCTAAAGATGACAGCGATCAACAACAACTCTTACTACTAGCTATGCTTCAAATTTCAGACGATGGCGTTGTGAATGAAGCTTCTAAACTAAGAAGAATTGGCCTGAACAAGGCGGATATCATGACGCTACTCCTCATTGCTCGGGGACCAACTCCACTTCAAGAAAATGACCAAGAGTATTTAGGAATCATCGCTGCAGGTGGCGGGCATATTTCTCCTGCACTTGAAACACAAGCAGCTTGGCTTTATCTCAGAAGAATGGGTCTCGCAGACAAGGCTCTCGCTGCTGTCAGACCACAGTAATTAAATCGTGTCTTCAAATATACCATTATGTTGTGCAGATATCACTGAGCGTGAAATACGAGCGGCTAGTGATGCTCTTCGTGGGGAACAACTTGTCTTGGGGCCTTGGACGACAAGTTTTGAGAGAGCTGTATCTAGGCATGCTAATAGTTCTTTTGGCATTGCGACAAACTCGTCTCAAAGTGCGATGCACATTACACTTGAATCACTTGGTGTACAAGCTGGCGATGAAGTCGTAACACCTGCATTTTCTTTCCCCTCAATAGCATCCACGATTCATCGCATGGGAGCAACCCCAGTTTTTGCTGATTGTGAGGCTAGAACACTGAACATGAATGCCCGTGATGTTTCACAAAAAATTACCCCTGCAACAAAAGCAATAATTGCATCGCATACTTTTGGGAATCCTGCTGGGATCGATGGCATCGCTCGGGTTGCTCAAGAGGCAGAAATCCCTCTTGTTGAAGACGCAAGCCAAGCGATAGCAAGCAAACTACATAATCGCCAAGTTGGTTCCTTTGGAAGAGTAGCTATTTTCGCATTCCACTCAACAACACAATTAACAAGTGTTGAGGGTGGAGTAATTACAACTGACGATGATGCACTAGCAGAACAATGTCAATTACGACGCAACCACGGTTTTTCGGTTGACCCGTCACTCTCAATTGATGAACTCCATCGAGTTAGAACTGATGAACTGATGCGAACAATGGGGCATGGGTATCGACTCAGTGAAGTTCACGCAGCAGTAGGTACCGTACAGATGAAACGCCTCGAAGAAATCATGCAACGCCGTGATACCATTGCTCAATGGTATACACAACGACTTGGTGGTGTTCCAGGCATCATGTGCCCAACGATAGAGCACGGTGTAGAAATGAGCTGGGATGGATTTGTTATTCGACTAAGTGACAATTTTAGTAGGAATGATCGAGACGAAATTATCCGAGGGTTGCATCGTCATGAAATTGGGGCTGCTGATTATTATCAATCCGTGCCGACGCTTCCTCTTTTTTCAGACCAGAACAAAGCCAATCTCTGTCCTGTATCTGATTCATTATCTCAGCGGACGATTGCGCTCCCCTTCTATACTACGATGACACACCGCGAGGTATCGATTGTCTGTCAAACACTAGAGTTAATGTTAACCCGAAGCACATTATCTGATTCTTAACTTGTTTTAATCAGTTCCATTTGCTTTTGTTTTGGGCTCTTTTGTTTTTGAACTTGAACAACAGGAACTTCTGGAGTGTCTGTTTCTGCTTCTACAATTGCTTGCAAGACCTTGAATTTTCTAGGTCCCTTCAATGCATCGATTGTCTTCTTAGCAACCTCAAAATCCATCGCTAAAATTTGCCTTGCTTCTTCATAGGGATGTTCTACTTGTTTGAAAACAACTGTTTCACGAGGCCGTCTTCGACGATCAGTAATAAAACCTATCCCTAAGAGAGCAAGCAAACCAATAACTAACGCAACTTGTTTAGCAATTGAATTTTCTTCAGAAACTTGACCAGTTGAAGCGAATTGGTCTTCAACAATTTGGAATTCAACTTTGGATTCAGGAGAGATAGATGCAATAGTTGTTCGAAGCGTGTCTAAAGCTATTTTCTCACCGCCAACTTGTTTCCCTTTTTTGACAATCCACGAGGTTGGCAACGCTATCTGAATAAATGGTTTCGCGTCATCATTCCATGGAATTAAAACTTCTGATGAATCTGGTCTTTTCAACAAAACTGTGACTTTCGCGGTGTTCAACCCAAGAGCGGCTTCGACTCTCTTCTGTAACAAATCAGTTTTCACTTGTGGAATGCTTGTGAGGGTAAGATCGGAACACTCCGCACCAGTGAGGATGTCAATTACGGTGACTTGTTCAATTGACAAGCCATTGGTAGCCCCTGCCACCAGTTTTTGAATTGCTTTGATTGTTGCCAATGGAAGCATGCCACTTGTAGGTTCAACTGATACACATGCGGTCATTGGTCGTCGTGGGGTTCCTATTCCAGCCACCTCGTTATCTGAAAGTACAACGGTTGTGTTTGAAACACCATGTATACTGTCAATCATCGATGCGATTTCTCGTTGTCTCGATGATCGAAGTTCATCCCTTTTCTCAATCGATGTCTTGGGCATTAATTGTGACCAAAACGGTTTGTCTTTAGTTTCTTCTTGCTCTTCATCCATTGCAAAATGAGTAGATGATGATTCAATGTCGTTCGCATCTGTAACCTGATCTTCATAGTCGATATTAACTGACCAAAGAATTCCAGCAGTGAAACCAATAAAGCCAAAAACGAATAGTGATTTTTTGAGTCGGCTATTCATAGCGCAGGAAGTCCTCTTCTTCAATTAATGTCGTTTTGTGTGTCATATTGTCTGTTACGAATCATCCTCTCCGTGCTCATGTAATCAATGAGCGATAGACATTGTCAATGCATCCGTGCACTGCGTTATTTAACATCGGCTTTTATATATCAAGAACCTTCATTTTTTTGTTTTTTTAAGGTCGCCGTTCGAGTCCTCAACAGTATAAATAAAGAAAGCAGAAGTGCGGCTATCAGAAATGGATATTTTTCAAGAAAGGACAATCCACCAAGAAATTCTTGCTGCAGCTCTATTCTGCCTACCTCTCTTCCAGAGGGCCAGCCAATATCGACAACCGAAGTTGTGCCGTTTCGCTCCACCCCAAAAATACTTATCCCAAGTGGTGAAGCCACAACTGACCATCGTCCTTTTGGGACGTCAAATGACCCTATTTCGATGGGGACTGACTTCTGAAGGCCAATAATTTGACCACGTTGGCCTTCTGTGAAAATCAATAAGGGCCATCGATCTTTGATAAGTACTTCTCTAAAACTGCCTTGCATCTCCACAACCTGCCCTCCTTGCCACTTCCCTTCGATGAGCGACCATAATTCTGCTCCTTGCTGGTGTGGAGCAACTGCAAGAAGCTCTCCCTCTAGACTTGCAACACTCGCACCTGATAGATTGAGTTGTGGAAGTTCCTCCCAAGAAGATCCATCAAATGCGTGAAGTTTTAAAGCATCCCCGCCATAACAGACTACGATTGAACTTCCAAGAGATACTACCCCCGTCGGAGTCTCTTCTATTTCAAGTACGCCCTGCAATGAAATCTTCCTTGAGGGTGCTTGGCGATTCTCTCTTGGGAATTGCAAGGTGTACAGCGTTGTGCCAGCAGCATCGTCAACAAACCAAATGTTTCCCTCATGAAGAACCATATCTACAGGACGACGACTCAGACGTTGAACTGGTGTGAAAGCGTCACTTGAAATCCGCCTACAGATTAAATAGTCAAGCCCTTTAGTGCTCGAATCAAAATTCAAAACCGTTGGGTCTTGGTCACCAACAAACCAAACTTCGTTGCCATCTCCGATTGATACGAGGGGTTGTGTTACAAACAAACAAAGAATAACTCCAAGCGTGCTCATGTGCCACATCTTATCCTACTTGGTTGTAATGATTCTTTGAGATATTCAAGGTCCATTACGCGGTCCATTAGTTCTTCATCAACAAGAGTTGACAAAAAAGAAAAGTCTATTTTAACTTCTGTGTTTCCTTGATTATCTGTAAAATCAATGAGTCCTCCAGTTTCTGGCCAATGTAATTCATGGAGATTATCTTTTTCAACACGAATGCTTCTACGGTGCAATGCGCTCATCACGCGTTTTTCTTTTGTAACACTTAACTCCAATGGCCGATTGCCATCTTGTGTAAAACTCACAGTCCATGTTCTCTGAACTGAATCGATCACGGTGATGATCCCATCTTGTGCTGTCGTCTCGCCTTCTGGAAGTGGGTTCAAGCCAAGCAAAATCAAAGCTACTTCGATATCGTTAAACATTCCTTGCTCCCCCCCAATTGTGAGAGTCGATTCCTCACCCATCATGTCAAAGAACCAAAAGTTTTTTCCCTCACCTCCAAACCATGCGATAAGTTCGCCGAGTTTAGAAATGCGAAGTGAAATTGAATTCCCTTGTTTCCAAAAATCTAAGTCGCCCTGCTCTTTGTGCGTGCCTTCATCGTCAGTCCATCGAAATTCAATCACCCCTCTACCAACCACGTTCTCGAGTTGAGATGTCCTCTGTACTTGAAGCGTCTGCATCGTTGAGATGTCCAAAGATTCATTCGAAGGAGTGACCTTTGTAGAGCAACCACATTCCACAATCACCAAAAAAAATATAGCGAAAAAATGTCGATTCATAGGTCGCCCTGCAAAATTTCACCCAGTTGCTCAGATAAATCCTGAATTTCTTCCTCTGCTATTCCTGGATTTTTCACCTTCACTGGTTCCCCGTCAGTCCCTCTAAACCTCAATAACCAAAGTTCTCCACCCTCAAAATCCTCTCGACCAACGAGTTGAAGCTTTCGTTTACGCAGTAAAACGAGCGCCAAAATGTAACGAAATGCGATCCGCTGTGGCTTTTCGTCGTCTGCTAATCGTTCAAATAAATCAATGAGAACCACATCATCAATCAAAATATCGGGCTTTTTACCCGCTTCAGGGACGATATACTTCCAATTACTAAATAATCGGTCTGGGCGGTCTCCTCGATCCCATGCCTCTTGGCAATAATCAAATCGATTGAACCCCTCGTCCTCCTCTCTTTCGCACAATGTGGCCATCGCAGGGGTGTTTGGTTCGAGTGGTTCGCCAGTTGAAGCACAGACTCCAGTTGGTCTAGAGACGCCTTGTGAATTTCCAAATCGTGACATACATGAGAATCCTACGGTATCCGCGTATACTTTGACATACATGACGTGGACAATTTTTGGTTACGACGTATTTGAGACAATAATCGAACTACTCATCATTTGGCTGAGTGTCTTTTTAGCATTCAGATTCCTACAAGGGACTCGTGGAGGTGGTGTTATTCGAGGGCTCGTTGTGCTTCTACTCCCCCTCTGGCTTCTCCAAGTGCTTGCAGATTGGACAGGTCATTTTGATCGTCTCGATTTTTTTGCAGAACAATTTTTGACCTATGTTTTTTTATTACTCATTATTATTTTCCAGCCAGAATTACGTCAAGCTGCTGTTCGAGTCAGCCAGTCAGAACTTTTTGCGCGTTTTAGAAATACGCCATCAGTTGGTGGAACAACTATTTCTGCAATCGCTGATGCTTCTGTTTTCCTGAGTCGAAATCAATTCGGAGGACTCATTGCAATTGAACGAGATAATAGTACAACCGATCACGTAGTTGGAGGACAATCAATAGATGCAGAAGTAAGCTCGCCTTTATTGAAATCAATTTTTTGGCCCAACAATCCCTTGCATGATCTTGGATGCATTGTCCGAGGCGATCGAATTGTCACTGCGAGTGTGCAATTCCCTTTAGCAGATGATTCTGCAATGCTATCTTCTGATCTTGGTTCTAGACATAGTGCAGGCGTAGGTTTATCGATGCGTTGTGATGCATTAATTATTATCATTAGTGAACAAACAGGTCGTATCTCTTTTGCTGAACATGGCGTGCTTACAACGATTAACCGAGACGATCTTGAAGTTGCGTTGGCGAAGCGTCTCAATCCAAATCCTGATACTCCTTCCCAAGAACAACCTACTGAAAATGATTCTGCACCTACGAGCGTCGCTCAGGAGGAATCAATCGAATGAAGCGTAAAAATGACACACTTGCAATTTTGTTTGTCACAATACTCGCTGTTTTTATTTGGCTCTGGGCAGCGGCTCGAACGGATGATGAGCGAAATATCAATACAACTCTATATTTCATAGCTCCTGAAGGTTCATCAAGTACGATTACTCCACCAATAAAACCCGTTCGGCTTTCGCTCAAGGGTCCTCGATCGGCGCTCAATGATGCAGACGATGCCTGCCTTGATGGTCTTTCAGTTTCAATCACTGCTGACGATGGAGAAGTTCCAATTGATCTTGCATCGGAGATTAATAAACTAGATATTATTAGTTCAACTGGTGCTGAAATTGTTGCTGTAAACCCAAGCTCGATAACCGTTGAAGTTCAAACAGTGGTTCCCGTCGATGCTGTTGTCGTTCCGGATCTTCCAAGTGTTACAGTAAGTGGTGATGTCACAGTTGATCCTGCAACTGTCACGTTACGAATTCCACAAAAACTTCAAAGAACTCTTCCAGAGGCAGTAACTGTAAACGCAATTGTCAGCGAAACTGTATTGGCACAATTACAACCAGGTGTTGTTCAAACACTCGACGCGTCCATTCAATTGCCTGAAGTTTTAGATGAACAAGGTGTTATCATTGAGCCGAATCGAGTTTCACTTTCATTTAAAATTCAATCAAAAACTGACAAGTTAACTCTTCCTCAAGTCCGCGTTCTGATTGCTGCACCGGCGGAGGATTATGCGGCATATTCTGTTTCATTGCCAGTAAAGATAATTCCAAATGTCACTCTTGAAGCCGACAAAGAATTAATTGCATCAATTTCTTCTGGCGATATTACTGTTTTTGCAATTGTCCGGCTCGCTTCACAAGATATGGAAAAGAGAGTTGAAACAAAACTTGTCACTTCATTTATGGCGATTCTCGACGATGGAACAGGAGTCCAAGTGAAAGCGACACCTGAAGACGCTGGTTCGCTTGAAGTTGTGTTACAAATTGAACCGGTTCCAATACCGACAGCACCATAGCACAATGACGGCGTGTCGCACCATCCTATGACATGCTAGGGCCAAAAGAGACCCGTCGAGATTTAATTCAATTCCAGCGGGAAGCAAACCATGCTTTTTTACCGCGACGAAGCAAAATAGTTGTGCCATGCAGTAAATCATCATCCGTCAACACACGATTCACAGCATCTTCACCGTGTATCTTCTCACCGTTAATGGATATTGAGCCGTTTTGGAGAAATTCGCGTGCTTCACGTTTACTCTTGCACAATTCGGTTTGTGGCAGCAATTCAACAAGTGACGCCGCTTCACCTCCGAGCTCTCCTTTTGAAAACTCTCCCGCTGGCACTTCAGAAAATACTTCACCAAGCATTTGAACATCAAGAGATGTGATGTCACCACCAAACAATGCTTTTGCGGCTTCGTTACAACGCGCTACATTTTCAATTCCGTGGAAAATTTCCGTCATCGCATCTGCTAGCGCGTGTTGTGCAGAACGTTGATGTGGTGCTTCAGAATGCTCTTTCTCAATCGTTTCGATCGTGGGTTGATCTAGAAATGTAAACCACCGCAGGAACTTTCCGGCATCTTCATCTGAAACATTTAACCAATATTGATGGAACGCGTATGGGCTTGTGCGCTCTTCAGAAAGCCAGATTGCACCGTCTTCTGTTTTTCCAATCTTACTCCCGTCACTTGCTGTGACAAGTGGGTTGGTTATACCTGCACCACGAAATACTGTGTCGTCTTTTCCCGACATGTCACGTCGAATTAAATCTATCCCAGAAATAATATTCCCGTACTGATCGCTTCCTGCAATTTGTATTGTGCAATCCATCTCTCGTCGCAAATGTAAAAAATCGTACGCTTGCAAAATCATGTAACTAAATTCTGTGTATGAAATTCCTTGTTCACGATTATTTAATCGATCTTTCACGGAATCTTTTTGAATCATTGTGTTTACTGAAAAGTATTTTCCAACATCACGCAAAACATCAAGAAACCCAAGTTCGCAAAGCCAGTCTGCGTTATTCAAAATTACAGCAGCATTATCACCTTCAAAATCTAACACTTTTGTAAAACACTTCAACTGACCTTCGATATTCTTTGCGACTTGTTCTTTTGAAAGAAGTTGTCTCTCTGAATCTTTTCCTGATGGGTCGCCAATCAAACCAGTGCCTCCACCCATCAGTACAATTGGCTTGTGCCCTGCGAGTTGCCAGTGCCTCAACATTTTTATTGGCAGGTAATTGCCTATAGTGAGTGCATCTTTTGTTGGATCAAAACCGCAGTATGCAATTCTACTTCCAGAAGCAAGGTGCTCTTGCAACTCGTCGCCACCCGTTGTTTGGTGGAGTAGCCCGCGCCATTTGAGTTCATCTAAAAATTGCATGTGAGCAGTTTACCGCCAAGAAGCGACCTCGTTTCGAGTTTGTTTTCGATTCAAGTAAATCAACAAAAATACGGGCAAGACAAGATACAGCGGCATGGAAATGACAATTTGAGCGAGGAACATCCCCTCTACTTCTGAATTTTGCTTCACTAAGTCCATGCGAGGAATCCAGTTCGCTACTGCTGCACCAAATGTAAACAAAATATAAAGGAGAGCCCAAATGAGAAGGATTGGTCTTCCCCTGGGAGAACGTTGGAGAAGCGACATACCTGCTACAACAAGGATTATTGAAAAAACAATGTGGAGAGTGGAGGCAAGTGATGCTATCCATTGAGGAGGTGAAGTTGCATCGAGCTGCTTTAGTAACTCTTCACTAAGTTCCCCATCACCAAATGGAATTGCCGTGTGCAATTGTTCTATTTCAGCCATACCAGTTAATGCAAGGCAACCGCCAAAAAGCGATAGTCCACCAACAATAATGCAACACGCACCGACGGTGGTTGGCCACGTTGCGGAATATTGAATATCTTCACTCAAAACTGGCGAAGAAACCGTGCATCATTTTCAAAGAGCCATCGAATATCTTGGATTCCATATTTGAGCATCGCAACTCGTTCTATACCCAATCCAAAAGCATATCCCTGCCATTTGTCGTTGTCGTATCCCACTTGTTCAAACACA
>CAZQGB010000029.1:3826-15101 GCA_964592615.1 uncultured Isosphaeraceae bacterium | reverse complement strand
CTTCGGTCGAGCCGTCGAGTTGTCCAACTAGCACTTTGCCATCATGGCGTGCAGAAAGGTTTCCATGATCGGCAGAGTCTTTGGTTGGTGAGGTTGAGTGCTCGCCATTAACGATGCACCACCTCCATGCATCACCATTACTAGGAAAGTAGGGACTTTTAATTTCATAGTACCCTTCGGATGGAAGTGATAAGTCGCCAGTACCGTTGTCACTTCCTGCGGGAGCTTTTGCTGATGCGAAGACCAATTGCCTCGAAGGGTGACGGATATCAGAAAGGAATTTGCCGTACAGATGTTTGCTTTCAAGTGCTGGCATTGCGGTTGTTCGTTGGTCGCCACCCATCCATTCGCAGTTGAGCCCAAATGAGGGGAATACGCTTGCAATGTAAGTGTAATCATCTGTTCCCGAGGATTGTGTTAGCCATTCTGATTGATCGTTGATGTATAAGGAAGCCATTGCATCATCGAGGTAGGGGAGTAGTCGCCAAACGTATCTTCCGCTTGCTGGCCAATCAATTTGTTCGCCATTTGGACCGGTGAATGTTTCTTCTTGGTTGTTTGAGTACCCGTCGATGAAAGCACCCTTCCGTTCAGTCGCTGCGAGGAAATATGCTTGTAGAACAGATCGAAGGGCAGCGGCTTCTTTGCTACTCCTAGCAGAAGCAAGAACGCTTGAGGCAACAGTTGCAGTTAATCCAGTGAGTATCGAGATGATTGCAATCACAACGAGCAATTCAATGAGTGTGAAACCTTTTTTTGGGAAGAATCTTTGTATTTGCATGAAAAGTAGCACCTTGTTGATTAGAATATAAAAGTGAATAATATCACAAACATAAGAAAAAACGTATTATAACAGAATAGTAGTTGCGTATGAGTCTCAATAGCACTAGAATCTTCCGCCTTGGAGGTTACGATGACCAAAAAACATTTTCAAACACTTTTTCTACAAGTTGTACCCGTCCTGCTAGTGAATCTTTTTTTGCAGAATGCTAGTGCTGATACCTTTACACATCTTCTAGAAGCCCCGGATTTTGACCGATGGATGTACCCTTTTAATGGTTCAATCGGCGATCGTGAAGTGGCTTCTACGTTCTCATCAATTGGCGGAGGGTATGAAATATTTGATGATCGAGATGCTCAGATTCTTCTTGGTTTTATTACTCCTGAAGATATTCCAACTGGGATTGGCGTACATCGGTACAACGTCGTTGAAGCAACGGTACACATTTCTATTAGCAATGATGGAAATGTCTACGATCCAACAATTGATGGATGGCAAAGTTACCTTGTTGATGGCGGAATAGAAGATGTAGATGTTGGTCGTCCTATGGAATTGTTTGGAGTCGCGTTTCGTGGGGGATTTAATGGATGGACTTTTGGCGAAACCGGGCCATTCCCATTTGGCGCAGAGAGGCGGGAACGCAATGTATATCCAGTCATGATTGAGAACGGAGATGCAATAGATGTGTCAAACAACGTGTTGGACCAATTTGAACCCAAACAATTTGCTGTTGGAGTAAACGAAACTCTAACCCCGGGGCAAATAATACCAACTGAAACAGTCCTATCATTTGCAATTGATGTGACAGATCCAGACATTCAATGTTATCTCAAAAAATCATGTAACGAGGGTTTGATAAGTTTTATCATTTCTTCTTTGCACGAAGCGCAAGAACCCGGCGTTAGAAACAGCCGCGGTTTGGTTCAGCCAAACTTTCACATGAAAGAAAGCTGGGCTGTCTATTTTGGCATAGCAGACGCAGCGCAGTTGAACTTTACAGTTATTGTTGATGATTCAAACACAATTCCAGAGGATTTAGACGGAGACGGCGCAGTTGGTGTAAGTGATATTTTAGTTTCCCTGAGTGATTGGGGTTTTTGTTCTTGTTGTTCTAGTGACCTAAATGCAGATGGTGAAGTAAACGTTTCAGATTTGCTTGCCATTATCGCTGCATGGGGTTCTTAAATTTAAAGGAGTTAGAGAGATGCTAGGTAAAGTCTTGTTTTGTTCGGCAGTTGCAGGTTTTGCAACTGCACAAGTTGGTGCTGACTTAGTGAACCCATCTGTTCCAGATTGGCGAGGAGACGTTGGCACCCAATACTATGGTTGGGATTCGTTTACTTCGCCATACAGCGCACCAAATTTTAATGACAGCGGTGATGCTGGAGGTATGTTATTTAATTTTGCCGAGGGTGCAATGATTACTGGTTCAGGAAATATTTATAATCAAGGTGGTGGGCTAGAAATTCATGTGTATGGGTACGGCCCACTTGAACAAGCGGTTTTGAACGTTGCTTCCATGGGAACGGAAATGGATTATGAAGGTCTTTCACTTTGGGTAACGGATGGTGTGGATGGTCAGATGTTCTCGTATGACACGTTCGCAATCAACTACTACGAAGAAGTGCCAAACTTCGGAGCTAACGTGAGCACTTCGTATGTATGGGATTTATCCGGGTATGCGGGTGCCATTACAGAATGGGCATTTTTTGTAAACGGAACAGAGGAGCATAATGTGCTTGACGCGGTAACAGTAGATATTTTCACAGGTGCAGTTCCTGCACCAAGTGCCTTGATTCTGCTTTGTATAGCAGGAGTGAAAAGAAGACGCAGAAGGTAATTGATAACCCTCGGCTTGTATGTAGTTCTATGTAAAGAGTATGAGCCGAGGGGCTAGGGAATAAATCTATTTCTCGGCAGGAGCGAGGGCTTCGCGTGAAGCAGCTTCGAGATATAGGATTCGGTCACATGAACCGCATTTTACTATGGTGTCTTTGCTTCCCATAAGCGTAGTAATCGTTTCTAGTGGCAAGTGGAGACTACAGGAAGTGCAAGAATACTCTCTTCGTTTCTTGTCAATTATTTCGATGGCTGCCATTGATTCGCCATCGTAATCGTCCGCAATGTCGTCAAAATCAGCAAGTATATCCTCAGGGATGACAGAAGCAGCAGCGTCACGTTCTTTTTGCAGTTCGGTTAATTGTTCCGCAATTTCTGATTCGTGTGTTTTCAAATCTTTCGCAGCAACATCCTTAACTTTTTCTCGCTCTTCTAATCGCTGAGAAATACCAGTTGCTAAGATATCTAATTCTTCAGCGGCAGACATCTCAGCAAGTTCATCTTGTTCAAATGCTTTGCGGTGTTCTTTGATTGTATTCACTTCTGCAAGCAAAGCAGAATATTGTTTGTCATTCACTGCGAGTTTTAACTCGTCTCGTAAATGGCTGATTCTTGAGTCAATTGAACCAATCTCAGTTTCGAGATTTGCGATGTTTGCTTGGTGCTGTTTTTGTTGTTGTTGATTTTCCGATTGCTCAAGAGCAAGCTCGTCGAGTTGGCGATGTTGAACCTTGAGATAGATTTCGGCAGACTCGACTCGGCTACGTAAGCTTCGAACTTGTCGGTCAACTGTATACAGGGTCAGCAGGTTGTCAATCAAGGGCATAAGGTAGTAGATTCTAGCAGATATTAAGTTGTAGGTAGTAACCAATAGGCAATTGGGCTTACAATCAGCAGAGAATCTAGAACGTCGAGAATGCCACCGAGTCCCGGCAGAACAGATGAGGCATCTTTGACTCCGCTGTCTCGTTTGAAGACACTCATCAATAAATCACCTAGTTGGCCAAGGAGTCCAAATAAAATGCCAAGGAATGCAGCATAAACAAGTGGAATCATTGGTTCACCGGCAAGCCAATGATTATTCGCTGCTGCAAGACCAACTGCTGTTAGTGAAGCAGTTGCAAGCCCGCCAATCAAGCCTTCCCAGGATTTTGCAGGGCTAATCCAAGGGATTAATTTTCTTTTTCCGAAATTACACCCAACAAAAAACGCGCCCGTGTCGCACATTTTGACAATTGCGATGACACCAAGAATCCACCATGCACTGTGTTCTCTTCGAATGAGAAGCAAGAGACCGAAACCAAGTGCTACATACGCAGCGGTCCCAACGGTAAATGTTGTTCCAGCAAGTACGCCATTGAGTTGTTTCCCTTTAGATAGAGAAAATACAGTGCATGCAAATCCAATTACAAAAATAGTTGAAAATATTGCAATGGCTTTTGAAATAGGCGTCGAATCTGGCATGAGATAGATAGCAATAATCCAAGCTTCCATAGAAATGATTAACATTGGAATGTTGCATCTGATGCGAAGATTATTTGCCATCGCTCCAAATTCAAGTGCAGCTAGTGGTGCAACCAGAATCGCAAGGATTGCAATGAGCAATCCAGGTTGCAAAGGTGTTCCACACTGACAAGTAAGGCCGCCAAGTTTGTTGTCAAAGTAAATCAATGCAATGAGTGCGAAACTGAGAAGGGGGCCGGTGATAAGTCGATGTCTAAGCATGTTTATTTGTTGCCCCACTGTTCGTAACCTTCTGCAATCGATTGGCAGTTTGTGTATCCAAGTGAGCGAAGAAATGTTACAAATGTACGAGATCGATTCCCAGTATTACAGTACACAAAAAAAGTCTGGTCTTTATTACATGGAAAAGAATCTTTTTGAATGCTCAAATGTTGCAACGGAATATGTATTGCATTATTGAGGTGCGAGACTTCGAACTCGTCAATTGATCTGCAGTCAATGACAACTTCTCCTGAGTTGGGGAGATCGCAATAGGCAATTTCTATTGGATTGTTAAGTATTTCTGATTGCATCCTATTATCCTACCATTAAGCATTCTTAGCTTGGGCTCTTCGCAATGCTTCTGCTCCAACATCTGTGGTAAAGCCTCTCCTGCTTAACGCTGAAATAACTTTCCTTCGAATTGTAGCTTCGTCTCCTGAAGTAACTTTTGCAAGCCGGAGTATTGCAAGTTGCGTTGCCGCATCTTGTTCGCTACGGCTCCCAAGTTCTTCTTCAATTGCGAGATTGGAAACTTCTTTTGCAAGTTCTCGTTCCTCAAGTTTACGCAGTAACCAATAACGACTTGCGGGTTCGTGACGTGTCCAATCACGAATACGCGCGCACGCGTAGGTAAAATCATTTAGCCAGCCGTCTGCTTCAAGTTGTTCAGTTGCCAAAGTAGCAACAGTTGGTTCGACGCCACGTTTGATGAGTCTAGTTGCTAATTCCTTTACGCCCCATGCTTTTCTGGAAATGAGGTCGATTGCAATAGTTCTGGCATCTTCAATTTCTTCTATTGACTTTATTTGGCTAGAAAGTACATCGGTCCAAATTTGATCGATCGCAAGATTTAGTCGCTCTATAGTTGAAAGTGGAAGAGTAATTTCTGAAACACCATCAATATAGATAACCCGATAATTTGGGTCGTTATCAAGGGGGAAAATGTTAGTGATTGTCCTGGTCATAGAATGCTATGGAGTAATCCGTTCATCTCATCTGCAGCGTGTTGGTCACCCAAACTTAGTGCTTGGGTAACACCATCCTTTAGTGTTTGGGTGGCAGACACTTGGTCGCCAGAATCATTTTGGCAACGGGCTTTATGGAGCCATGCGTAACAATATGCTGGGTCGCTTTCAATCGTCCTGTCGAACCATGCAATTGCCTCTTGGTTCCGGCCAGCATTTGCGTGTTCCATCGCTATTCCGTACATACAGAAGGCATCGTGTGGGTCATTTTCCAGAAGATTTCGCAAATGGCTTAATCGGTCATTAGAAGGTGCACTCATATGTGTATCATGACACGAATGGAAAAGAAATGCACATTGCTTGCCTTGTTTTTTGTCTTCTTGTTTTCTCTCTGCGTGCATGCAGAAGGGCTCCGAGTACGGCATGCCTCCCAAGGGCAGTCGATGGCGCTAGAAATTAACGGTGAGTATTGGTATCAGACCATCGGTGATTCACTTGTCATTATGCCGAAAAATGGCGGGGATCCGTTTTTTGCAAAGCGGCTAGCGTCGCATCCTGGGGCTGCAACCTGTAGCGATCTTTTAGTGAGTGATACATTACTTTTTGTCCTTCTTGATGGTCGAGAAGTTCTCACATACGACCTGCTTGCTAAGGGTGACCCGCAACTTGTGAAGCGTCAAGGTGCGCTCTCGCTTGGATTAATCCCACATGAACTTTTGTTCGTTGGTGATTGGCCAGTTGTAATTGGCGAAGGTGGTGCAGTTCGCCTATCCGATGGCGCACCACTGGTGTCTTGCGGTGGAAACGTGACTGGAGTTGCTATGTCGCTTGACATCGGGCTTGTGTATGCGATGGAGGACAAGTTGTTTTCGGGTGACACAAATCTACATTTGGGCAGTGCAACAACAATTGTTGAATTGAATGACAATGCAGATGCAGACCTTGGCACTCTTGTGTATACAAAAAATCTTAATGGTAGAACAGAGGTGGGTCTGATGGATGGCGCAATGCGAGTCATTAATCCGCAGGCAGGGAAAATAATTCTTGATGGCGGGTATCGGAACTTATTTGTTCGAAGAAGCAGAATTATTGTTGTGACAGACGCAGCTGTTTATATTTTGGGCATTTCTCCAAACTTATTGGAAGTGCTTCAAACATTACGTATAGAAGGTGTTAGAGATGTTGATGTTATTGCATCGAATTATCTTGCGTTGTGCGGCGAGTTTGGAAGAGGAATATACCGCCTCAAGGAAGATCGAGGAGGAAGTGGTGAGCAATTGATTCGAGCGGTGTATTCGACAGGTGCAATGGCTCCGGGTGAGTTTGACTTGAAGGGAGTACTTGTGCCAACTGGTGATAGCTCGGTGTACTACGGCTTTGATCAAACTCTTACTCCATTTGAATCAAGTGCGCAAAGTGTACAACCTCCAAATAGTTCTGTCATTCTTGGTCTAGGCGCATCTATTGATCCGAAAATTGGTGCTGTAATAGTGAGCGACTCTACAGGCTGGAAAACGATTTTGGAATTGCCATCTCCTGCGAAGACAATTGTCCCAATTGATGGGAATTTTTGGATTGGTACCCAAGAAGGCGTTTATGTATTTGGGAGTGATGAAACAGGAAAATGCGTTGAATTGGCAAGCATTATTCTTTCAGGCCCAATCTTGCAACTCATTCCCCTTGTTGATGGTGGCGCTGCATTTGTTTCTGGGGCGGGAGTTGTGGGAATTCTTGAACTCGAAAAAGAACCTGTTCAACCTGAATCACGATTTTTGCAATAACGATTGCAAATCGAATCAGTACTGCAACTCCCACCCCGTTTTTTACAGACCTGTCTGCCATGCCACACAAGCAAATGACTGAGCATGCACCATTGTTCTTGAGGGAACAGGTCCATCAAATCTTTTTCTATCTTTTCAGGTTTGGTTTCGGTAGTTAGGCCAAACCGTTGTGATACTCTCGCAACATGAGTGTCGACCACAACCCCTTCATTTTTGTTAAATGCATTTCCAAGAACGACATTTGCAGTTTTACGTGCAACTCCTCTGAGTTTTATGAGGTCGCTCATAGTATCGGGGACTTTGCCATTAAAATCATCAACAATCATATTGGCAGATGAATGGATTGATTTTGCCTTGCTTCTGAAGAGACCGATTGATGAAATGTACGGTTCAATTTCTTCGGGAGTTGATTTTGCATAAGTTTGAACGGTCGGGAATGCCTTGAACAATTCTGGCGTTGCCTTATTGACTCCGACATCTGTTGATTGTGCAGAAAGAATAGTTGCGAATAACAACTCTAGTGGCGAGTTGTAGTTCAATGCACAATGCGCGTCGGGATATCGTTCTTGCAATGCATCGAAGATGGCTTGCGCTCTCTTTTGCATTTTTTTACTACTCATTACACGTAAGAGGAGTTCCGTTTGACCACGTTGTTCCATCGGTCCATTTTTCTTGTTTCCAAATCGGAACACGTTGCTTGAGTAGGTCAATCATGAATCTGCACGCAGTAAATGCATCATCTCGGTGATCACTGCTAACCGCAATCACGACGCTTGCTTCATCGATCTTAACAGTGCCAATGCTATGAGTCACCCGAATATGGCGAACAGAAAAACGGTTGATTGCTTCTTGCGCAAGTTCTTGTAAGTTATGCTCAGCCATGTCTCTGTAACAATCATAATGAAGGGCAGTGAGTTCCCCATGTATTTCGTGCGTTTCTGGTCTGGTGCGGCCAACGAAAAGGCACTCGCCACCGCTGCCAATTGCAGGAAGAGTGCTTGCGCTGGGCACATCGACTGCTTGTTGACAAAACTGGATATCAATCTTGCTACTGTTCATAACGCGCTACATAGTAGCACTGCAGCGCGGGTATAGGGTATGCTGTGTGCATGAAGCATGGCTCTTCTCAATTGAAGGCAGTTGTAGGCATTCTTACGGTTAGCGATACACGCTCGCTTGAGGATGACCAGAGTGGTTCCCTAGCAGTGACTGCACTTGAACAAGCCGGACATTCGATTGCAAGCCGAGAAATTGTCCGAGATGAACTTGGGGAAATCACTTCTATCATTTCGGCTTGGGCGGGCAACGCAGCGATTGATGCAATCGTCGTAACCGGCGGAACTGGTCCCGCGCGTAGAGATGTGACCCCAGAAGCAATTTTGCCATTAATGACAGCAAAGATGCCGGGTTTTGGCGAATTGTTTCGGCAATTGAGTTATGAAGAAATTGGTGCAGCCGCGATGCTTAGCCGTGCGGATGCTGGCTGGATTGACATTGAAAATTTGCGGACTCCCGTATTCATGCTCCCCGGTTCGCCAAAGGCGGTAACGCTTGCTATGCAACAATTAATCATTCCCCAACTTGCGCATCTCCTCGATGTTTGTTCACATGAGCCAAAGACATGATTGTTGCTCACGGTATCGACATTATAGATGTGGCACGTGTTGCGACGATGCTTGAGAAGCATGGCCAAACATTTATCAATCGCTGCTTTACTAAAACTGAACAACACGCAGCAGATGTTTCCTCTCCTGAAATGCGAGCGCAGCGTTTTGCTGCGAGGTATGCAGCAAAAGAGGCTGTGCTCAAAGCCCTTGGAACAGGGCTTGCAGGAGGCATTGAGTGGGTTGAAATTGGAGTTGCCCGAGATGGTGGTCCACCTATGGTAGAATTAACAGGCAAAGCTGCTGAAGTCGCAGAAAAAGCTGGGATTACAGATTGGCACTTAAGTCTTTCTCATTCTGGCGGAATTGCTATGGCAAGCGTAATTGGAATAGGAGGAAGGGATGGGTAGAAAAAAAGGACCAGCACTCTACGAACTAATTAAATCTAAGAACACCACAGAGCCACCTCCAATCGAGCCGATCGTAGAATCGGACCATGAAGAAGTGGACCTTGATCACAACGTGCTTGTTCCGGGAAGTTCAATTCGCATCTCAATAGGCACAATTGGCGTAGTTGTAGCGGTTTGTATCGCTCTGATAATCATTTCGTACACCATGGGATTTCGAAAAGGGTCGGCAATTACAAGCAAAGATTATGAGGAAGAGACCTTTCGCCAGATTTCAGAATCTTTTACAGACTCAGAACCTACTCCTCTTGACTCTGTGGTTCTTACCAAAGAGACTGAAAATATACCCAGAGATACCGGTCCAGCGGGCTGGGGACCAATTTTAAGCGATCCACGCGAAATAAACTCTATCTATTACACCCTTATGCAGACCACAAAAGAGGGTGCCTTGCAATTAGCCACCTTCTGTAGGGAAAAAGGGCTTGAAACATACGCGATTTCCGGCAACAATACGCGATTCTTCAGAGTTGTTGCTTTTCCCGGCTCAACGGACCGGAACTCCTCCACTCTGAAATCTGTTCAGTCTAAGATTCATGAAATAGGCAAGGAATGGACAGAAACCAAATCGGGTCGTAGCGATTTAACAGATGCGTATTTGAGCATCACGCAGTAGCAGACAATGAGTTAGGATAAATTTAGGAAATAAAGTTATGAGTCTTCACCGAAGTTTGAAAACAAAACCAGCTGGATTGAACCAGCACCGAAATGTATTGACCCGCGCTGAACGGATCGTAAAACTTGCAGATGAAGATACATTCGATGTAGACGAAAATTCGCCAATGGGTCTTCCAAAAGTAGCAAGCCGCAAGCTCAAAATTGCAAGCAAGAAGAAAGATTCTGCTGAAGATGCCGAAGGTGAAGGTACTGACGAAGTAACAAGCGAAGAGTAAGTTGGCTTCATCGCTCGACATTGGACGTCTCCTTTCAGAACGCGTAAAAGATATTGAAACATCGGGGATACGTCGCGCGTGGGCGCTTGCCCAGACGTGTGAAGACCCAGTTGATTTATCAATTGGACAGCCCGATTTTCCCGTCCACGATTCAATTAAACAGGCAGCCATCGATGCAATTCTTCAAGATAAGAATGGATACACGCAGACTGCAGGTGAAGATGTACTTTTGCAAACAGTGTATAAACGACTCGGTGGACAGTTTGGGTGGGAGTTTGGAAGCGACTCACATCACGGAGCCATGATTACATCTGGAACAGCAGGGGCGCTGACTCTTGCTTGTCTTGCTGTGTTAAGCCCTGGGGATGAAATAATAGTTCCTGATCCTTACTTTGTGATTTATCCAACACTTGCACGAATAGCTGAAGCCAAAGCAGTGTTTTGTGATACGTATCCAGATTTTCGAATGACTGCTAGTCGTATTGAGCAGTGTATCACGGACAAAACAAAAGCTGTACTTATCAATTCGCCAGCAAATCCAACTGGTGTAGTCCTTACTGCAACAGAAGTTGAAGAAATTGCAACGTTATGTCGCGACCGTGGCATTCTACTTATTACAGATGAAATTTATGATGAGTTTATATTTCCTCCAACTACACATGCAAGCCCGGCGGCAACAAATGATGATGTACTTGTCATTCGTGGGTATGGAAAAACATATGGATGTACTGGATGGCGAATGGGATATGCCGCTGGCCCTAAAGAACTAATTGATAGCATGCTAAAACTTAAACAGCAAACTTTTGTATGCGCGCCCTCTCCCTTGCAACATGGATTAGTTGGTGCGTACGATATTGACCTGACTCCACTTATTCAACGATTTGCAGATAGGCGTGACATGGTTGTTGAAATTCTCGGTCATGTGACAGAGTTTGTTGTCCCGCAAGGTGCATTTTATGCATTTCTAAAAGTTCCTGAACACCTCAATATGACTGGGATAGAATTTATTACTAAGGCAGTCGCTCATGATGTGCTTGCCATTCAAGGTGATGTTTTCTCTTCGCGTGATTCTCACTTCAGAATTAGTTATGCCGTTGCTGATGAACAATTAGAACGCGGGCTAACTATTTTAAATTCGTTATTGAAGTAATACGAACTTATCATTATGACCCACCTTTTGGCGCCACTTTTTTTGGCTCAGAGCCAACTTGGCTCAGAGCCAA
>CAZQGB010000029.1:0-3726 GCA_964592615.1 uncultured Isosphaeraceae bacterium | reverse complement strand
TTGGCTCAGAGCCAACTTGGCTCAGAGCCAAAAAAAGGCCCCGTCGGTGAGGCATAGCAACACCGACGAGGCGGAGGGGAGAAAGATGTCTCATATCTCGACAGATTGGAAGCTCCACCATGAACAAAAGTTAAAATAGGGTAAATGACGCCTCAAAAGCAGCGATTTGAGTGGATGAGGCATACTGTGTTGCAATTAGGCGAGCTCCAGCTTCGCTGATCCTTTTAGCAAGTATTTGGTCTTCAAAGATTCGTTGAAGTGGCTCCTCCCAAGATTCATTTGCGATCAGTGCAGTTTCTTCGTCTATGAGCATATCAAAACCATCAATTTTGGCGGCGATGATTGGAATTGATGAGAGCATGACTTCTAGCAACACTGTTCGTACTGGCATAGTTTGAGAAGGCACGAGCACGACATCGGACTGAACAATGAGTGAGCGTAATGCAGCCATATCTCTTAAGCACGTAACACGATCAAGCATTTTAAGTTCTTTGATAACTTTCCAAATTTTATGTTGGTGTCGGCCTGTTAACTCCACAAAAACATGAATGTCTTTTTTTGTTTGGAGTGCTTCAAGAATGCGTTGCGTTGGTTTGAAACTAGATGCAGCGTCTAGAATCGTGATACAACAGTTAGATTCAGATTCAGAAGATTCAATTGCATTTGATGTTGCTGCAGCAAGAGGTACAAATGCGGCGCGTTCCTCCCCAACTCGTTGCGCAATACATCGTTCAATGGATGGAGTTGCAGCAAGCCATCGCCAAACTTTACTAGATTTTTTAACTTGCTTCGCTTGACGCATTGAAACAACTTCTCTCAGAACTGGCGCATCAACATGTGGAGAAATGTCCAGAGCAACTTGTTGAGCATCTTTTCCAAATGCAAGGATTCCATCAATATCATTCTTTTCTAATTGCAAAATAAGTTCTTCGCGACGAGTATTTCGAAGGAGTCGCGATACCGGCATGGGTGTAGATATACGCTTTGCAAGTGACACAGCCTTTTCGTAGGTGGATTCGTCGTCCGTGGTAGAGGGAACAATCCGAATAACTTGATTGCCATCGTTGACGAGACCAACAACGATTCTATTGAGCATAGCGTGCTCTTGATTAAGACGGTCTTCTGACATAATCATGGCAATGTTCATGAATCTACCCCCGAACCCCCCGAACCCTCCGAACCCCCCGAAACCCCCGGATCCCCCGAACCCACCGAAATTCCTTTGGGAGGATGCAGAGGGTTAAGAGAATCTGCCATCAGAAACGGAATAGTTGTTGGCTTGCGTGTTTCTAAATCAACAAGAACCCATAATGTTTTGCATCGACAAACAACTCGTTCCTTGTTCTCAATTGCATGAATGTATGTAGTTCGCCATGACTTCACTCGTCGTATATCATCAACCCATGTTGTTAATCGTAAACGATCGCTTGTTCTTGCCTCACTCAAGTAATCAATTTCATGTCTTGCTACAAACCACATCACGCCTGAGTTAAGAAGTTTCTTCCGATCCCAACCGCAAGCATCGCAATGAAGTTGAGACCCTTTGTCAATCCATCGCAAGTATTCGATGTTGTTGACATGGTCAACCTCATTGCTCGTTTGTTCCGGATTGATTTGCACATTACATTGAAAAGGAGCAGGGTGAATCGTCTCTTTAAAAACAACGTGTTCACTTGTTTCACATGGATAGACGAGAAGTTCGCTCATTGGCTTAAACTCCTCAAGTACTCCCAAGTGTAGATCCCAGCGCTGTGACCATCAGAAAAATTAAAACGAATTGCATAGTTCCCAACAAGTTCGCCATCATTGATGACAACCGTACCACTTGAAGAACTTGGCAGAATGGCGAGTGGATTTTGTTCTAAATCTTCTCTAGTAGCCTTGGAATCAGCAGATGGGGACATACGCCTAAGGAGATCGCAGGGGTAGAAAGACGTAGTTCCATCATTCCACTCCACATGGAGTCCTTCCGATTTGCGTATATCAAGATGCTTGGGAGCAATGGTCACAACGAGGATTCTACTATGATGCACGATATGAAATGCAGCGAGCATCCTGCAGATCGCATGTGCGAGGCAATTGACCGAATTGGTGTCCCACTCTGTGTTGGAATTGACCCAGTATTCGACCGACTTCCAATGGAATTGCAATCACTATCACCGACTGAAGCATTCAAGATTTTTTGTCTTGGAATCATCGATGCCGTAAAATCACATGTAGTCTCAGTGAAATTTCAATCTGCATGTTTTGAACGAGAAGGATCCCATGGAGTAGCACTGCTCGGCAACCTTCGAGAATATGCACATGAACATGGTTTGCAGGTCATCCTAGACGCAAAACGCGGGGACATCGGAATAAGTGCATCTCATTATGCCGCTGCCGTGACTGCAGATGGACCTTGCGATTGGGTGACGGTAAATCCCTATCTTGGTGCAGATGGTATCGAGCCATTCTTGGATGCTGGGCTTGGAGTTTTCTGCTTGGTCAGGACTTCGAATCCAAGTGGCGATTGTATTCAGCAACAAGCACTATGCGATGGTCGAACAGTTGCAGAATCAATAGCAGACATTCTTCACGGTCTAGGCGAAAAATATATTGGAGAATCGGGTTGGAGTGCTCTGGGCGCAGTCGTTGGAGCTACGAAACCAGATGAGGCGCTAGTTCTTAGGGAACGCATGCCACACGGAATGTTTTTAATGCCCGGCATCGGCGCTCAGGGAGCTACTCCAGAAATGGTTTCAAAGTGTTTTGCTGATGGACATGGAGCCCTCGCCACTGCGAGCCGGAGCGTGATATATCCTCAGGGCACAAATGATTGGCAAGAAAACATTTCTCTCGCTGCAAAACAACTCGCAAGTGAATTAGAAATTAATGGGGTTGTATGAATAAAACTGCAGTTATTGTGATTGGTATTTGCCTCGCAATTTTATTTGGAGTTCCACTTTTTTTCCGTGGCGATTATGTTGAGATACCAAGTGATGCAACAAAGGTAATTATTATTTCGCCGCACAATGAGCAAATCCGCCATGAGTTTGCTGCTGGATTTTCAAAATGGCATCAAGAAAAATTTCAGAAGCCAGCCCAAGTTGTTTGGTCTGTTCCAGGTGGTACGAGTGAAATTCGCCGTATGCTGATTTCGCAGTACAAACACGCTCTTGAAACGGGGAAGGAGCCAGGAGGTGAAGCAGATCTCGTGTTTGGCGGTGGTTCGTATGAACATGGAGTACTCAAGAAAACAATTGAATCAAATTTTGAAGGCGAAGAAGTTTCAACAACAATCAGTGTCCCAGCAATTATTGACCAAGAAATTCTTGATGAAGTGTACGGCGTAAATGTCATCGGCGATATTTCCATTTATGATCCAGATGGATATTGGCATGGGCTTGCACTTTCAGGTTTTGGAATTGTGTACAACAATGAAGTTCTTCAAACGTTAGATATTGAATTTCCAACAAGTTGGGAAGCGTTGTGTAATCCAGAACTGCTTGGAAGGTTAGCACTCGTAAACCCAGCCCAGTCTGGTTCAGTGACAACAGCGTTTGAAGCAATCTTAAAAAATCTTGGTTGGAAACGTGGCTGGCAAGTATTGCGAAGAGCAGCAGCAAATGCACGGTACTTTTCTGCAAGTAGTTTAAAACCTCCTGCTGATGTCAGCCAAGGCGATGCAGCGATGGGTGTATGTATTGACTTTTATGGTCGGTATCAAGCTCAAGCAGTAAAGAGTAG
>CAZQGB010000028.1:0-15570 GCA_964592615.1 uncultured Isosphaeraceae bacterium | reverse complement strand
CTTGTGCTAGCGACCCATGTGGCGGCGGTGGCGGATGCCCAGCCGGTGAAATCGAGGACTGCAACGGTAACTGTTGTCCAGCTGACTGGGTTGCAGACGGTTACTGCGACGATGGCACTTACGAATGGAATGGCATCCCAATTTACTTGAATTGTGATGAGTTTGGTTGTGACGGCGGCGATTGTGACTGCGGCGGTGGCGGATGCCCAGCCGGTGAAATCGAAGATTGCAATGGCAACTGCTGCCCTGAAACATGGGTTGGCGATGGTTATTGCGACGACGGTACCTATTCTTGGAATGGCGTTCCAATTTACCTCAACTGTGACCAATTCGGTAATGACGGCGGCGACTGCGATTAAGCCCGCTAATCACTTCTAACGTGATTTCTCGAAAGGGCTCTGCTTCGGCAGAGCCCTTTTTTTATTGTGTTTTTGTATCAAAAATTGAGAACAATGATGAAAACTAATCAACCGTTCGTGCTCTACAATATGGGGATGCGAATATTAATAGGGATTCCTGTCTACAACGAAGCGAAGTACATAAACTCTGTGTTGAGCGAGGTTTGTAAATACGCAGATGACATTTTGATTGTGGATGATGGTTCAAATGACCTAACACCGGCACTTTTGGCTGGGCACAAAGTCGAAGTCATTCGTCATTCAGAAAATCGTGGCTATGGCAGGTCATTACAAGACATGTTCAGATGGGCAGCAGTCGACAACTTCGATTGGCTTATCACAATGGACTGCGATGAACAACATGAACCAGCCTCGATTCCACAATTCATGGAACGTATTAATTGCGATGATGCGGACATCATTTCTGGTAGCCGTTACTTAGAAGTGCACCCTGAAAATGATATGCCACCCAAAGATAGGCAAGACATAAATCGGCAAGTGACACAAGAATTGCACGATGCTCTTGGCTTTGAAATCACAGATGCATTCTGCGGTTTCAAGGCGTATCGCGTTTCAACTCTTGGTGCATTCAACTTTGATGTCAACGGCTATGCTTTCCCAATCCAATTTTGGGTGCAAGCAGCGGCTCGTAAGTTACGTGTTTGCGAAATTCCAGTTCGCATGATTTACAACGACCCGAACCGAACCTTCGGAGGGCAACTTGATGATCCAGTAAAACGTCTTGATCATTATCGAGCTGTTCTTTGCAATGAGTTGCGTAAAAACGATACGCTCCTTCCAAATGCACGAGAACAAGTTCCTTGTTGAAAAGAAAAACCATCTCGACACTCTCCCCAGAATTTCCTGTTTGGAAATCACTTGTTTGCCCAGCTACAGGCGAAGTATTTGGAAAGCCATTAACGATTTGGCAAGAAGAATTACGACACACGCTGGCTCTCCCAACTCAAAAGCCAATCATACTCGTCGGGCACCAACCGACTTTTTTTCATCCCGGTATTCTTGCAAAGTTTATTGCTGCAGATCGACTAGCTCAAGAAATTGACGGTGTTCTTGTCTACTTAGTAGTAGATCACCACAAGGGAGATGTTGGTGTTCTACAAACTCCGAACCAAAACATCGAGGTTGCAACAGTTGATTCATCTGTTGCGATGAACGATCAGCCAAGAGCAAAAATTTCCAATGATTTTGACCCGTTTTCATCTGCATTACATGAAGCTCCGGGTCAAACAGCCGCAACCCAATTTGCGAATGCACTGGTAAAGTTAATGTCACCATGGGCAAACGTTCATCATGTCATTTCTGCGAGTGATCTTATGCAATCAACTTTTGGAAACGCGATTGTTGAAAAGATGCAATCGAACTCTGAAGAATGTATCGAATCCTACAATGACGCACTAACTCGAAATCCAAATGTGCATATACCTTTATTGGAACGAGGTTCGTTGCCAGTTTGGCTGGGTGAAGATGGCGGGCTCCGTCCACGAGCATTGTTACTTACACTGATTGCACGTCTCGTAGCATGTGACATATTCGTTCATGGAACTGGAGGGATGAAATATGACGCGGTAATGGAACACTGGTGCACAACATGGCTTGGTGTTTCGCCGTGTGCAGCTGTTCTTGCATCTGCAACATTGCGATTGAAGATGGAAAGTAAATCTATAACAGACGCAAGGCGAGAATATTTTTCGCCTTCTTTTGATTTGCAAACTAAAGCAGCATATCTTGATGCAATTGAAAGAGCGCCATATAAATCAAATCAAAAACAAATAGAGTTTCAGAAGATGCACCGTTGGTTACAAGGTGTGCAACAACCATTAGACATTGTTGCACTTAAAACAACTCAAAAAAATTCACAGCGTCGTGACTGGGCATTCCCCTTATATTCAGTTGATCAATTGTGCGATTTGAAGGATGACATCTACTCGATGTGACTTACCATAAATTTCTAGGGCTCCAAATAGAACGCAATGTGTCTTCGGTGGTGCCGGTCACAAACGCGCCATCATTTTGTTCTTGAAGAATCATTCGACCCTGAGGGTCGATTGTTGTCCATAGTGAATCATTGTCCTCTCCAAAACGAGTCGTAATAACTCTCGTACCATCGGCAAATTTCTTGATGCTGTCAGTTCTTACAACAGTACGTTGCACTCCACCGCTATTCTCGTAGGTTTTCCAAATAAATCGTTCATCACCATCTACTGTTGATAGAACAGGTCCAAGAATCCAAACAAGTGCACGGGGGAGCCATGGATCTTGTGCGAGTGCTTTGAATGGGGTTTCGATAATATCTGCAGTGAGATCTTGTTGGACAACCATAATTCTTGATTTTGGAGAGCCAATTTCAGGGCGATTTCGCAGGCCAGTTTCACTTTCCGTAGCTCTGGCTTTACCAATTGACCGCGTGACTCGATTTGACCAACGTTCTTCTTTCCCATCCCAACTCATCCAATATCGAGCATACGAGTCTATAACAACCCCAGTTTCTGGATTAGGCACAATTCTTGAGGTTACCCGCACAATGATCCCGTTCGGGGGCAGTTTTTCTTTCCCAATGCTTGGCTCTACCTCTTCAACGTGCCCGCTCTCAATTTGAACCAAGGCATACCCAATGTCACTTGCTCGTCTATTTCCATCACTACTCTTTTGAATCCTCCTCCATTCCTTGAAGCCAACGAGGGTTCGAAGATACTCTTCATTAAGTAGCGTAAGTTGTTTTGTGGCAGCATCTAAGCCCTGTAAGTTGTCTTGTACGAGTGCGACGGGATCGATGGGAACAATGGATTGGAGCATTTGTTTGAGCATCCCACTATTTCTTCTCCAACCGACATCTGTAGTGAGAATGCTGGCCATGATGAACTGATTCCCATGCGCTGGAATGGCTAATTGCCCAACTATCGTATTTCCTATTTCAGATGTGCCTTGTTCAACTTTCCACCAACCCTCTAGAATACCGACCTTCATGGCATTGCTTACAAGAGTTGTTGTGGGTTTTTCATCGAAACCAGTGGTTTTTGATTGCTCAACGAGCTTTTTGACTGTTTTTGACTCTGGGTTTGTGCCACGCTCGAGCCGCAAGTGCCACACATCATCTTCATTTCCACTTGATATTATGCAAAAAGGAGGGGTGTCACGTGTTCCCATGACAACAGCACCTTCAGGAAGATCCATTTTTAGCCCAAGGGCACTGTTTTGATACGGTGTCATGGCCAGAAAAGTGTGCAGAATGAATACCGTGACAGAAATCATGAACGAGTAGTTTAACAGGGGATTACGATCTTGAAAACGGTGATGAAAATGCGATGTCTATTGACAGGGATTGCTTTGTGAGGGTAGAATCCCCGATTCGAGCCTCTGCATCCACGCAGGGTGCGTATGTGATGGTCTGTGCGTTGCAGACCTTGTTGTTCGAAGATGGAGAACGGAATTACGATGCCGATTATTCGTATCAGGATGGAAGCCTACGATCACCAAGCACTTGATGCTTCGGCGAAAGAAATTGTTGATCATGCTAAACGAACGGGTGCTCGGGTTGCGGGTCCAGTCCCATTACCAACACGGCGCGAAGTTTACACGGTGAACCGTTCAACATTCGTGAATAAAAAATCTCGGGAACAATTTGAGATTAGAACACATAAACGAATCATAGATATTTCAGAGCCAAATGCACAAACAATCGAAGCGCTCAATCGCCTCATTGTTCCTGCAGGAGTCTTTGTGAAAATTAAAGCGTAACCACCGGAACTTTTATATTCCGAATGTAAAAAACACTCCGGTCAAATCAAAATGATCCCTGACCATAACCCTTTGCCTCAAGGACAACACGAATGTCAAAAACATTGATTGGAAGAAAAGTTGGAATGTCTCGATACTTTCTTGAAGATGGTACGAACATCCCTGTCACAATCGTAGAAGCTGGTCCTTGTGTTGTGACTCAAGTCAAAACCAAAGAGGTCGAAGGTTATGATGCATTGCAAATTGGTTTTGAAGATGTGCGACCAGGTCGTGCAACTATGCCAATTATTGGCCACGATGCTAAAGCTGGTACTGCTCCCAAGAGATTCCATCGCGAAGTACGTGTAGATGACGTTGGTGATTCAGAGCCAGGACAAACAATTGATGTATCAATTTTTGACGATATCAAATTTGTCGATGTTATAGGTACAAATAAAGGTAAGGGCTTTCAAGGTGGTATGAAGCGCCACAATTTTAAAGGTTTAGAGGCATCGCACGGCGTGAAGCGTGCACATCGTCGCGTAGGTTCAATTAATGGACATGCGACAAACCTAGGAACTGGTCCGAAACCTAAAAAAGGTAAACGAATGCCCGGTCAAATGGGCAACAAGCAAATTACTTGTCGTAGTTTGCCTGTCATTAAAGTAGATGGTGAACGAAACTTGCTCTTGGTGAAGGGTTCTATCCCTGGTCCAAACAGTGGCATGGTCATCATTAGAGAAGCAAAACGTTTGAATAGGAAGAAAACAACTGCAGCCAGTAAATAAGTTTATTGGTAGATCTTCAAGGCTCTTTTGAGAACCAGTAGATCGCGACAAACCGCAACAGTACGCCGAGTCAATCTCTTCTGAGCAACCACCGGACTCCTTCATGAGCAGTGCTCCAAAAGGACTTACCGACAGCATCAGAGAGCAAGGCACACAAAGACGAAACGTCACAGGTGATTAAAGATTATGATTGAACTTCCCATATATGATAAAAATGGCAAGCAAGTTGATACGCTTAGTATCGATGAAGCCGTGCTCGGAACCGAGGTAAAGCCTACGCTGCTGAAGCAAGCGTATGTCATGTTCCATTCCAACCGTAGGCAAGGTTCAGCACGAACCAAGAGTCGAGGGATGGTCGATGGATCTACTAGAAAAATTTACAAGCAAAAAGGAACAGGCAACGCCCGAATGGGTCAAGTTCGTTCCAATATTCGTAAAGGTGGCGGCGTCGCCTTTGCAAAGAAGAGAACGCATGCAGATTTTCGTAAGGACATGCCCAAGAAAATGCGACAACTCGCGAATAAGAATGCATTACTATCAAAGTTAGTAGATGGTGAAGTGAAGTGCATTGTTGATCTTGAGTTTGCAAATCCAAAAACTAAAGAGTTTAAATCGATTCTTGACGCAGTGGGTGTTAATCGAAGTTGTTTAGTAGCAGTCGATTCAGAAAATCGAAACGCAGCTGTCTCTGCTCGTAACATCGAAAATGTTGACACAATTCGAATTGATCAACTTAATGTGTTTGAATTATTGAACCACCGCTACCTTGTCGTAGACAAAGCTTCAATTGAAGCATTCCTTGATGGTTCCGCTTGGAAGAAAGATGAGGAAGCAGCGTAATGGAAGCTACAACAATTGTTAAAAAACCACTTGTTACCGAAAAAACAACATTCAATGCTACCGCGAATAACCGGTATGCCTTTGAAGTTGATAGTCGCGCAAGTAAGGGGCAAATTAAAAGAGCAGTAGAAGATATCTACGGTGTCCGAGTGCTTTCCGTGTCCACCCAAATCCGAAAAGGTCGTATGCGAAGGAATCGTATGGGATGGTTTAGGGTTGGAAGTGAAAAACGTGCAGTAGTGAAACTTCATGAGGAGGATCGCATCGAACTCTTCTAAGAGTGAGCGGAGATACAAATGGCTATTCGAGTTTACAAACCAATTACACCAGGACGAAGAAATGCTTCCGTGAACCTTCACGTCGAAGTGACTAAGAACCGTCCAGAAAAATCATTGCTTGCACCGCTAACTAAAAATGGCGGACGCAACAATCAAGGTAAAATTACCGTGCAAGGTCGTGGGGGTGGTCACAAGCGTCGGTACCGTAAAATTGACTTCCGTCGTCTTAAAGATGACATGGTCGCAACTGTTCTTGGAATTGAATATGATCCAAACCGAAGTTGCCACATTGCCCTTGTGCAATATGAAGATGGAAATAAACGGTACATCTTGGCACCACGTGGTCTAACAGATGGCGATACAGTTTTAAGTTCAAACAGTGCAATTGAACCAAAGTCTGGCAATTGCATGCCACTTAAATTTATCCCAACTGGTTTGACGGTTCATAATATTGAATTTGAACCAGGCAAAGGTGGGGCATTATGCCGTTCTGCAGGAGCAGCTGCTCGGTTAAGTAACCGTGAAGGTCGCTGGGCAACAATTGTCTTGCCTTCTGGCGAAATTCGTCAAGTTTCAGTCGATTGCCGTGCCACGATTGGGCAATTGGGAAATACCGATCATCAAAATGTCAAACTTGGAAAAGCCGGACGAAATCGATGGCTCGGACGCAGACCAAAAGTTCGCGGTATGGCTATGAGTCACCATGATCACCCACTTGGTGGTGGTGAAGGTCGTTCCAAGGGTGGACGTACCCCAGCAAGTGCTTCTGGCACGAAGTCGAAGGGTGGTCGCACAAGGCAGCGTGGGAAGTGGACGGATGCACGCATCCTCCGTCGTCGTAAGAGTAAACGTTATGGTCAACTCAAACTCTGACCTTAGGAAGAATATATGTCTAGATCACTAAAAAAAGGTCCATTTGTCGACGAAAAGCTCTACCGAAAAGTAGAAGCAATGGCTGCTGGACCAAAAAAATCGCCAATCAAAACATGGGCACGTGCATGCACGATTGTTCCTGAATTTGTTGGTTTTACATTCCTTGTTCACAACGGTCGTCAATTCATGGAAGTCTTTATTACTGAAGATATGGTTGGTCACAAACTTGGTGAGTTCTCACACACACGATTGTTTCGCGGCCACACCAACAAGAAGGAAGGCATTAAGTCGTAACGCTTGAAGGTAGAACCCATGACATACAAAGCAACACATAAATATGCTCGAATCTCACCGCGAAAGGCACGCCTTGTCGCAGATTTGATTCGTGGAAAACGAATAGACGACGCACTCTCTCAATTGGAATTCTCCAAGAAGCGAGCTGCGTGGTATTTTAAATCAGTTCTTAATAGTGCTATCGCAAATGCTGAAGAGCAAGATGCAGACGTTTCATCACTCTATGTTTCCGAGTCACGGGTTGATGAGGGCTCTGTAATTAAACGATGGCGTCCGAAGGATCGTGGGCGAGCCCACCCAATCCACAAGCCGACGAGTCACCTCATCATTGCTGTTGGAGAGAAAAAATAATGGGACAAAAAGTTCAACCATTTGGATTTCGAGTCGGTGTAACCGAAGGACACAAGTCGCGTTGGTACGCACCAAAAGCACTCTTTGCTGAGTTGCTCGTTGAAGATTACCGCATTCGTGAGTTTGTCGATAAACGTCTTAATCGCACGCCACCGTTCGCTGCTGTTTCAGATATTTTGATTGAACGAACTCGTGAAGAGTTAACAGTCATCGTAAAGACAGCACGTCCCGGTCTTGTTGTGGGTCCAAAGGGATCTGAAATTGACAAACTTGTTGCAGACCTTCAAGTAATGACTGGTCGAAAAGCTCAAGTCAAGATTATGGAAGTAATGAACCCTGATACTGATGCTTGTTTGATTGCTGAAGCAATTGGCGAACAGATGCGAAAACGCGGTAACTTTAGACGCATGCTAAAGCAGCGTGCAGAATCCGCAATGCAGCATGGTGCGAGGGGAATCAGAATTCAAATCTCTGGTCGTCTTGGTGGTGCTGAAATGGCTCGGAAGTTTGTTGTGCGTGAGGGTTCAATTCCACTATCTACGCTACAAGCAAATGTTGATTATGCAATTGTCCACGCTGAAACAACCTACGGAATTATTGGAGTGAAGGTTTGGATTTATAAGGGTATGTATACAGACGCAGAAGAAGAGCAAACAGATTCACGAGCAGCTGGTGCTCGAGGTCGTGCTCGAGGTCGTCGTTAACGAAAGTATTTATGTTCGGCTAAGTACCGAACTGTTGTAAGGAGATTGTCCGATGCCACGGATGCCAAAACGAGTTAAGTTCCGCAAACAGATGCGCGGTAAGATGAAAGGCAATGCTACACGAGGAAACTACGTGGCATTTGGTGAGTATGGGTTGCAATCGTTGGATACCCATTGGGTTTCAGCTAGGCAAATCGAAGCTGGGCGTATTGCAGCGCAACACTTCCTTCGCCGACAAGGCAAGGTTGTCATTCGGGTCTTCCCAGACAAGCCAATTTCTAAGAAACCGCTTGAAACACGGATGGGCAAGGGGAAAGCAGATACTGATTTCTGGGCAGCGCGAGTGAAGCCCGGGACAATCCTTTTTGAAATAAGTGGTGTTCCCGAAGATACGGCCAAGCAGGCAATGGCTCGGGTTGCACACAAAATGCCGGTGCGTTGCCGGTTTGTAGGTCGGAGACTCTCTGTCTAACGCGGTTGCGTTACCAGAAGAAGGAATGAAGATATGAAAGCGAAAGCAGTTCACAAATTAGGTGATGAAGAACTAGCAATCGAAGTAGACAACCTTCGTAAGAAGCGCTTCGAACTTATGACACAAGGCGTAACGGAAAAAATCCAAGATACTTCCCAATACAAAAAAATCCGCAAAGACATTGCTCGTTTGCTAACTGAGCAAACTTTGCGGAGCAAAAGAACAGGGAAGGCATAAGAGGTACCAACTATGAGCCACTTAAAAGAAATAATTATTCCAGATAATGCATCTCGAAAAGTTGGTGTTGTAACATCAGACTCTCGAGATAAAAGCTGCAAAGTGGAAATTCAATTTTCCGTGAAGCACCCTAAGTATGGAAAGTACGTTCGAAAGCGAACTCAAATTCAGGCGCATGATGCTAACAACGAAGTTAATCTTGGTGACAAGGTTGAAATTGCAGAGTGTCGCCCTATTTCAAAAACAAAATCGTGGGTTGTAACCCGCGTTATTGAGCAGGCTGTTAATTAAGCAGTTCATCAAGGAACAGACCGATGATCCAAAAAGAATCAAGATTAGAAGTAGCTGACAACAGCGGAGCAAAAGAGGTACTAGTGATTAGTGTTCTAGGTGGCTCAACTGCTCGTGGTAAATATTCGAGGCGTACAGCTGGTGTAGGAGATCGAGTTGTTTGTGCTGTTAAGAAGGCGCTACCTAATTCACAGGTAAAAACAGGCGACAAAATTCGTGCAGTTATTGTACGAACGAAATATCCAACACGACGAACTGACGGTTCATATGTTAGATTTGACTCAAATGCTTGCGTTTTACTCAATGAAGATATGAACCCAACTGGTACACGTATTTTTGGCGCTGTTGCTCGTGAACTTCGCGAAAAGAATTACATGAAAATAGTTTCACTTGCATCGGAGGTGGTGTAATGCCTAGGCATATCCGTAAAGGCGATAAAGTAGTAGTAACCGCAGGTAATGACAAGGGCGCTGTTGGAGAGGTTCTCCGCGTTCTCACTAAGAAAGACCGTGTCATTGTTAAGGGAGTTAATGTTCGTTCAAAGAATATTAAGCCATCACAAGCTAATCCAAATGGCGGCGTTATTAAGCAGGAAATGTCAATTCACATGAGCAATGTAAGCCCAGAAGTTGATGGCAAGCCAGCAAGAGTCCGTTATGAAACTCAAAAAGATGGCGCAAAAGTAAGAATTGGCCTTGTTCGAGATGATAAAGGCAAGAAGGTAGAGAAAGTCATTTGCGAGATTCACTCAGCAGACGCAAGAGGCAAAGGAAAGTAAAGCCATGACCGCAACAATTGACAAACCAAGATTGCAAACTCGTTATAACGACGAAGTTAAAGCAAATGTACTTAAGGAATTCAAGTTGGGTAATATTAGTAGAGCTCCAAAGCTTGTCAAGATTACCGTGAATGTTGGAATTGGCCGGTTCCTTGATAATCAAAAACTTAAACCAGAAATTCGCGACACTGTGATTTCAACACTGAGCACTATCTCAGGGCAAAAGCCCATCATGTTGATGGCGAAAAAATCAGTCGCGAACTTTAAAGTTCGTGAGGGTGCTCCATCAGCATTCATGGTGACTATGCGAGGGGATCACATGTGGCACTTTCTAGATCGATTAATTTCATTAGCAATTCCGCGAATTAAAGACTTTAGAGGATTAAAGGACACCGCTTTTGACCAAGCTGGGAATTATTCGATGGGCTTAACAGAACAAGCAGTGTGGCCAGAAATCAACATGGCTGAAGTGAACTTCTCACACGGAATGAACATCAATATCGTATTTGAAAACTCAAATCCAGACTTGAGCAAATATGTTTTAAAAGAACTCGGTATGCCCTTTGTACGAGACGAGGAATAAGGAATAAACATGGCAAGTAAACGTGTATTCGAACAAATGAAACGAGAACCAAAGTTCTCAACTCGCAAGAAAAACCGATGTCAGATCACTGGTCGTGGTCGTGGTGTCTACCGAAAGTTTGGCATCAGCCGAATCATGCTTCGCCAGTTAGCGTTGGAAGGAAAAATTCCTGGAATGCGTAAGGCAAGTTGGTAAATCAGAGAAGATATTGCATGGCTAAGAAACAAGCCATGTATGGAGTAAATATATGTCACAACAAGATCTAACAGCCGATATGCTCACACGCGTTCGAAACGCAGTGAGGAATCATGCACCTACCGTTTCTTGTCTTAATAACAAGTTAAACCGCGGAGTTGCACAAGTTCTCGTTGACGAGGGCTTCATTACCAGTTTTGAAGTTATAGATGATGGTCGTCAAGGACGGCTTGATGTTCATCTTCGTTACGGTGAGCGAGGCGAAAAAGTAATTAACTCAATCAAGCGCGAGTCCAAACCCGGATGCAGGGTCTACCGAAGTGTGGAAGATCTTCCACGTCCTCTTGGTGGTCTTGGCATTGCGATTGTTTCAACAAGTAGTGGCATTATGAGTGATCGTAAATGCCGTAAGGAAAATGTTGGTGGCGAAATTGTTGCCACAGTCGCGTAATGCGAAAGAGGACTAGATTATGTCACGAATAGGTAAACAATCAATAGCAGTTCCATCAGGTGTTGAAGTTAATCTCAACGCGAACAATCGCTCGATCGGTGTAAAGGGTCCAAAAGGAAACCTCTCATTTGATTGGCGCAGTGAAGTGGATGTGAAATTCGATGATGGTTTGATTAATTGTGCGATTGCTGAAGACACAGAAGTTACACGCCAATCTAGAGCATTATGGGGTACAACCCGTAGCTGCATTAACAATATGGTTGAAGGTGTCACAAAGGGCTTCACGAAGAAGTTGAAAATTGTAGGTGTTGGTTGGAACGCAAAAGCACAAGGACAAACAATTGTTCTTAGTATCGGCTACTGCCACACTGTTGATATTCAGGCACCAGATGGTGTTACGTTTGAAGTTGAAAAGGGTACTGAAATCACTATTACTGGAGCAGACAAGCAAGCTGTTGGTCAGTTTGCAGCAGTAATTAGATCGAAACGTGAGCCTGAGCCATACAACGGCAAAGGCATCATGTATCACGATGAAATCATTATTCGTAAGGCAGGGAAAGCATTTGGCGTTTAAACGCAATTAGGTATGACCAAGGAACATAACGATGAATCGAATTACATCAAGAATTAAAAGATACACAAGGCGTAAGCGAAGTGTTAGGAAGAATATCTTCGGAACACCTTCTCGCCCACGTTTGTCAGTGACTCGAAGCGGCAAGAATACATACGCCCAAGTTATTGATGACACATCGGGTCGCACGATTTGCTCTGCGTCAACGATTGAAAAAGATGGAAAAGTAGAAGCTGGTAGTAATTGCACTGCGGCAAAAGAAATCGGAGCACGAATCGCAAAAAAAGCAAAGAAGGCAGGCGTTGAAAAAGTCATCTTTGATCGAAATGGATATCGTTTTCATGGTCGAATAAAAGCACTCGCAGAAAGCGCTCGTGAAGCAGGATTAAAGTTCTGACGAACAGGATAGTTATATATGATGAATAAACAATATGATGATGATAGAGGTGGCGTTGACACGAACACGGTTGGCGTTTATCGAACTGCTGCAACCGTTAAAGGTGGTCGCCGTTTTAGTTTTTCTGCGATGGTTGTCTGTGGTGACAGACAGGGTCGTGTTGGTCTTGGTTATGGAAAAGCTAACCAAGTTCCAAATGCTATTGAGAAAGCACAAAAGAAAGCAAAGCGAGAAATGCGTGAGTTCCCTTTAACAGGAACAACAATTCCTCATGAAGTAACTGGACGATTTGGTGCATGTAGCGTGCGGCTTGTTCCAGCATCACCTGGTACAGGTGTTATTGCAGGAGCAGCAGTTCGCGCAGTTCTTGATCTTGTTGGTGTTCAAGATTGTCTATCCAAGGCATATGGCTCAACAAATAACAAAAACTTGTCAAAAGCTGTTATTGATGGTCTTCGCCAATTGCGTAATCGTGAAACAGTTCAATTACTCCGCAAGGTTGAAATTGAAAAAACACATACGGAACAATCGCACGAAGCGGTGCCGAGTGTTGTTGTAGAAGATAGTGCGAATGATGAAAAAACTGAAGTGAGTACCAAGGAAGCGACTACATAACGTCGTACTTTGATTTGGAGATTAAATGTCATGATGATTCATGAAATAACTGAAAAAGCAGGCAAGTACAAATCCAGAAAACGGATTGGACGCGGACACGGTAGTGGTTCTGGTAAGACAAGTGGCCGTGGACATAAGGGTGCACATTCGCGTTCTGGTTTCTCAAGACGTCCAGCGTTTGAGGGTGGCCAAATGCAATATTTTAGGCGTATCCCAAAGCGTGGTTTTAGCAATTCAGACTTTAAAACTGTCTACCACATTGTTAATCTAGCGTCGCTTGCTAATAGATTCAAAAAAGGCGCAACTGTTGATGCTTCTGCACTTGTTGAAGCAGGTTTGATTCGAAACTTCAACAACCCCGTAAAAATTCTTGGCCAAGGCGACATTGCCATTGCACTCAATATTACTGCAGATAAGTTTTCTGCTTCAGCTGTGAAGAAAATTGAAGCAGCTGGCGGAAGCGTAACTGTAATCGAGAAGAAAAAATGGAAGCGTGAATGGCCTGCTAAAACAAAAACAAAGCCAGAAGCAAAAGAAGAAAAACCAGAACCAATCGTAGAAGATAAAACTGAAACTCAACCAACCGAGTCAACAGAAGAAGAATAAAGTGAGTAGGACTACACCCTAATGATTCAAGCCATCATTAATATTTTCAGAATTGCAGAACTGCGAAATCGTGTGTTCTTCACTATGACGATGATCGCAATTTATCGCATTGGCTTCTGGATTCCACTTGCAGGCGTAAACCAGCAACAGATGGTCGAAGCAGCACAAAAAGCAACTGAAAGCTCAAGCGGGTGGGGAAAATTCCTTGATTACGCTTCAATTTTCTCGGGTGGCTCGTTTTCTCAATCAACCATCTTTGGTTTAGGAATTATGCCGTACATCACGGCTTCCATTATTTTCCAACTCTTGCAATCAGTGATGCCTCGCTTGCAAGAACTCAAGAGAGAGGGTGCTTCAGGTCAAGCAAAAATCACAGAATGGACACGGTACGCTACTGTTGCAATGTGTTTCATCCAAGCAATGATGTGGTTGAAGTTTATTGCTGCTCAAGGACTGATTCGACCAGAGTTCTTAAACCCAGGCGGAATGATAGTCTTCTATCTTGCCGGCGTCACAGCGCTTACTGCAGGAAGTGTTTTCTTGATGTGGCTCGGAGAGCAAATCGATAAATACGGCATCGGGAATGGCGTTTCCTTAATTTTGACCGCCGGCATTATTGCCCGAATGCCTCAAGCGTTTACATGGGTTTGGGATAACTTTAGTACATCGCAACAATCTGCAGGAAGCAATATAGGAATCCTTGGGGTCTTGTTCCTAATTGGAGCATTCATCTTTGTTGTTGCAGGTGCAATTCTTATTACCGTAGCACAAAGACGCATTCCCATTCAACAAGCCCGTCACACTCGTGGCCGTAAAACATATGGCGGTGCAAGGCACTACTTGCCACTGCGAGTTAATCACGCAGGTGTTATGCCAATCATCTTTGCTAGTTCACTCCTGATTTTCCCTTCAGCTTTCTTTGGGTACCTCCAATCAGCAGCATCTGCCTCACCAGACCCAGCTAGCTGGTGGGTTTCAACAACATCATTCTTAAACGCGAACTTCCAGATGGGCGAATACCCCTACATAGTACTAGAGATTATTTTGATTTACTTCTTTAGTTACTTCTGGACAACAATTGTATTCAGCCCTGAAGATATGGCGCGTCAATTACGAGATAACGGTAGTTTCATTCCTGGATTGCGTCCAGGGCCACGAACAGCCGAGTATTTAGAAACAGTCGTTGAACGAATTACGTATGTTGGTGCAGGATTCTTGGCAGTAATTGCTGTTATCCCGTCAATCGTTTCAAAAGAAATGCAAATCCCGTTCTTTGTATCAAGCTTCCTCGGCGGAACAGGTTTGTTGATTGTTGTGAGTGTCGGTCTTGATTTAATTCAACGAATTGAAGCAAACTTACTCATGCGAAATTACAGAGGATTTTACGACTCATCAGTTAAAACACGAACTGGTGGGATATCTAGGAGAACAAGTGGAGCATAGACGATACTCGAATGGCTAAAGAAGAAAAAATCACACTCGAAGCTGAAGTTGTTGAGGCCTTACCAGATGCTAGGTTTAAGGTGAAACTTGAGAATGGACACGAGATTCTCGCGTACATTAGCGGAAAAATGCGACGTTTTTACATACGTATTTTGCCCGGCGACAAAGTAACAGTCGAGATTAGCCAGTACGACATGACTAAAGGTCGAATTACATATAGGCACTAATTCACTAAGAATTAAGAGGTAAGAATTATGAAAGTTAAAAGTAGTATTAAACGAAGAACAAAAGATTGCCAAATCGTCATCCGAAAAGGCAAACGATACGTTATCAACAAGAAGAACCCACGATTGAAAGCTCGTCAGGGCTAAACCCCTATGAGATTGGAGAACTAATATGCCACGTATTGCAGGTGTAGACATCCCAGAAAACAAGAAGGTGCGATATTCGCTCCGTTATATCTACGGCATTGGTCCAAAGATTGCGGACGATATTCTAGAAGATTCTAAAATCGACCCAGAAACTAAAGCTCGTGATCTTACTGATGACGAGGTTGGTCGAATAGCGCTTTATCTTGATTCAAATTTAATCGTCGAAGGTTCACTCCGTCGACAGGTAAAACAAAATATTCAACGCCTTCGCGACATTCGTTCATATCGTGGTGAGCGCC
>CAZQGB010000027.1:6411-15940 GCA_964592615.1 uncultured Isosphaeraceae bacterium | reverse complement strand
TTTCCTCGTTGCTTTCTTTTTGGCCATGATCATTGACCTCCTTGTTTCAACAATAATACGCGCGTTTGGACCACTAACGGACGTTCCGTTAATAGAGTTGTAACCGTATCGGGCGTACTTTGGAAGATGCATTACATATTTTTTTTTACAACACACAAAAACATGTCGAGTTACAAATTGTTTTACTGCGCGCACAATGAATAAAAAGTGCGTGCAAACCGCTTTGCGCGATGTTTTTTTGATTCAAACAGTAAACATTTGTTAATAATGTAAGTTTATTATTTTTTTACACTTACGTCATTTTTTTTACTTTTTTTAAGAACACAAACAAATTTGCGCAAAAGTAAACATTGTGAAACGTTTTTTTGTTCTAAAAGTTTTTGTTGTTGCAATTCGTTTTTTTTAATGATTATAAAAAACAAAAAAAATGTAAACATTTTGCAAATAACATCTGTATCCTCCAAATTATTGTGAATGTCATAAAACACCACACGTGCCAAAACGGTTTACACATCATCACAGAATCCAACCCAAGCGTAAAAACCGTTGCGTTGAATTGGGGTGTTCGTGCCGGCGTTGCCACGAATATTCGTGATGGTGAAAGCGTTCTACTTGCGGAATTAATGCAAAGGGGTGTTCGCAATCTAAACGCAAAAGATCATAGTGACGCTCTTGATCTTCTTGGAGTCAACAGGCATATTTCCTGTGGAGTGGAGTTTATTCGAATTACCTCTGTTTTACTGGGAAATCGACTATCTGACGCTATTTCCTTGCTCGGGGCGTTCTTTCTACACCCCACCCTACCTGAACCAGATTTACCCGCATGCAAAAGTCTTTGCCTTCAATCTATCCACTCTTTAGCTGACAATCCGTCATACCTTGCTGTTGTAGAGTTAAACAAAAACCATCTGCCATCTCCTTTTAATCGATCCGCATATGGAACTGTTGAAAACATAAAAACTGCAACGATTGAGCAGATTCGCCAGACTTATGTCGACGCCTGTGTTCCAAACGAATCAATTGTTGTTATCTCTGGGGATGTTGAACACCATCGGGTTGTCAATGAAATTGAAGAGTTGGTTTCATCTTGGTCAACTGGAGAGAATACAAAAATCGAAACAGCACCTGCAACTGGAGGCACACACTGGATTAAACAAGATACTTCTCAGGTTCACCTTTCTTTTGCATTTAATGCCCCAAATGCAACCGATGAAAATTCTCTGCTTGAAGCAGTGGCCATTTCAATATTTGGGGGGGCAACAAGCGGTCGTTTGTTTACCCAAGTGCGACAGCGACGGTCTTTGTGTTACAGCGTATCTGCACGATATGCACCTTCAAAACACTATTCGGCTGTAAGAATGAATGCTGGCACTACCCCAGAACGTGCAGAAGAAACTGTACAAGTTTGTCTTGAGCAACTTGCAGAACTAAAAAATGGGATTACCAAAGATGAGTTTGATCGTACTATCCAAAGGATGAAATCGCGTATCGTCATGCACGGTGAATCAACCGCAGCAAGAGCAAGCACATTGTGGGGAGATCAATATGCATTGGGGCGAACGCGTTCACTTGCTGACCGACTAGAAGAACTTGAGGGTGTGGGTTTCGAAGAGGTGAACAACTGGTTATCACAGCGTGAGTTTGGCGAAATTACCTTCGTTTCTGTTGGTCCTGAAGAACTCAACATAGATAAAAACGCCTTTTGTATCTAATTGTGTAAACCACTTTGGGGCTTCTCTCTTCTGTGGTAAACCACGAAACAAGCACCAAAATTAATCTATTGGTACTTCAGCAAGGCAGGGCGGTTGTACATTTGAGCCCATCTCAGGTTTTGATGGGTTGAAGTATTCTCTCACTTGTTGCCCATTCACAAGTCGCGCTGGGAATCTAGACATCATTGCTTCAACCTCGTGGCTATAAAAACCTGTTTCAGCATCCACTGCAGAGTGTCCAAACAAACCAACCGTAACTGAACTCAGTTCCACATCATCATTGTGATGAAAGTAAGCCTTAAAACCTTTCCCACGAAGTTCAGATGCATACTTCTCAGCAACCGCTCTTCTCTTTTCTTGTGGGAATTGACCGCTCTCAAAATCACCCCAAACCGCAACTTCTAAAGTGTAAATTGGGACCATTTTTGGAAACTCTCTACGAACGGTCCACAAATCATAAGGATGAAGATTGTCCAGACTCCTTGACGCCTTAAACTTCATCAACATTATTTGTGTAAACAAGGGCGTGCCACGAGCTGTTGGAATGTTACGCAACATTTCGATGTCTTTTTTCGCTTTGATGTCATCGTACCCACGATAGTTTCCATACGACAACACGCTACCCCTACTCCGAGGTCGCAACACAAGATTGTGACCAATAGATGGATATTGAGACACAAGTTGCAAGCGTGTAGCAGAGGCAGATTCTTCGTGATGATCGCCCGTGAAAGTAGCGACGACAATCGCATACTGATCTTTGTTTTGGGTGGATCTTTGTGTTGGTATAACTTGGGTCGAAGTCTCATCATCAAAATCCCACGTTGAAAGGTCCATGATGTCGCCCTGCGAAGTGTTAGGTGATGGCGGTTTAGTAGTGGTCTCGGTGGAACAACCAGCAAACACGCTTATAAAAAGGATGATTCGAAAGAAGAGAAAGTAGTGTGTCATATTTGTTATCGTACTTCCCAATGTTGGGTGGCAAAAAACGCCCTTTTTAACAGTGTAACGGGTGGTGATATCGGACTTTACGAAAACTTCAAAAAAAACACTAAAGTTAAAGAAAAATAGACACAATGTTCGATAAAAATAGGGTGTGGGACGTATTGCTTGGTGGCTTCGTCTTACTCGTTGGGGGATAGGGAAGTGTTAGGAACTTGAGGAAACAGTCGCTCTGCGGCACAGAAAAGGTAAAAGAAATGTCTGAGATATCCGCTATCGGAAATACAGTTGTGGGAAGTGTGAAGTCAACCGCGCCAACCTCGCCAGTTGCTCCAACAAACCCCGTAGAAGTCGCTGCTCCAGCGGTTGATACAACTGGAGTAACCGTAAGTGATCGTGTTGAATTTTCACAAGAAGCACAAATGCTCGAAAAAATTCAAGAGCTTCCTGATGTACGGCAGGACCGAATTGATGCTCTCAAAGATGCTATTGCATCAAACACATATTTGACCGAAGATAAACTTCATCTTGCAATCGATCGAATGATTGATGAGGTTGGATAACAGCGAACAAGCGCTTGACCGAAACAAAAAAACTTCTAACAATTGCCACAACATGTTTTGTTGTGGCTTTGTTTTGTGTTGGCTGCTCAATGAATAAACTTGGGCCAAAAGAAACAAAATATCATTCGGCCTACGCCCCAAACAGTGTTGAGATTAACCCACTAAGTCGCTTTAGAAACTCGAGTGATCCAGATAAGGAACGGATGATTATCGTACATGTTGAGTTCAGGGATGGTGACGATTTCGCTTGTAGGGGAATTGGGTTGTTGCATATCACATTAACCGACCTCGATGGAAACTCGCTCGTAACCGAAACTATTTCCCTTGATAATCCCAGTGTTAACCGACAACATTTTGACTCGGTAACGCGAACATACCGCGTGCATTTTAATAAAGTTCCAGAAAATCTTACCCAAGCAACAGTAAGGGCCACTTTTGCTCAAGAGGACGAAAACCCAATTCGTAGCAAATCGTACACAATTCAAAGCAATGAATAATCAGCACGCTGATGGGTGCCAAATGGTTTTATATTCAACAAATGGTTCAACCTCCCAAGGAGATGCCATTGCTGCGTTGTCATACCAAGTTTCTTCATCAACGGAAACAAAATGTAGACGCTTCATACTCTCAGAACCGCCCTCTTCCAATATGACCCTGTCTTTTTTCGACAAATCTGAAGCATAAACCGATGCGACCTGACGGTGTGTCGCTACATGTTCAATAATTTCTTTCTGGTATCCAGTAAGTATGTTGATGACGCCAGCTGGAACATCTGATGTTTGACACACCTCTCCTAGGATTGCCGTTGGAATTGGATGGCTATCCGAACCAATCGCTACAACAGTGTTGCCCGAACAAAGTGGAGCCGCGATGCTTGTAACAAGCCCAAGCAATGGTGGTGTTTTTGGTGAAAGTGCTACAACAACACCTTGTGGTTGTGGAACCGTAAAATTGTAGTAATCACCAGCAACAGCATTTGCGCACCCTATGATTTGTTGATGTTTATCTGTCCAACCCGCAAATCGAACTAGACGGTCAACAGAGGCGTCTACTTCCTTTCTCGCAGCTGAAACTGTTACATTTCTAGTCACCATAATTGCTGAAACAAACTCCTCACGCCGACCCTCAAGCATTTCTGCCATTCGATACATGATTTGTCCGCGAAGATACCCCGTAACTCCAGACCATGCTCCAAACGCATTGTTTGCTGACTCCACCGCTTCACGAAAATCTTTTCTTGATCCGTGGCATATATGAGCTTCGGTTTCACCCCTCTGGTTTTGAATTGCAATAGAGCGACCGGACTCTGTCCTTGGAAACTTCCCACCAATATATAATTTATATGTTTTTGGAACTGTAAGACGTGACATTTACTTCGTTCTCCCTGACTTATTCTGTAATCGAATGTATGGTTGAAGCCCCTGCATACCACCCTCTCTTCCAAATCCAGATTCTTTAAAACCACCAAAGGGGGATGCAGCGTCAAATTTGTTGTAGGTGTTACACCAGACTACGCCCGCATCTACTTTTTTTGCAATTTCAAATATCTTTGATCCCTTATCTGTCCAAATCCCTGCAGCTAAACCATAGGGAGAATTATTTGCACGCGTTAGAGCTTCTTGTGGTGTCCTAAAGGTCATAACACTTAATACTGGTCCAAAAATTTCTTCCCGGGCAATTGTGTGGCTTGGCTGAACATCTGTAAAGAAACAAGGGTTGCACCAATATCCTTTTGATGGCAACCTGTCTTGGTGTACTTCATGAAATTCTGCGCCCTCATCGACACCCGTTCGAATATATTGTTGAACAGTTTTAAGTTGCGCGTTTGAGTTGATTGCACCAAGGTCTGTGTTTTTATCAAGTGGGTCTCCAACACGAAGTGATTGCAAGCGGTGTTTTAACTTTTGAATAACATCTGAAACAACTGACTCTTCAACAAACAGTCGAGAACCAGCACAGCACACATGCCCTTGGTTAAAATAAATTCCTGAAATAATTCCCTCAACCGCTTGGTCTATCGCCGCATCGGCAAAAATAATATTCGCACTTTTGCCACCAAGTTCTAGGGTGAGTTTTTTCCCAGAGCCCGCCGTACTTCTCATGAGTAGTTTCCCAACTTCTGTAGATCCAGTAAAAGCAACCTTGTTTACCGTTTTGTGTTCTGCAAGAATTTTACCTGTATCTCCTGCGCCAGTCACAATATTTACAACTCCCTCAGGCAATCCTACCTCTTGAATAATTTCTGCAAGACGAAGCGCAGTAAGCGGTGTTGTTTCAGCGGGTTTTAGAATGCATGTGTTGCCACAAGCGAGGGCAGGGGCAAGTTTCCATGCCGCCATAAGAAGGGGAAAATTCCACGGAATAATTTGTGCACACACACCAACGGGTGAAATCGACCGACCAGGAAACGCGTATTCGAGTTTGTCTGCCCATCCCGCGTAGTAGAAAAAATGTTGTGCTGCGAGTGGAATGTCTACATCTCTTGATTCTTTAATTGGTTTTCCGCCGTCCATTGTTTCAAGAATTGCGAGTTCTCTTGCTCGCTCTTGTATACGACGTGCGATTCGGTAAAGATATTTTGCCCTTACAGAACCACACAATTTAGACCATTTGGGGAGGGCTTTTTTAGCTGCCAAAACTGCACTGTTCACATCTGCTTTGCCAGCACATGCAATGTCTGCAAGTTTTTGTTCGTTTGATGGGTTAATTGTTGAAAACCAAGAACGTGACTTTGGTGAGACAAACGCTCCGTTTATAAACAGTTTGTTTTTTGGTTCAATGTGAACCTTTGTTTGCTCTGGGGAGGGGCTGTATTCCCACCCAGTTGAGTCTTGTTGTGTTTGTGTTGTCATTACGCCTCGCTAAAATCGTACGTTGCAGCGTACCGCCCTGTGTGTTGTCGTACCAATTGTCGTAGAACATCGTTTGTTAAACTTGAAGCACCAAAACGAAACAATGACTTGGTTAACCAATCGTTGCCCAACGTTTCTTTCACCATTACAAGGTAATGGAGCGCTTGTTTTGCCGTTTTAATTCCTCCGGCGGGCTTCATTCCTATTCTAATTCCTGTTTCTTCATAATATTCTCGGATGACTTCAAGCATAACTAGGGTCACAGGCATTGTTGCGGCTGGGCTTATCTTTCCCGTTGATGTCTTGATAAACACTTCGCCATCTTTGATTGGTCCGGCGTTTGCAGCAGCGCGAATAGAAAGTTCAGAAGCAAGTCGGATGTTTTCAAGAGTTTCTAGCTCTCCCGTTTCCAAAATGATTTTTAGGTGCGCGGTTCCGCACGCTCCTCGTACGCGCGATATTTCGTCTGAAACTTCGCCATAATCTCCAGACAAAAAAGCCCCCCTATTAATAACCATGTCTATTTCATCAGCACCTGCACTAACCGACTCTTCAACATCATTCAAACGAACATCAATGGGGTACTGCCCACTTGGAAATCCTGTTGCAACAGATGCAACAGCAACCGATGAACCCTGCAACGCATGTTTGGCGACCCGAACAAGACTCGGATACACACAAACAGCCGCAACTGAAGGAATGGGGGGATCAATAGTGCCCTCCCATGGGTGAATAGCTTTTGTGCATAGAGAACGAACCTTTTCGGGAGAGTCTTTCCCCTCAAGTGTCGTTAAATCAATCATGGATAGGGCCAAGCGAAGCCCTTGCTGCTTGGATTCTGTCTTTATGGAACGGCGTGCGAATGAGTCGGCACGCTGCTGAACCATTACGGTATCAACAGGTATACGCATTGAAGTAGTGTACAGACTGTTGTTAGTTTCTGACTGTCGAAAATAGGTTTGGTAGGGACCAAGCGGCAACGGGTTCTATTTTCGTCACTTGTTTGGGGTCTGGTAAAAAATAAATCATCAGTACCTGGTTCTGGTCATCGATGACATACAACAAGTCTGTCCCACGGCCATCTGGAGTCGTCACCATCGTAAATCCATTGCCCGCTGCATTTGCGTCAGCGTTTGCTGTTGGGGTGTGCTTACTTGCTGCGAAGAGAATACACGCCATTAGTAAAAATGCACTCGCCCACAATGAGTTGTTTGCGCTGGTATTCACTGTTTATTTCCCCCCACAGTTTGAGCGTCTCTCGAAAGGTTTCGGTATCCCAGAGGCATAATCTTCTTTTTGTTTCGGTTCCACGCAACTGCAACCAACTCTTGGCTTGAGGTGTTCATGATATACACCACTCCAGTAGTTAATCCATTTGCTTGACTTGGTACTGCAAGATAACTTGAAGAAACCGAAATCTGCGCATTGCTTGTTGGAACAAAAACAAGGAATCCGAGGATTGTAATAAGCAACACATTGAGTGCAATAACACCACTTCGAGAAGTGTTTTTTAGTAAAAACATGTGTGTATTAATCCTGATGACCGCGTTTTGATGACATGAGACTTATCGCAATAACAACCCCAAAAAACAAAAACATTAAGATTAACCCAATCCATGAAGCGGGGAGTTTTCTTAGGTTCGGTTCTGGAGGAACTGTGGTTGTTGCCAATGCTATTGAAGACACCATTGGAGAACACAGGCAGGCACACAAAATGGTACATATTTTTTGCATAGACAAAGGATAGCGTACTTCTGTCATTCGTGTAATCCCCTTAGTTTTGATCCACTTGGAGCGCCAAGAGATTTGTAAATTTCTTCTGTAGCATAGGATTGGTTCATAGTAAAAAAATGAATCCCTCTAACCCCATGGTCGAGTAGTTGAGCGCATTGTTGAGCAGCCCAGTTCACCCCAACCTTGCGAACAGATTCTGGATCATCTTGAAACCGATACAGTCTTTGTTGTAATGGAGCTGGGAAGTTTGCTCCACCAGCGAGTTCTGCCATTCTTCGCATTCCTGAAATCGTTGTTATTGGCATAATCCCGGCGATTATTGGTGTATCAATTCCAACAAGTTCACACTGTTGACACCAATCAAAAAAGGCGTTGTTATCAAAAAACAACTGAGTACACATCCAATCAACACCTCGATCCACTTTCGCTTTTAGGTGATCTAGTTGAACCAGTCGGTTTGGGGTTTCTGGGTGGCCCTCGGGAAACCCCGCGATTCCAACCCCAAACGATGCACCCTCAAACCCATGAATATCATCAATCAAATCCGCAGCGTGGGAATAGTCTCCATCGCGGCACCCCTGTGTTGGAATATCCCCACGAAGAGCAAGGAGATTATCGATACCGACATCTGCATATTCTTGAAGAATCGAGTGTATTTCATCTTTCGTGTGACCGACGCATGTCAAGTGTGGTATTGGGTCTAGTTCTGTGTTTGAAGCGATTTGGCATACCAAATCCCGAGTTTTGGTACGGGTCGTGCCACCAGCACCGTATGTAACAGAAACGAATGATGGTTCAAGTTCCTCAAATTCACTAAGCCGATTTGTAAGTGCATTCCACCCCTTCTCTGTATTGGGCGGAAAAAACTCAAAACTAAAAATGGTTTTGTCTCGTTTTAGAATATCCCTAACATGCATAAACGTAGGATAGTGCACAGAAGAACCCCTTTGTGCCGTCTATTATGAGAGATATTCCTTATACTTCTGTGTAATGGACGAACGACTCCGTATACCAAAACCTACTGCAAGAAGATTGAGTCTTTATTTGCGAGAACTTGAAGTACTCCACGAAGCAAAGTTAAAGTCGATTAACTCTACTCAACTTGGAAAAACTCTGGGCTTTACGGGTGCTCAGGTGCGAAAGGACCTCGCAACTTTCGGTACTTTTGGAAGACCGGGGGTTGGGTACTCGGTTGCTCACCTTTGTGAACAGATCCGACAAATCATGGGAACAGATCAAACGTGGGATGTTGCTGTTGTAGGTGCCGGGAAAATTGGTCAGGCCATATCGGCGTACCCAAAGTTTATTGACCGCGGCTTTAAAGTCGTAGCCGTGTTTGATAATGATCCAGAAATAATCGGAAGTACCATCGCGAATCATAAAGTTCGACCGGTTGCTGACATGACCAGAATCATTCCCCTGAGAAATATTCAACTCGCCATTCTTTCTGTTCCAGTTACTGTGGCGCAAGACCTAGCTGACAGACTTGTTGCCTCGGGAATTACGGGTATTTTAAACTTCGCCCCTATTCGACTTCATGTTCCAGATGGTGTTGGTGTTTCAAGTGTAGATTTTTCTCGTTCACTTGAACAACTCGCTCTTGAAACTTCTATAGATTTTTGCTGATTGGACTTTCCTCAACAGCTGGCTAGATTTTGTCTTTTACGGCAACGCTCGCTGTGCAACTACCGTTCGCCTCACCAAACAATGCTGATCCAACACGAACTAT
>CAZQGB010000027.1:0-6311 GCA_964592615.1 uncultured Isosphaeraceae bacterium | reverse complement strand
GGAGCTATTCCACTCTTTTGACGCTCGCGAGAGATGTTTGTTTGAAGCAACACCTCAATCACCATACCCTTTTTTCCTGCAACTTCCTGGATTTCTTCAGCCAGTCGCAAAGTATCAACAGAGTGAATCATTCGAGTAATTGGAATCACTCTCCTGCATTTGTTTCGTTGAAGATGACCAATAAAATGCCAACGGACTGGCTTGGCAAGATCGGGTTTTCCCAGTTCCCTTCGACGATCAACATATTCTTCTATCTGAGCTGCCATTTGGGTGAAGTGCTGGAGGCGACTTTCACCAAAATCGGTGTGACCCATGTCAACAAGTTGTCGCACATCATCTACAGATGCATATTTAGTTACCGCAACAAGATGAATATCGCTACTTTCGCGACCTGACCGAGCAGCGGCGTCACGTATTCGTTCTTGTACTTTGTTGTATCGGTCCTTAATCGTAGTCACTTAGTATCCCCTCCTTGGGATTCTTAGACAGCATACCCGCTAATTAGCAATCGCACAGACGCCCAATGCTTCTGCCATTGCTACACCAATGCTAGCAGGACTTTCTGAAACGCGTATTCCACACTTGTTCAACACTTCTATTTTCGCCTGAGCGGTATCGTTTTCGCCTCCAATTATCGCACCCGCGTGCCCCATTCGTTTTCCTTTTGGTGCAGTGATTCCGGCAATAAATGAAACGACGGGCTTTGAAACGTTTTTTTGAATCCAGCGACCTGCATCGGTTTCGTCATTCCCACCAATTTCGCCAATTATCACAACACCATCTGTTTCTGGATCTTCTTCAAATCGAGCAAGAAGGTCTATAAAGTTTGCACCTTTAATTGGATCCCCACCTATTCCAATACAAGTCGTTTGTCCCAAGCCAAGTGAACTTGTTTGCCAAACCGCTTCATAAGTTAGAGTTCCACTACGACTAATAATGCCAACACTTTTGCCACTGGTTGCGTCACAGGGTGCAGTGTGAATGTAGCCGGGCATAATCCCGATTTTGCATCCATCCTCAAAAACAGATGCCGCTCCCTCGCCTGAAACCTTTCTACCGGGAGTAATAATACCGGGGCAGTTTGGTCCAATCAGAACCGTTTTTGGATATTTAGACAAAGTTGCTTTCACTCGCATCATGTCTGCAACAGGAATACCCTCGGTTATTGCACAGATGAGTTCCACGCCTGCCTCGGCAGCTTCAAGAATTGAATCAGCAGCAAACGGTGGTGGAACAAAAATCATTGAAGCTGTCGCGCCCGTTTCTTGGATAGCTTGGGCAACAGTATTAAAAATTGGAAGACCGTTTTGGTCGGTTTGTCCACCTTTTTTTGGTGTCACCCCACCCACCATTTGGGTGCCATAATCTAGACATCCCTTTGTATGAAAAGCACCGGCTGAACCGGTAATGCCTTGGCAGATGACTTTTGTTGTTCCATTGACTAGAATCGACATGGTTTACTCCATTTAAGACCATACAGGATACCGCCAACTGCTCAAGGTGACTACACTCTCACATATGTCTTCTCACACAAAAAAACCATTGACTTACGCCGAAACTGGCGTTGATATTAAGGCTGGCGATAAACTTGTTGGTCTTATACAAACCATGATGAAGCGGACCCATGGACCACGGGTTCTTGGCGATCATGGGGGGTTCGCTGGGCTGTTCCGGCTAGATTTCAACGAAAAATTATTTCAACGAAATTTTAAGGATCCAGTCCTTGTCGCTTGTACCGATGGCGTGGGAACAAAAGTAAAACTCGCCTGCGAACTTGAAATATACGACACTGTTGGAATTGATTGTGTTGCCATGAATGTGAACGATATGATTGTTCAGGGCGCTGAACCACTTATTTTCTTAGATTATCTTGGTCTTCATACACAAGACCCCGAAACGACCGCAGCAATTGTTTCTGGTGTAGCCAAGGGATGCGAAATTTCTAATTGCGCACTCATTGGTGGCGAATGTGCTGAGATGCCAGACATTTATAAAGAGGGCGACTTTGATATTGCTGGGTTTTCAGTTGGTGTGGTTGAACTTGATCGAGCTATTGACCCTAGCAGGGTTGAGGCAGGCGATATCATCATCGGGTTGCCTTCAAGTGGCGTGCACTCCAACGGATTCACCCTTGCAAGAGCTGCTGTGGAGGGGTTGAATTTAAAGGAAATTTATCCAGAACTTGATGAAACTCAAACTTTGGGAGAGGTGTTGCTTGAGCCCACACGCATTTATGTAAACCCAATCATGAAGCTTTTGCGGAAATACACTGTTAAAAAGGTTGTGTCGGGAATGGCACACATTACTGGCGGTGGAATCGCTGGGAACTTGTGCCGTTCAATTACTAATGATGTTGATGCAACAATTCACCTTAATCGATGGGAAATTCCAAGCGTATTTACGTTCTTGCAGAAACACGGAAACATTGAAACAGAAGAAATGTTTAATGTATTTAATATGGGAATTGGGTATGTTCTTGTTGTACGCCCTTCATTCGCAGATTCCATCACTGCACACCTGCGTCACCTTGGAGAATCGCCAGTAATTCTTGGAGAAATTACGGAGGGTTCTGGGAAAGTACACCTTGTACCTAACATAGCCACATGATGTATCCGCTCATTCTCTCAATTTGTTTGTCCACGCAGGGTGTTACGGAACCCGCAATGGTGCGTGGCGGTGTTTGGTTGCCACGACTCGGCGGAACGATTACTGATGGTGGGGGTGCCATTGATTTTGAAACAAACATTGACCTGCATAGCAAGGAAAGCGTTCCGCTTATTGAATTCACTGTGGAGCCAATCCAAGACATTGTGATGTCCCTCTCCTTTTTTGATTTTGAAGCCTCGGGCAGTGGAACATACAACGGAAACGACACATACGGTGGGATGGTTATGGCAAATGGCAATGAGTGGTCTGGTTCGACCGCAATTCAAAGTGTTGGTTTTGAAGCAGCGTGGGAAGTCTGGAAACCATATCACACAGGTGATTCGGCGACACTCTCTTTCGCACCCGTGGTTGGGTTTCGTTGGTTCGGTGTAAAAACCCTACTCACAAACAGTACGGCTGGTCAAGAAGTGCAACACCAAAACAGCTGGATTGCACTTCAAGGAGGTCTTGAAATGGAGTTTTCTTGGGACATGAATGACACCACTTCTTTGGTTGATTCCTTGGGAATCAATGCACAGTTGTTGGCGGGCTCCATGCTTGGTCACGATGGTGGTTCAATGTGGACTATTCAAGCGGGAATCTCCCTATATTTCTCTCAATCCAGTTCTGCGTTTTTTGGATACCGCCTTCAAGAACTCAACGCAGAAGATGGAAATTACACATTTGATGCGGGTTTACAGGGGTTATTTGTTGGTGGCGAATTGCGTTTTTAGTGAACGCGTACTCACTAATTGCCGTATCTAACTACTCATGCCAACGCCCAAACGACCAACTGGAAAATTTCGCCGAGCAAAAGCTAGACACCTTTTGTTTACTTCCGGACCCAATAAGTTGAGCAGGGGTCGACTCTACAAAAAACATTTGGACCAGTCCATTGCACTAAACAGTGTTGAGATTGTATCCCCGCGGTGGCCAAAAGCTTTCGATGGGATTCGGATTGGTCATGTAAGTGATTTTCATCTTGGTGATCTCATGCCACTAGAGCGTGCGAAACACGCAGTACAGCTTCTTGCAAATCAAGAACCTGACATTGTTGTGTGTACAGGTGATGTGGTTGACCTGCATGTCGATAAAGCCCTACCACTGCTTGAATCTTTGGGCTCGATTGACGCTCCGCTTGGAACGATGCTTGTGCTAGGTAATCATGACGAACTCGATTGTGCAACAACTATTGGATCAATGGCTATTAACGCTGGGATAACTTTGCTGCGTGATGCATCTTGTTGTGTTCGGGTGAATGGTGAACAACTTAACATCAGTGGAATTGATTGGGCGAAATCTTCAAAACGGTGCAACCAAAAAGTTGAACGAGTTTGTGATTCTGAAACACACCTCTTGTTATCTCACAACCCAAAGGCCTTCAAACAAGCGTCGAGTATGAATATACCGCTGACTTTATCTGGTCATACTCATGGTGGACAGATGGCACTTCGAAACAAAAAAGGCGCAAACCTCGCGCTTTCACACAGGTTTTCTGCAGGTACATACGAGCGTGGTGATAGTAGGCTGTTTGTGACGGTGGGGGTTGGTGCATGGTTTCCGCTTCGGGTCAACTGCCCAGCAGAGGTTGCGATTCTTACTGTTGGAAGCACTTAATGATTTTTCGAACTGCTTCGCCTCGGTGTGATCTATTGTTCTTTTCTTCTGAAGTCATCTGAGCACTTGATTTGTTCACATCTGAAACAAACAATAGTGGGTCGTACCCAAAACCGTTTGTTCCCACTGGCTCAGAGCCAATGATTCCTTCAAAAGTACCCTTGGATTCCCCAACAATTGTTCCATCTGGGTCTGCGACACAGATTGCACAAACAAAACGGGCAGTCCTTTTATCTCGGGGAACAGTTTGGAGTCGTTCGAGTAACAGGGCGTTATTTGCGGCATCGCGTTCCAAACGAGTCTTCCCCACACCAGCAAATCGTGCTGAGCGTACTCCGGGTTCACCGTTAAGAGCATCAACAACAAGTCCCGAATCATCAGCCATACATCGTTTGCCAGTTGCTTGAGCGTATCCAATCGCTTTTAAGCGAGCATTTCCCTCAAACGTGTCTGCGTTTTCAACGGGCTCTTCAAACGTGTTGCTTAATGAATCTAACCCAACCACTTCTATACCGAGGGGTCCTAAAATCTCTCTCGCCTCATCGAGTTTATGTTGGTTTGATGTTGCAAAAAGCAAACTCATGAGGTTCCGTGCCAGCACTCTGGAACATCGCCGTGTGTTGCTGTAACTGTGCTACGAATTCCACCGCGACCACGCCACATGGTTATGATTTGCATCCAGTTTGGTGATAAACATGTAACAAGGTCGTCTCTGATTTGATTTGTAACCGCTTCGTAATAAATACCCTCGTTGCGAAATGATTGGTAATACAGTTTCAGACTTTTTAGCTCAACACAACGAGCATTTGGTTCGTACCTCAACAGAATTGTTCCAAAATCAGGATGCCCAGTCATTGGGCAAACCGAAGTAAACTCTTCATTTGTGTGCTCAATTAAGAAGGGGGTTGTTGATGGTGTATCAAATGTTTCTAGTAGTGACTCGTCAGGCATTTGGATATGGTAACTACTAAGCAGTGTGGCAGTAGTTAGAGACCGTATCGAAGTACTAATGTAATAACCTTGGGTTGGTCGGGCTCAATTGCTAGGGACCTACGAAATGCGGCTTGAGCATCTTGAAAATCAATGTTGTCAACTCTGTCTCCAAGTAGCCAGTTGTTTAATTTGTTCACGCCTATTCCGTTGAGCGATCGCCAATTATTCGGATCGTAATCAACTGCGGTCTTATACGCTTCGATTGATGCTGCATAATCTCCTAGACGAAACTCTGCCCAGCCAAGTTGTTCGTAGAGTTTGGCGGTTGGATCTAAAAGAACGAGTTGGGATATTGTGTTCACAATTTCTTGATATCGTTTTTCTTTTGTTAACAGAAAGATGATGTTCCGCATCAACTCTGGAGATGGTTCCTCCATCGCTTCAGAAGCAGCGATGTATGCCTCTAAAGCATCATGGGAACGACCCAAGAGTTGATACGTTGCCGCAAGAGTAATTTGGGCTGGGGCAAGCTTTCCATCAAGTTCGGCTGCTCTCTCTGCAAAAACCAGCGCGCTCTGGGGTCGGCCCATCTGAAGATATGTTGTTGCAATATTCAAGTTTGCACCCATATCTTCTGGGTTTATCGTGAGTGCTCGATGGTATGCACGAACTGCATCGACAAATCTTTTCGTCATTTGAAGTGAAACTCCGTGCCCGTATTGAGCATCAAAATTTCGTGGTTCAAGTTTTACAGCACGAGCAAAAGCTGGTTCCGCACGTTCCCAGTTTTGTTTGATTAGATAAATGTCACCAATCCCAACAAATGCATCGGTAGCTACGGGATTTTGATTCAAAACTTCCCTAAATATTTTTATGGCTTCGTCATAGTCGCCCTGTTCCTTGGCCAACTCTGCTGCGTTAATGGTGACCTGCTGAACATCAGTAATTGAGACGGGGTTAACAACAACTACTGGCTCTGGGGTTGTTGGCTCTAGGGCATGGCAGCCTACACAGAACACAAAACAACAAAACAGGATGGAACGATAACGTGGCATACGTGCTTAGGATACTTTCAAATGGGTCTATCGGTGTTTATTTGCCAATTTCGCCATTTG
>CAZQGB010000026.1:0-16366 GCA_964592615.1 uncultured Isosphaeraceae bacterium | reverse complement strand
TATTTGCCAGAGGTTCTTTTGAATTATCTCTGTTTGCTCGGCTGGTCGCCCGGAAATGACATCGAACAGTTTGACGCTGATTTTTTGGTAGAGAAGTTTTCACTTGGGAGAATTGTGAAGTCCCCGGCAAAATTTGACAGAGCAAAATTACTTGCCTTTAACTTAGATGCTTTGCAAAAACTTACTCCGGAAGAATTTGAATCTCGATTACTTGCTTGGTGTAAAGAATACGCGTCCGAATTCGCTACACTGGAACAATTTTCATTGTTCGCTTCTGCAAATCATGAGCGCTCTAAAACGTTTAAAGATGCAGTAATCACTTCATCGTTTTTGATTGAAGATGACGATGCGATTACTTGGCTGGAATCTAAACCAGTTAAAAAGGCGTTGCTCAAGGGTGAAATTACTGGCTTGTCACGCATTCCTGCAATCGTTGAAGCATTCCAAAACATTGAAACTTGGAATGCTGAGTCTGTCGAAAAGTGCTTGCATTCCCTTGCAGACTCTCTTGCCGATGGAAACCTTGGCAAGGTGGCTCAGCCAATTAGAATAGCAGTCGCTGGTGGCCCCGTGAGCCCACCAATTGGAGACACTCTTGTGTTGCTAGGAAAAGAATCGACGATCAATCGACTTGAATTGTGCGAAAATCATTTTTCGAAACTGTCCACGTTGTAGGGACTCTACTAGTTCATCAAAAAAGGAGATATGAAATGTTTATCCCAAAACTTATACTTGCATTACTAATAAGTTGTTCTGCTTTTGCTGAAAAGCCATTTGTAGATATGCCTTATTCTGAAGCCATAAAAGCGGCGAAGCCAACTGAGAAATTGGTCATGATCGATTTCTATACAACATGGTGTGGCCCGTGCAAAATGCTTGATCAGACAACCTGGAAAGATGAGAAAGTACAAGAGTGGCTCAAGATAAATACCATTCCGCTTAAGGTGGATGCAGATAAATTTGAACTACTAGCAAAAAAATTTGATGTTGTTGGTTATCCCACGATTGTCTTTATCGATGGTGATGAAAAAGTAGTTGGTCGATTTGTTGGGTACAAGTCACCAGAACTATTTATCCCTGCTGCAGAAAATGCCATCGCTGGAATTACAGAGTCTAGAATTGCAATTGAGAATTTGAAGAAGGATAAAGATAATCCAATGCTTCGCATGGATTTAGCAAATAAACTTGTGCGTGAAAAGAAATATGAAGAAGCGCTCGAGCAATATGTGTGGTGCTGGGAACAGGGTGAAAAGCATTCGCCATCATTTAGCGGAGTCCGTATTAGTTTTTTACTTGGATCGATTTCTCGACTAGCAAGAGAGTACGCTCCTGCAAAGGAAAAGCTGAACTTTTGGTTGAGCGAAGCAAAAACTCAGTTTGATTCTGAAGAAGGTAGTCGAACAGCTTGCACTGATTATTTTTCATTAGCGAAAAAAAATGGTGTAACTAAAAAAGAACTTCTCTCCATTTATGATGGGTTGAGCAAGAGGGGCGTAAAAGGAAAAGAAATTCAATCTTGGGTTGGCTATCAAGTAAAAGATGAAATGTTCGAGCAGGGTCGTTTCGAGGATTATCTAGAGGTCGAGAATATAGACCTAGCAATCAAAATATTGGGCTTCCAGAAGTACCAATCTTATCCTGAGGGGACTAAGGATAAGTTAATCCAAATGGAAGTAAATGCAGCGATGCGACCATTTGAAGCGCTACTCATTCTTAAGCAAGACGATAAGGCGACTGCGATGATGCAGGCAATCTTACAATTCGATTCCTCGAAGTGGACAGTAGACAAACTTTTCGAAGTCGCTTCTAGGAGAGATCGAACGGAGTACATTCCAACAATTGAAGTTGCGGTAGAGCAACAGAGAACAGCAAGTGTTACAGATGAGTAACGTCTCAGCAAAAGACGAAATTATGCTTGAGGGCATCATTGATTATGCAGGATTGCTTTCTCCTTCTAATTTAGATATGCATTCAGTCGTTAAAAACTGGGCATCCTGTTTGCAATCAGAGAATGGTTGGATGCTTGGGAGGTTGATTATCCCAGTCAGCCGGCTAGATGAGTTCAAGGAACAGGCGAATGATTTGTTTCCTTCTCCAGAGGAAGAAATGTGGCAGCTGAGCGTGTTGCTACCACCAGCCAATGACGAAGGGTTTAAAGAAGCAGTACAAAAAACTATTGACTTCAACATGTCTGATTGCGGTGCTGTTGCAAACGTTGTTGAGTTCAAAGCAGATACAACGCTTGAAATCGAATCGGCACTTGATGTGCTACACGATGACCTTTTTCCTTTTGTTGAATTGCCTATGGATAAAGACCCAAGAGGTCTCATTGCATTACTTTCAAGTGCAATTGCGGGCGCAAAATTTTACATCGATGGTGAACCATCTCTAATGTTCGCTTTTTGCTTGCACAACTGTGCAACTTCTTATCTCCCTTTCAAAACAGGTGGAGAAATAGGCTCCAATTTTCTGAATATTTTGCAGGCAGCTACCGCAGTAATGGTGGATGAAGTATCGGTTGAAGTAATTGAAGAGATTCTAGATTCACCAACTCAGGATTTTTCCTCATACACCGAACTCCAACTCGAACAAGCTCGTGGCGAATTATTTAATTCCTTTAGTTCAACCGCAATCAATTGATTTAGATGGTTAATTTATACATCGAAGAGACCATTGTTTATCATATGCAGGAAGAACAGTCCAAATAGAAAAATTGTCGCACCAAAGAGTGTGAGTAGGCATCCAGGGAGTTGTTTTGCTGTATCTCTCCAACCCGTAGGTTTATATTCTGAGACGCAACTTTTTCCGCATTATGGGCAAGTAGGTTTTTCTTCATTGTCTTGCTGATTCTGAATTGTTCCCACTTCCAAACAGAGGAACTAGAAGTAATCCAAGTACGCTACTGCCTAAAAATGTAAGGAACCATCGATTGACGAATTTTGGTCGATTTGAACGCATTACAATCAGCACAATACCAAAAGAACAATATATCGATGCTTTTGGTGTCTATTTTTGCGAACATTTACGATGGCAGATATCATGTACAAATATGGCAAAAGCAACTACTAAAAAGGACGTCATAGAGATTGTGGAACCAATTGGTGAGCGAGTTCTTATTCGTAAGGATGAAGACCGAAAAGTCACTAAGGTAGGTATCCACTTGCCTGATAAGATTGAAATCCCTACCATCACTGGGCGAATCGTCACAGTTAGCACCGTCATTGAAAATAATCCAGATTATCCAATTCAGCAGTATGACAGAGTGTTGTTTAATCCCAAGCAAAGTATTCCAGTTGATTTTGAAGGCGACAATCGTTTGTTTGTTGTACCAATCGAAGATGTTGTCGCAATTTTTAGGCGAGATACATGAGTAAAGAAAATGTGGGTTCGACTGCCGAGTCGGTTCCAGTTTTGAAACGGTTTGGACATCGCGTGGTGCGAGTTCCAGGGTCAAAAAGTTTGACTGCGAGAGCGATTATGCTCGGCTCACTTGGTGCTGGTCGAACAGTTCTAACGAATCCACTTAAATGCGATGACACAAATTTGCTTGCTGAGGCATTCTCGAAAATTGGAGTAGGTGTTAAGTGGTCCTCTAAGAAACTAATCTTGCATGGTGTTGATGGCAAGCCGCCTCACGGCGCTTTTGTCAATCTAGGTGCTGGCGGCACCCCGTCCCGTTTTATGATTGCTGCAGGAGCGTTAGCAAAAGAACCAGTTACGGTTGATGGCAATGGAAGAATGAGAACTCGCCCAATCGGCGAATTACTCACAATGATGGAAACTCTTGGAGTTACTTTTGATGGCGACACGATGCCAGTACAAGTCAATGGCTCTGGATTACATGGGGGCACTATTGATGTGCCAGTTACAAAATCGAGCCAGTTTATATCAGCGTTAATGTTGATAGCACCATTTGTTGAGGGCGGCATAACACTCAATTGTAAAAAACCGGTGACTTCAGCAACGTACATTGAATTGACAATGAATGTCCTTCGATCTTTTGGCGTGCATGTGCAAGAAACATGTACTAACGAAGTCCTTTCGATTGAAGTCCCTCAAACAAGAATCACTCATCGTGAACTTGAGATTGAACCCGATGCAAGTTCAGCAGTCTACTTTGCAGCAGTTGCAGCGATTCACGAGGGCATGTCAATAACTTTAGAAGGGTTGAAACTCAATTCTCTTCAACCAGATATGGAAGCTATAAGGTTGCTTGGAACAATTGGCGCTGAATTAGTTGAAAGCGAAGAAGGTGTTTGCGTGACAGGTACTGGGACAATTCGAGGGTTCGGTGAACTTGATGCTTCTGGATTTCCGGATGCTTCGCTCTGCCTTGCTGCTGTTGCGGCATTTGCAGATTCACCTTCGAGGATTTTTGGCTTAGAAACACTCCCTTTGAAAGAGTCCGACCGCATAGAAGTCATGGCGCGTTCACTTGCGAAAGTTGGCTGTGGTATCGCGTCGAGTGATTCTGATATTCGTATCTCACCGATGACAATAACGCATGGACCAACAGCAATTGACCCAATTGATGACCACAGAATTGCGATGGCTATGGCAGTGCTTGGCACTAAGCGCAATGGCGTGTCCATCGTGAACCCAAAATGCGTCACAAAAAGTTACCCATCGTTCTGGACTGATTTACGAAATATCTTTGAAGGAAGCTATGAGACGTGAGTAACTTCAAACATTTTGCAAAACAAATGTTTTATTGGAGAGGCCGTTTAATCCTTGCCTTGTTTTTAGCTGCATTTTCTGCGTTGGGCTTGGGCATTGGTTTACTGAGTCTCGGACCAGCACTTTCGTTGATTCTCGATCCTGAAGAAGGTAAATCCTTGTTGCAACTCGCCACTGTGCACAATGCAGAAGACCATTTTCTTCAAGTTCCGCAGTGGTTGATAGCGATTCTTCCAGAAGGCAGATTCGACGGAGTGATTTTTCTTTTACTAGGCGTTGGTCTTTTGACAATTATTGGAGGTCTTGCTAACTTCTTTCATCAATATCTAAGTGCTTGGATTTCAGTACATGTTGTTGCAAATGTGCGTGAAGCATCATTTAAACATGTTCTTGCAATGCCCCTTGGCACAGTTCAAAAACTTGGCTCGAGTGAATTTGTTTCAAGAATTATCCGAGATGCAGAAGCCCTGCAGGTTGGTTTAATGGTTTTGATGGGCAAGTCGGTATCACAGTTAACCAAAGGCATCGCAGCATTTATTGTTGCATGCATTTTTGATTATCGTTTGGTGCTTATTGCGATTTTAGTGCTTCCAATCCTTGCCATCACACTGCACAAAATTGGTAGGAGAGTGAGTAAAGGAACAAAAGCATCTCTGGAAGCTCAGCAAGATTTACTGCGAATTTCTAGTGAATCTATTCAAGGGCTTCGTGCTGTTAAAGTGAATACTTCAGAGCACGCATCAGTCAAAGCATTTGATGAAGAAAACAACCAAGTTATAAAAGCAGAATTGAAGGTTCGAATGATGAGAGCGCTTGGTTCTCCATTGATGGAAATTTTGGCGATATTCGTCCTTGGAACTCTTGCTGCGATTGCTGCACGCTTAATAATTGAAGGAAGACTAAATTTTGACACATTTTTGCTTTCGATTGGCTCGCTAGCAGTGGCAGGTGGAGCATTGCGCCCGCTAGCCGGTCTAGTTACTGAAATCCAAGCAGCGGAAGCTCCTGCAGACCGATTGCTGTCGCTCCTTGATTCTCCTGAAGAAGAACTAACTGAGAAACCAGACTTTTCAAAACATCAGCATTCAATTTCTTTCCAGAATGTTTCATTTTCCTATCATGATTCTGATCTTCCTGCGATTAAAGATTTTTCTCTAACAATTGAATTTGGGCAGCGTGTTGCAATCGTAGGTCCAAATGGCTCTGGAAAAACCACACTTATTTCATTGCTTCCACGATTGTTACTTCCGCAAGAAGGCTCAATTTGTATTGACGACAGAAATATCAACGAGGTTAATTTAAAATCTTTGCGAAGTGAAATGGGCGTTGTAACCCAAGAGACCGTCTTGTTTCATGCTTCAATTGATGCAAATATTCGCTTCGGTCAAGATGCTTCACGGGAAGAAGTAATCCAAGTTGCAAAACACGCTCATGCAGACGATTTCATCCGTACAATTGAAGGTGGATACGACTCAATTGTTTATGAACAGGGGACTTCTCTAAGTGGAGGGCAACGCCAGCGTATTGCGATTGCCAGAGCACTTCTTCGTGACCCATCAATTTTGATTTTTGATGAAGCAACTAGCCAAGTTGACGCTGAATCAGAAGCGTTGATTGGAGACACACTGAATAAATATTGTAGTAATCGAACGCTTCTTATTATTGCACACCGTATGTCAACTGTTCAATCTGCAGATCGAATTTTAGTTCTTGACCAAGGTCGCTTGGTGGGTGATGGTACACACGATGAACTGTTATTGAATTGCGATGTATATCAACGATTAACAGAAACACAACTTACCTCGTCAGTACAAAATGCGTAGTACATTTTATGTCTTAATGCTATTTGTTCTGTTGGGTTCATGCCGTCAGAATCTTGAAGAAAAACAAAGTGAAGACGTACGAATAGTTTCGTTAAGCCCAGGGATTACAAACACATTAATTGATGCTGGGTATGAAGAAAAAATAGTTGGGAGAAGTCCTTTTTGTTTGCACGCAAATCAAAGTGTTCCAATCGTGGGTGATTTGCTTGAGATTGATTATGAAAGATTGTTGAAACTTAATCCCTCTCATGTTTTTATTCAAAAAACAACATCTAATCTTGATGAGCATTTGTTAGCACTTGCATCTAAAGGAAAATTTGAATTGCACACTTGGCAAATTCAAAGTTTGGATGATATAAAAACAATGTATGGCGATTTAACAGAAATGCTCGGGGGTTCCCGTGAGAACTTAGAAATCGATGTCATGCAGAACGGTTTTATTCCATCGCCTGTTCTGGTTATCACCCAAGGTGTTGGAAGTGGACCTGGTTTATGTTTTGGTAAGGAAACATATATTGATGATGTAATTCAAGAAATGGGAGTCGAAAATGCTGTCACCGAGAAAGGATGGCTGTCATTATCTCTTGAAGACATTGGGAGACTCCAGCCCAGTGCAATTATCGTCGTTTCTGAGAGCGATGAACAATTTGTAATGATTGAAAACCTACGCTCTATTGGTATTCCGGTGATACCATTTACTCATGAACACGTTCTATTGCCCTCAAGCGAAATTGTTGATGTTGCTAAGAAGATGCAAGAACTCAAGGTGACAAAATGAGAACTCGTGCTTTAATTGTCATCATTTTTTTAAGTATTTTACTTGCAGCTTCTGCAGTACTCAGGATGTTGATTACTCTCGATGTTGATGGGGGTATCACGCTTGTATTTCCAGAAGAACAATATTTTTTGTATCGAATAGTTCCATTGATTTCTGCATTAATCGTTGGCGCAGGACTTGGCGTTTCTGGAATGGGGTTGCAAGTGCTTTTAAGAAATCCGCTTGCTTCTCCATGGATTTTGGGTTTATCGAGCGGTGCAGGATTGGGTGTAATGAGCAACTTGTATTTTGAGTACACATATGGAATGTCGTTTATTGGAAGCCAGTCTATCGCTGCTGTCCTTGGAGCAATTGTTGCTTTGTCTCTTGTCTATGTTCTCTCGAGACGGCGAGGTGGTATTGATCCAATGACAATGGTTTTAGTTGGTGTAGTTATCTCGGTTCTATGTGGCGCTGGAATCATGATTTTGCAACACGCAGTTCCTATGGGTTTAAGAGGCGCGTTTACAACGTGGTTGATGGGGAGTCTTCCGGAAGTAGAATCATGGGGCAAACTTTCAATTCTTGGTGGAATTACTTTTTTTGGCATTGTCATTATTGCTTGGTGGGGGCCAACGCTTGATGCTGCCTGTCTTTCAGATGATGAAGCTACAAGTGTTGGCGTAGATTTACCAAGTATTAGGCGAAAATTATTTATAACCTCTAGCGTTCTAGCCGCAATTGGCGTCATTTTGGCTGGTCCAATTGCTTTTGTTGGTTTGATAGCACCGCACGGAGCAAGGTTATTATTATCTGGTTCACACCGTGTTCTTACAATTACAACTGCGATCTGCGGAGCGTTGTTACTGATTTGCGCCGATGATATACGACAACTTGTCGATTTAGGTTCTGGTCGTTTACCAATTGGAATTGTTACGAGCGTTTTTGGTGGAATTGTTTTTCTTGTGTTACTTCTTCGCGGAAGGGGGCGAATTTGAGATTACATATTTCTGATGTTGGAGTCCGGTTTGGAAAAATTACTGCTCTTAGAAGTGTGCATGCAGGTGCCGATGGAGGAAAAGTTATCGCTGTCCTTGGACCAAACGCTTCTGGCAAGACGACTTTGCTTCGAACAATCGCTGGGTTACAATCACCAAGCAGTGGAAAAGTAGAACTTGATGGCATCCGTGTTAATGCGATGTCTCCACATGATCGTGCATCAAAGATTTCGTGGGTTCCTAGGATTGCTGAGGTTGCGGGATCTTTTACGATTCGCAGAGTAGTAGAACTTGGTCGGTATGCTCTTGGACCATCACAAGTCCGTGTGGATGATGCACTTTCCAAAGTAGATTTGCTTGATCGTTCTGAATCGCTCTGGCACACTGCAAGCGCTGGAATGCGCCAAAGAGCAGCATTGGCACGGGCCTTGGCTCAACGAACCCCTGGAGGGCTTATTGTTCTTGATGAACCCAGTTCAGCCCTTGATCTTCATCATCTTCAAACCATGGGCGACTTGTTGAAAAACTGCGCTTCCGAGGGGGATATTGTCATCGCAGCATTACATGATATTGCGTTTGCATTGGAGATTGCAGATGAGGTGCTTGTTCTCAAAGAAGGACAAATAGTCTTGGCGGGGCAGACAAAGGCCGTCTTGACCCCAAGCTCGCTAGGTGGAGTCTTTGGAGTCGATTTGACTTGGGCTACTGATGAATCGGGTAAGCAGCACCTCGTAATGCCATAAGACAAGTTATACTGTTCTCTATGAAGGGCGTAACTATCATTATCATCTTGAGTATTGTGGGCTCAATTATCTCAGGCATCATTGAGAAAAGGAAAGCTGCTGCTGCTAAGAAGGCACGTTCTGCCTCTTTGGGAGCCACTGAACAGCCCACCGTCCAAACCCAATGGAAGGCAGACCCAGTAGCAGTAAAAATAGAATCCTTGCGACGTCGTCGTGCTGTGCCCCAACAAAAGCCACTGCCAAAGCCAGAAAAACCAGTTCTAGCTCCAGAGACTCATCAGAAGATAGCACCAATTACACCTCTACATGTGGAAGATTGTCCTTTGCCTCCTTCTCAACCGGCATCAAGCATTCGAAAATCCCCATCGATTCAGCTTGCTTCTTTGTTGCATAATCAACGTAACATCCGTACTGCCATAGTGTTAAGCGAAATTCTTGGCAAGCCAGTCTCTCAACGCTCCTAATTACCTCCGAGGTAATTAGCTGTTTTGAGCTCGGTTAATTACCTCCGAGGTAATTAATCGTGGTATTTGCCGAAAGAACGGTGCAGGTTCGACGAAGTTCGGTATACTTCGCCGAATCATTGAGGAGAACCTAATTCATGATTGATATACGTAAGCTTAAAGAACTTGTCAAATTAATGGTCGCAAACGATCTCGCCGAGATGGATTTGCGAGACACCGACGAGCAAGTCACAATTCGCCGCCATGGTGATACTTTTGTGACATCCGCACCAGAGATTCAAACCCAAACGGCTATTGCAACAGCGCCTCCAGCCCAAGTTGCCCCAACAGCAACGACAGCCGAAGCGCCCGCTCAAGAAGGCATCGAAATTGTGAGCCCAATGGTCGGAACATTTTATCTTTCTCCAGATCCCGACTCTCCGTCATTTGTTAGTGTTGGTGACGCAGTAAGCAAGGATTCAACTGTTTGCATCATCGAGGCAATGAAAATTTTCAATGAGATAAAAGCGCAGTGCAAAGGCACAATAACTAAATTACTTGTCGAAAATGCTGAGCCGGTTGAATTTGGACAACCACTGTTCCTCGTAAAACCTGAATAAGAGAACCCACTACTATGTTCGGTCGAATCCTCATCGCCAATCGTGGCGAAATAGCATTACGCATCATTCGTGCTGCACGCGAACTCGGTGTCGAGACGGTGTGCGTGTATTCGTTAGCCGATGCAGATGCACCGTGGCTTGAACTTGCGGATCAAACAGTGTGTATTGGAAAGGGGCCATCCACAGAATCATATTTGCGCATTGATCGGATTATTTCTGCTGCTGAAATGACTGATGCAGAAGCGATTCATCCTGGTTATGGTTTTCTCGCAGAGAATGCTCACTTCGCTGAAGTCTGCCGTGATTGCCACATTGAGTTTATTGGTCCAAGTCCAGAAGCGATGAGTCGGCTTGGCGATAAAATCAATTGCAAAAAACTCGCCCGTGCAGCAGGCACTCCGGTGTTTCCTGGAACAGATGGTGAAATTGAGGAACTCGATGAAGCGGTGGAAATAGCTTCTGAAATTGGTTACCCAGTTATTGTGAAGGCAACTGCTGGAGGCGGGGGCAAAGGAATGAGAATTGCTCACAATGTCGCGGCACTTCGCACCGCTGTTACAGCTGCTCAACAGGAAGCAACTGCATCTTTTGGAAATGGCGCGGTCTATCTGGAAAAGTTTCTAGATCACGCAAGACACGTTGAAGTTCAAGTTTTAGGTGACAAACATGGGAACGCTGTACATTTGTATAACCGCGATTGTACGAGCCAGCGTCGTCATCAAAAATTAATAGAAGAGGGGCCCGCTCCTGGCGTAAGTCCTGAAATTCGAGATCGAGTGTGCGAATCTGCTGCCGAACTTATTAGAAAAGCAGAATATAGCGGTGCCGCGACCGTAGAGTTTCTGATGAATGAAAAGCAAGAGTTCTTTATGCTTGAGGTCAACACAAGGGTACAGGTTGAGCACCCTGTTTCTGAAATGATTACAGGTGTTGATATTGTTAAAGAGTCCATCCGCGTTGCTGCTGGTGATCCACTGTCATGGACACAAGATCAAATCACATTACGCGGACATGCAATTGAATGTCGAATTAATGCAGAAGATCCAAGCAAAAACTTTATGCCACAGCCAGGAACCATTGATACATGGCAATTGCCAGGTGGCCCTGGTGTCAGGTTAGAGACACATGTGAGACCCGGCTATAGAATTCCCCCAAATTATGATTCAATGATTGGTAAATTGATTGTTCACGGACGTGATCGTGATGAAGCCATTGTACGTATGCGGTCTGCATTAAGTGAAATGAAGGTTGAACCTATCGCTACAACTATTCCATTGCACCAAAGGTTATTGAACCATCATGCATTTGTGTCTCATGACTTTGATATTAACTGGGTGGAACGCTTGCTTGAAGAATGACTATCGTTTGTTACGTTCAGCGATGACGTTACATGTCCCAATAGTGTAATCTCCAACTCTGAACTCTCTAAGGCGAACGCCTTCGGTGATTTGGAAGAGCAACGTCAACCCTTTTTTCTTACTTGATGTCAATAAGTGCATAGGGAGTTCGCTGATGTTACGAATTGGGGTGCTTGGGGTAAGGGTGAGCTGCATCTTCTTACCGTCATCAATGTAGAACCCTATAGGTTCGTATTTTCGACCGTCATCATCGATAAATACAACCGCAGAATCAGGGGAAATGATTGGGAGTAAATCTTCAAACGCTGCATTTTTTCCGGGGCTCACATCGAGTTGAACAATTGCAGTTCCTTCATCAGCATGAACCCCTTTTATTGACAGAGCGGAAGAAACACCTTCCCTCCTCCAAAGTGTAGTGAGTGTCCCTTGTAGGAAATACATTTGTTCGTTAACTTCAATAGAACCAGGAAGGCCATTCGTTGAAATTCTTAGTTTTCTAATTCTGGAACTTGGTTCAACGAGGTGTTGGATATCTTTACCCAGTGGATCTCGATTCGCAATAATTTCCTCGTCACTTAGTGGTTGCCCACGGTATTGTCGAACGGCTAGACTGCTAAGTACGGTAATATCATCCATTGGCAAATCAAAACGCGTTCCTCTAATTTGAATAAATTTTGGAGTGAAATCTGGGTTTCGTCTTGTGTCGAAAGCAAATTTAAAACCAGTTTCTGCTCGTCCCGGAACGCTAGTTGCATAGTGGGAGATGTCATCAAACTTGTATAACAGTTCGCCTCCTTCCTTAACTTCTTGCTTCCAAGCAATTGGATAAAGAATGTCAGGTATTTTGTTGCCATCGGCTTCGCCGATGAGACGTATTTGTGAACTGCCAAGAATTAACTGCCCTCCAAAGTCTTTCGCTTTTACATTGAACGTAACTTGAACGACTGTCATGCCTTCTGGGCTTGAAGCAACCTTCGTTACTTTTGCAGCATCTGGCGCGAGTGAAAGTTGCCCCTTGCCACCTTTGAATGTGTCTCGAACTAAGGTAGAAAGTTCATCTAATCTTGGGTTGTACTGTTGAAGTGGGCTTTTACTAATATCTGGGTAGAGCGTGCCAACACTTAGGGTGCCGAAAAAGTTCGAAGTTAGTTTCGCAACATCTAGCCAAATAGGATCGCCGATTTGTTTAATTTCTGCTCGGGAGTTCTCGTCGCGTCCGGTACCTCGGTAGGACATTATGTCGTTAGTTGACTGGACAAAACCAGAACCAATTAAGCAGATTCCAATTGTAAGTACACCAGCAGCTGCTCCAGATATCCCGCCAAATGCTGTGTTCACCCATGGTGGGAAGTAAAGGTTTGCTGGAATTAATTTATCGCTTGCTATTCGTAGCCCAAGGAGTGTAATTGCAAATACACCAATGAGAACTATTCCCCAAGCATAATTGTCAAATCCTCCACCACTCATCATCGACATAGTGATTGGTTCCCAGAGAGAGAAGGCAATTGCTCCTGCAATAATTACACAAACTAAATGCAGAAGTGAACTAAATAGCCCTTCGTTTGACCACCAGTACGCGATGAGCAAGACGAGACCAACAATTGCGATATTAAAAAGAATAATCATGTATTTACTTGGCCTTTGTAACTTTTTTCTTAGACGTTCTTTTTCTGTTTACTCTGCCAAATTCTTCGAGCGAGGTTTCCCCAGCGGCTACTTTGTACCACGCGGCTTCTTGCAATCGAATGTAACATTTGTTTCGTTTTGCGTGAGCCATTGCTGCTTTTAAATCGCCAGCAACAAGGTGTTTCCGAGTGCCATTATCTAGGAACATAGTTTCAAATACACCAACTTGCCCAAAATACCCAGAGCCATTGCAGATTGGGCACGTCACAATTTTGTTTTTCAACTCAACTTGTCCACCCTTTCGGTACAACTGATCGACGGTATCGATTGGAAGCCCTTGTTTGGCTAAGTCTTGAGATGGTTTGTACGCAACTCGACAATTTTCACATAGTTTTCGAACAAGTTTTTGGTACACAATTGCTTGAAGTGCATCAAAAGATTTTCTTGGATCTGAAACGAGGCCAGCCCATCGAGAAATCAACTCTGGCATAGAAGATGCCTTCATCCCAACAATTATGAGCGGTCCATCCTTGCCGGGTTTTGTTGCATTTTTTGCTGCCTCTGCATCAATAAGGTCTGCAGCGAGAATAACTTCGGGATCTCGTCTAATAAGTGTTTGCAATTGAGTTGCGTAATCAGCTTCTTGGTCATGAACACAACTATGTGTGATACCCTCGAGAGATGCATAAATTTCTTGTTCAATAGTTACAATGTTGCTTAGATATGAATCGTGTTGTCTGAGAATTGCGTAGCCTGTTGTTGTCAAGCCACTTTGTTTGTCGCCACCAATAAGAAGGATGCCGTGTCTCTTATCTTCTAGGGTGAGTTGGTCTAAAAGTTCCCGCTGTTTTGGAAGCATTCCAAGCATGTTCCAGTCTCTTAACACGTCTTGCGAACGATTGAAATCTAGACGAACCGTGTGGGTGTTAGATGAACCAAAAGAGGTGAGATCAATATGCGCTCGTGCTTGATCACTTGCTGCATCAAAAGAACCAGTTTGTCGTCGCCGAACATCGCTAGGATCTGTTCCTGCAGCTTCCTTTAGGAATGCGATGACTTTTGCGCCAGCGTCAACTGAAATTGCTTCTTGTTTTATTGGTAAACCATCGGTGTGGTACACGCTTTGGCATCCCGTCGAAGTTAATCGGAACTCAAGGCGGCTTGCTCTATTGAGAAGTGCATCAGTAATCAATTCGTCTGCAATGAGATATATTTCTAGTTGAGGGTCATCTTTTTTTGGTACTTGAATCGACCCATTCTTGCCGTCAAAATGCATTGAAACTTGACGGCTTGCTTTTGTTCTTTTTCGAGTTTCTAAAGCAGACTTAATAGTGTCAGAGCCAATCTTGAATTTGCGTTCTTCAATGACTGCCTCATTTCTAATTTTCCAGTACACCAAAATTGGTGCAAGCAACACGATAAAGCCAATTGGAAACGCAAAGTAAAAATTTATTCCTAAAAGCATAACACCCAAAGCAATAAATGCTGCACAGATGTGGATGCAGTTCCATTTTGTTGGGTTAAGCCGAGCAGTCCTGGCATCTTTTTCAAGATGAGTACTGACTAGCCAACCCCAAGCAATAAATGTGGTGACAATAAAAATTGGCTTCCAAGGGCTTAATAAGAAAACAGGTGATGCGTCAGAAAGCAATGCAGAAAACATTTATGCAATACCCTTTATTTTCATTTTTAAGTCTTCGGGTTTAGGGGTTGCTTCCAATGCGGTTTTCAGAGAGACCCATTCTGCTTCGACAAGTCGGAGCAGGGCGGTATTGAGATCAATCATTCCCTCTTCGTGACTCTTGATAATGACATCGAGGAGTTCTCCTTCACGGGCTTCCAAGATGTACTTAGTGACAATTGGAGTTCCGAGCAAAATCTCAAGTGCTGGAATTCGTGGGGTGTCCTCACGCAATGTTGGCAACAATTTTTGGTAGACGATAGCGCGCAAGTTGTATGCGAGTAGTTTGCGAATTTGCGGCCGTTCGTTCTCGGGGAACAAATCGTAGATGCGACCAAATGTTTGCCATGCTGATGACGCATGAATTGTTCCGAAGACTAAGTGCCCAGTTTCGGCAGCTCGAATTGCTGCTTCAAACGTTTCATTGTCTCGCATTTCCCCAATCAAAACAACGTCAGGGTCTTCACGCACAAGAGCTCGCAGCGCCTCATTAAAATTTAAACAATCGATTCCTACTTCACGTTGGTTGATTGTTGCCTTCTCGTCATTGAAGATATATTCAATTGGATCTTCAATCGTAACAATGTGACAACGTTTGCGTTGGTTTACATAATTTAACATTGCTGCAATTGAAGTAGACTTCCCAGAGCCGGTTACGCCTGCAAAGAGAATAAGCCCGCTGGCACTCATCGCTACATCACCAAGGATTGGCGAGAGGTGCAATTGTTCAAAAGTCATAATGTCAGAAGTAATTAATCGGCACGCGAGAGATGGTTTGCCTCGAGCCATAAACATGTTGACACGAAAACGTCGGTCGTCATCGTAGTCATAGGCCAAGTCAATCTGACCGTGTTTATGGAAGTGCTTGTACTGCGCTTCATCAAGAATGTCTTTTGCAATTTGATAACAAAGTGGTTCACTATTGATGTCAGTGTCTAAACTTCGCAGTACACCTCGAACACGAATGCGAGGTTTCGTTCCTGCTTTAATATGGAGGTCAGATGCTTCAAAGTTAATCGTAGCTTTGAGCATTTTTCGAAACTCGGACACGCCATTGCCAGGCGTTGTTCCTTCGTCATGATGAACAGGGTCTGATGAAATGTCTAGGTCTATTTCGCTCAATGTTAATTCTCTTTTAAATGTTTTGCCTTTAGAGTGGGATTAGTTGCACAGAGTAGCATAATGAGGGCGGTTCCTCACGCTTTTAGGGTTGATTTAGAGCGTCAAAACGGGTATCCTTGGCAGATGGAAAAGTTGAACATATCTGACGGCATAACATTTGACGATGTTCTGCTTGTCCCAAAGTTTAGCGATGTGACGCCTGATACAGCGGATACGTCTACTCGCCTCACGAATACTATTCATCTAAATATCCCACTTATTTCTGCACCTATGGATACCGTGACAGAGTCGTCTCTGGCTATCGCCATTGCTCAAGAGGGTGGAATAGGCTTTATCCATAAAAATATGCCACCACAACATCAGGCACTTGAAGTTGCCAAAGTGAAACGATCTGAAAATGGCGTAATCACAGATCCGATTACTCTTGGTCCAGAGGATTCAGTTGGGCGAGCAATGGATTTGATGAGTGAACAAAATGTCTCAGGTTTCCCTGTCACATTTGATGGGGAAGCTCATGG
>CAZQGB010000025.1:0-16465 GCA_964592615.1 uncultured Isosphaeraceae bacterium | reverse complement strand
CCTACTCGATGATTGACGGTGAATCAGATAAATTCCACTCTTGACTTGATGCAACAAGTTCCTGTGTTATTTTTTTCGCTGGTGAGTGAACCACTTGATCCACCTTGCCGTGTTCAATAATTCTACCGTTTGACATCACCGCAACTTCATCACAAAAATGATGAACAACCGCAAGGTCGTGTGAGATAAACAATATTGTCAGTTCAAGTGAATCGCGAAGGTCGGAAAGTAAATTTAAAACTTTTGCTTGAACGCTAACATCAAGTGCTGATGTGGGTTCATCGCACACAAGAAATTTTGGTTGAAGAGCAATCGCCCTTGCTATTGCAATACGTTGTTTTTGACCGCCAGAAAATTCATGTGGAAATCTGTCGGCGTCATCGGGATGTAGTCCAACTTGCTCAAGAAGACATATTGCTTTTTGTTTAAGACCAGCACCTTTTGTAACTCCGTGGACAAGGAGTGGCTCTGAAACAATTTGCCCAACTCGCATATATTCATTTAGTGAGCCGCCTGGGTCTTGAAAAACCATTTGCATTTGACGACGAACCCGACGCAACTCTTTTTTTGACAACCTGGATAGTTCGTTTCCTTCAAAAAAAATGGAGCCAGAAGTAGTTGGAACAAGTTGCATCACGGCTCGAGCTAGGGTTGATTTTCCCGACCCGCTTTCTCCAACAATTCCAAGTGTCGTCCCACTATTCAACTGAATATTTACCCCATCAACCGCCGTAAGTTGTTTTTTGCCCTTCGAAAATGTGACTTCTACGTCACGAATATCAAGTAGTGGTGGTTTGTTGTCCATATTAGTGCTGTTGGTATGGTATCTTCGACAACTGCAGGCCATGAAACAATATTTAGAATTACTTGAACACGTCCTTGAGAACGGAGAACCGAAACCCGACCGAACCGGAACAGGTACACGGAGCACCTTTGGGTGGCAAATGCGGTTTGATTTAAACAATGGGTTTCCGCTTTTAACTACAAAAAAAGTCCACACTCGATCTATTTTTCATGAACTTCTCTGGTTTTTGAGGGGCGAAACAAATATTTCTTATCTTCATAAACACGGGGTTTCTATCTGGGACGAGTGGGCAGATGAAAATGGTGAATTAGGACCAGTCTACGGTGCCCAGTGGCGCTCGTGGAAGGCGGCCGGCGGAAACACGATTGATCAAATTTCAAATCTCGTAGATGGAATTAAAAATAATCCAAACTCAAGACGACACATTGTGAGTGCTTGGAATGTTGGTGAAATAGACCAAATGGCTTTACCTCCGTGTCACTCGATGTTTCAGTTTTATGTTTCGAACAACAGGTTGTCTTGCCAGTTGTACCAACGCAGTGCCGACATCTTTCTAGGCGTGCCATACAACATTGCTTCATACGCACTCCTAACAATGATGATTGCGCAGGTCACAAACCTTGAACTTGGAGATTTTGTCCACACCTTTGGTGATGCGCATTTGTATGACAATCACATCGAGCAAACACGCGAACAACTTTCACGTACAACTCGTGCACTGCCAACGATAGAACTTAATCCTTCTGTTACTTCATTATTTGATTTTACTTATGAAGATATTAAGGTTGTTGGATACAACCCCCACCCACACATTTCAGCGCCAGTGGCTGTTTAGCAATATGGAAATAATCGTCGCCATTACAGACAACTTTGTGATTGGGGTAAACGGAAGTATGCCGTGGCACTTACCGGCAGATCTTTCTCATTTTAAAAAGATAACTTCCGGAAACACGGTTGTGATGGGTCGAAGAACATGGGACTCAATTGGGCGAGCGTTGCCGAATAGAGTTAATGTTGTTGTTACACGACAAGAAGATTTTGTTGCAGAAGGTGCAACGGTTATTCACTCACTTGAAGACATTCAAAATGTTGACACGAACGGAACTATTTTTGTAATTGGCGGAGGTGAAATATACAAAAGTGTAATTGATAAGGTAAACCGCCTTCACATTACTCGCATTCATACAACCGTTGAGGGCGATGCTCACTTCCCGCGTTTTGAGGAAACGGAGTGGGTTCTTTCTGATTCTAAATTTAGACCAAGAGACGAGCACAACGCGTACGATTTGACCTTTGAAACTTGGTCGAGGGCACAATAAAGCGACTGTTGCACAAAGAGTACATCTCGTGCCGATAGTAAGCGACACGCGATGAGTTCTTCACGAATCCAAAACACATCTTTGAATTGTTGCCCATTTATCGAAGACGGCAACCCTGCGTGTTCAGGTAGATTCACTCTTGGTCGACTAGATCAAGCATGCAGTGTTTGTTTTGGAACATACAGTTCGTGTTCTGTGTACCAAGAACTTTCTGATCTCGCAAGCGCCGCACCTCTAGATATGACTATCAATGGACACGCTGTCGAACTACGACCAACAGGTACGTGATTTCTTTGGGTACCTTCGCGTTGAAGCAGGGTTGTCTGCGGCAACCATCGATGCTTATCGACTAGACCTTGAGCAATTACGTGGTGATCTTTTAGCAGATGGAGTGAACTGCGCGAACGATGTAACACCCGCACAATTGGCGGCTCATATTCGAAGTTTACATCGTGAGCGAGGTTTGCAAGCATCAAGTGTTGCAAGGCACCTTTCAACAATTCGAATGTTGTTTCGTTTTTTACAAGCATCACATCGGATTGAAAATGATCCTGCTCGATTACTTGAAACACCAACTCGGTGGAAACGTCTTCCAGATGTTTTATCTCCTAAAAAAATGAAAACTTTGATTGAAGCAGCAAACCCAAAATCGGGAAGGTTGTGGCAAAGGGACCGAGCTCTTGTTGAGTTGATGTACGCCGGTGGAATGAGGGCGAGTGAAGTGGCTGGTATTTCACCAAACGATTTAAAGGAAGCTCTTTCTGTAGTGTTGGTTACCGGGAAGGGTGATAAGCAACGCCTTGTGCCAATCGGCGAGCCGGCTGTGAATGCTGTAGTGCAATACGTCGAAGAACTCCGTCCAAACTTAATGCGGTTCGATGATGGTCGAGATGATGGCAAATTATTGCTCTCAAATACGGGGCGACCTCTTGAGAGGGTAGCTATTTGGCAAATTGTGAGACGTTTGGCAAAACAAGCAGATCTTGGGGATGTCCACCCGCACATGCTTCGCCACAGTTTTGCGACACACATGCTCTCTGGCGGTGCTGACCTTCGGGTTGTCCAAGAATTACTTGGTCACAGCGATATTGGAACTACCCAAATCTATACCCATATCGATCGCTCTCAACTGAAAGCCGTCATCGCAAAACACCACCCACGGCCCTAAAACCGCACTTTTTTTACCTCAGAGGTAGACACAGAGGTGACCTCAGAGGTAGACACAGAGGTGACCACAGAGGTGACCACAGAGGAGATGTATGATGTGTGGATGTTTAGTGTGGTAATTGCGGCAATTGTGGGAATGCAGCCCCTGTGCACCCAGTCAACATTCGTCCAAGCGATGGGTCCGTCGCTTCATGGAGAGAATGAGTTTGTAGCAAGAGCGGTTTTTAACGAATATCTGGAACAATCACGCAAAAGCCACCCAGAAGACCAACCCGTTCCAAAATCGCCAGAAAATCAGCTCGCACAAAAGCAATCTCAATTAAAAAATGAAATTTCGAAGTTCGAAGAACTGCTTGACTCACTTTCAGTCATGCATTCTGAAACAGGTTGGACAAAAAGTATTGCAAACCTTCGGAGAACTGTCTTGCTCAAAGAACGAAACACAAACAATCCTTGGAACGGAGTTGTTTGGGTTGATGTTCCCTCTCTTCAACAATCTCCAGATGAATTGATTTTTGCGATTGACCAATTTCTAATAAAAAGTAGCGCTGCTGACCAAGCCGACCGATTCGCTGGATCATACGAACAACGTTTCGGACGAGACCCGCAACGGTGTATTGCAATTGAAAAAAGGATTGTGTCTCGTTGGTGTGAGTACCACACCATTATTAAACCGTATATGACCCCACTTGTTGAACAAGAGTTGTATCCAAGTCTCGACCAAGGGACGAATGTTCGAAAACTTCATGATTGGATTCTTGAGAACGTTAAGGATGACGAAATCATCTCATCTGCTAACAACTGTTTTAATGTTTGGAATCAGGTGCACAAAAAACAAAAAAATGCAACCATTTCTCTCGTTCTTCACGCAAGAAAGACACTGGGAATTGATCCCTGGTCAAGCGTGTGTCGCGGAAGCGCAAACCTTAATGACCAAGGTAGTCGCGCTACATTATTACGACACACCGCAGAAATTAGCGAGGTCAACAAGGGAGCAATGAAAACATTGTTCAACCTTTTAACCGATGAACAAAAAGCTTCCTACGACTCTAATAGATAATACTTTTCGATTACGCCCTTCCAATCTTGCATTGATTCCGCCTGAATAAATTGTTTTTTCACTTCGTCTGGATTCGAATGAAACTTTGAAAACTGTATTCCAAATTTTCGCATCAAACGCGCCGCTTTCTTTTCGCCATGCAACCGAACGCACAATTCAATATGAGCGAGCAGTGTAGACCGTTGTTCTGAGAGCGTTGGGTTTTTTGGCTCGTTTCCATCCATCAGAGCTCTGGCCTGAGTAAAAACCCACGGATTCCCAATACAACCACGGGCAACCGAAACGCCGCTCACACCAGTATTTTTTATCATTCGAAAAATATCTGCTGCACACCAAATGTCTCCGCTTCCAAAAATCAAACAATCGGGTCTTGATACTACTAACTGTTTTAAAAACTCCCAGTTTGATGGACCACGATATCTTTGTTCGACAGTTCGGGGATGCACTGTAGTCCAAGCAAATCCGACTTCGTACGCATGATCAAAAATTGTGTAAAAATTATCTTCAGATTCTTTCGAATCATCCCAACCACGACGCATCTTTACAGTTGTTGGAATTTTGTTTGGAACTGAATCACGAACCGCCGAAAGTATTTCACACGCTTCTTTTGGCGAGGTTAAAAAGTGACCTCCACGATTTCGTCTCCGAACTTTTTTCACCGGACACGCGAGATTAACATCTATCGTGTCATACCCCATCTCCGAAAGTATCACCGCACCTTGCGCCATTTCACTTGGACTTGTTCCTATCACTTGACCCGCAATTGGGTGGTCATCAAAACCTGCCGACATGTTTCCTTCAAGATCACCACTAACTACCTCTTCGGCTAATGTGTCAGGATCTTCCTTGCGACGCCCCTTCCCGCCACTTATGAGTGTCCTGTCCAGAAGCGCTTCAGTTACACAAAACGGGCAACCGTGTTGCCTGGCAATTAGTCGCATGGCTCCATCACTATATCCTGCCAGCCCAGCTTGATAAAAAGGAGCATCAAAACCTGGGCATATTTCAGGAATTCTTGGGTCTATAACAAGACCCTTCGCAAACGAAGTTATATCTTCAAACGATTGCCCACTCGCTTCCGAGGGTTCCATATTAACGGACACCGTTTTTACTCCTCGCCAATAACAACCAAACCAACAAGTGGTGTTTCACTTCCTAGTTGAAGTTCAGCGATGACAAGTGGTGTTGGTTCATCTGTGCGCCAAATTCCACCAGCATTAAACTGTTCGCCATATGCATCGCGAAGTGAGAGTAAACTAAAACGCAAAGTTGATCCAGCTGGAATTGGAGAAAGTGGACTTGAAAAGCGTTGGTTCACCCACAAGGTTGTGTTTGTGTAATCAGTGGCGGTGCTGTTTATAATTTCTATGTACTCGCCATCACGTATAACTTGAATTGGGACTGATTCTGTAACATGCAAATCCATTGGATAGGGAGCAGATGCTAACTTTGGATTTCCAGCAGGATTTTGACAAGAAACCAAAACACAAAATATAAATAGTAAGACTGTTTTCATGGCTTTCGCTTTCAAAAAGAAATTTCCCTTGTAAAGAACCCTAAACCACTCGCTTCTTTAGCCATCGCTAAAGTTTCTTCGGTTTTTACATTCGCACGCTTTGTGCCGTCACGAATAATATCAATAACCGTATCATCGTCGCCCTCGTATTGGGCACGTCTATCTTGCATCGGTTCTAACAACTCGCTAATCGCTGCTGCAATTTCAACTTTAATGTGTCCGTCACCGATATTATCGCCGCGAACATATTTATCTTTTAATTCAGCGGCACGTTCTGTATCAGTAATAAACGTGTCAACATATTGCATCAACGAGCTCTCTGGATCTCCAGGATCAGTCATCGACTGTCTACCTGTATATAACTGACCAAGTTTCTTTTTTACCTTCTTTGGTGTGTCGGTAATCAAAATTGCGTTATTCAACGACTTGCTCATTTTATTTATGCCATCGGTGCCAATTAGTTTTCCGACTTTGCCAACATCAGCGCGTGGGATTGGGAATACGCCATTTTCCTCCATTACTGGATCGTCATCTTCAACGTTTTCATCAATGCCACAATACAACTTGTTAAAACGTCGCGCAACTTCACGCGTCAATTCAATGTGTGGAATTTGATCTTCACCAACAGGAACCGAGTGCGCACGAAACGCGAGAATATCTGCAGTTTGCCCAACCGCATATAACGGAAAACCAAAACAATAGTTCTCGCCCAGCCCTTTTATTTTTATCTCGTCTTTCAGGGTTGGATTCCGCATCACCCTATTAAACGGTAGCAACATTGCAAACAAAAAAGTAAGTTCTGCAATAGCTGGCGTTTCCGATTGAAGTGTGATTGCAGACTTTTGGGGATCTATTCCCATCGCTAAATAGTCACGAACAATTTCTAGGGTGTCGGAATGTATTTCGCCTGGGTGATCAGACCGCGTTGTATACGCGTGCATGTTCGCTAATAAAAAATAACAATCGTGCGTCTCTTGTAACTCTAATCGTCGACGAACCGACCCAACGTAGTGCCCAAGGTGGAGTTGCCCGGTTGGCGTATCGCCTGTCAAAATAACTTCTCGTGTGCTCATAGGGTGGTACTGTAAACAAATGCGATATTCATTGTGTTAAAAACAATATGAATTAATATGGGAGCGATTACCCCACCACTTTTGACTCTTGCCCAACACAAGCCAATCGAAAGAACAAAAAGTCCAACTATTGCTGAAAATGGTGCTGCACCAGCGTGCATAACAGCAAAAAAGAGACTCGTGACGATTATTGCATACCACGCTGTTTTACTTCCGATTACGGTGACAAAAGTAGGCAAAATGAGTCCTCGATAGAGTACTTCTTCAAAAACTCCAGCCCCAATTGTCACACAGACAACAATAACCCACTTCGATGCGGTCCATGGACCTGTAGCCAATTCAATGAGCGTATCGTGACCTAAAACTGTTGGAGATTCAAGGCCAGCCAGAGTTAGTATTCCATGCAACACACTAGCGGTAGCGAGTGCCATGGGAACAAAAACAACAAAAGCGGTTATTGCAACTGTTCCAACATGACGAGAACCACAACGTTTTCGAAGAAATGCGTATGCGATAACGACTGGTATTTGGGCAATCATTGCAAATGTGTACATCCATGCGCTGTTTGGAATTGGGTCTTGTGGAGCGAATTTACTTCCCAACAAGGCTCCAAATCCACCCAGAAGGAACATCGCCCCGCACAGCAATATTGCCATGACAGGTGTTATTGCAGGATCAAGATATCCTCGTATTGGGAGAGAGCTACGGCGAGATTTGAGGAACCAAATGCCGATATAAATTGAAAATGCCACTAGAACAAGAGTGAATAAATTGAAGGGACTCCCTTCCGCAATAACGGTTTCATCGTTACCCTTGGCAACTGAAGCAAATATGAAAATCACACTGCAAAACATAATCGAATACAAACGCGAAGAGGTTGCAAGTTGTAAAAAGGTGCGTTCACTTGAAGATGTTCGTGCAGAAGCGGAGTCCATGGAGCGTCCAAGGAACTTTTTTGGTGCCGTTGTAAATGGGCATACCCGCGGAAGCACAAGCGTGATTGCAGAGGTCAAACGGATGAGCCCTTCTGCTGGTGTGATTCGAGAGGATTTCGATCCTGTTGCCATTGCTCTAGCGTATGAGAAGGCGGGTGCCGCCGCCATATCCTGCCTGACAGATACGCATTTTTTTGGTGGAAACCTTGAATTCATTGAGAAAATTCGTTCTTCAGTCCGCTTACCAGTGCTTCGGAAGGATTTTATTATTGACGAATATCAAATTTGGGAAGCACGGGCAGCTGGTGCAGACGCTGTGTTGCTTATCTCGGAGGTGCTACCTGAGGGTCAATTGGTTGATCTTAAAATCCTAGCCCAAAAATTGGGGATGACTTCGCTTGTTGAGGTGCATGACATGGGAAATTTACTGAAAATCCAACAACATGTTGGTTTTCCTCATGCGGGATATTGCTTGTTAGGCATCAACAATCGGAATCTTGAGACGATGAACACGGATATCAACCACACTATTCGGATGATTGATGTGGTTGATGACACAAACATTGTTGTGAGCGAGTCTGGGATATCAAAACCAGAAGATCTTGATAAATTGCGAATGCACGGTGTGAATATTGTGCTTGTTGGCGAATCACTCATGAGCCAACCGTGCCCAGGTGAAGCCCTCGCAACACTGATTCGCATGAATCCCACATAGACCCTACTCTACGCACATGATTCAACTTACCGAGCAAAATAATATTGTCACCTTTACCCTTAATCGCCCAGACAAACGTAACGCTTTGTCTGGTGAAATGATTGATGCTATCCACTCTGGACTTGACGAAGTTGAAAAAAACACAGAAATGCGGGTAATGATTCTTGCCGGTGAGGGTCGATCTTTTTGTGCTGGGATGGATCTTAAGGGAGTTATTAATAATCCACCAGCAATGGGCGAAATGCTTCGCGGACTTGGAAAAGTTTCGCAGCGCATACGGAGAATTTCTGTTCCGACAATTGCACGCGTACAGGGCGCAGCAATCGGAGGTGGGTGCGGGCTCATGACTGTTTGTGATTTCGCGTTTACCCATGCGCAAGCAAAGGTGGGGTATCCAGAAGTTGATCTTGGTATTTGCCCAGCAGTGGTTTCGCCATGGTTAATTAAAAAAATTGGTCCGGGAAAAGCTCGGGCGATGTTACTCGCGGGTGGAACAATTACGGGGCAGCAAGGGTTTGATGCTGGTCTTGCAACACACCTTTGCGATGAATGCGATTTAGTTCAGGCAGTCGATGATTTTGCAGCAAATCTTGCAAAGGGTGGAAAAGAAGCGCTTGCAACGACAAAGCAATGGCTCAACGAACTCGATGGATCTCTCGATGATGATCTGTTACAAAAAGGTGCAGACCTCTCTGCGAAAATTATTGCTGGCGAAGAGGCCATTTCTCGCTTAAAACAGCTCTATTAGGTTCAAGTGCGGGGTCTGCCCAAGTACGAAACCCCATTTTGGGTCGGGAATCGAGTACAATGTGGGGCGCGGCATATTCGCCGTTTTATCCGAAAAACGGGGGTTTTTTGAGAGATTTTATGCCCACTTCTACCCAACAAAACACCTTGCGATTTGAGGTCAACGATACAGGAATTGCAACATTATGGCTCGATGGTGGAGAGCGACCAGTTGTAGTTCTTGATCGCTCGCTCATCCAACGACTCAACACTGCACTAGATTCTATTGAACAGAGAGATGACATCAACGGACTCGTGTTGCGAAGTGATTGTGAACGAGTATTCATCGCTGGTGCAGATCTCGCGGAAATCGACTCGCTAGATGACCCGGCCCTTCACGCGTACCTCGCGTTTGGAACAACTGTCTTTGGACGCATCTCTGCACTTCCATTTCCTACTGTTGCATGTCTCAACGGCGCAACTCTCGGTGGTGGTTTAGAAGTTGCTATGCATTGTGATGGTGTAATTGCTGCAAAAACTACGAGTCGTGGAAAACCTTATCCAATCGGTCTTCCAGAAGCTGGCCTAGGAATCTGTCCCGGATGGGGCGGTTCGCAAATGTTGCCCGCACGAATAGACCCTACAACCGCAATGAAAGCGACAGCAACTGGAAAGCCATTCATGGTTTCTGATCTTCCAGAAGGTCTCGTTGATGTGCTTGTTGAAACGCCCGATGACTTGCAAGAGATTGCAGAAGTATGGATAGCAAACCACGATTCGACGCAGCCCGCACCAAAAGCAATCTGTCCAAGTGAGTATGATAAATATTCTGTTGCCCTTGAAACGGCGAAAAATGAAACTGAATTAACTGAAGCAGCCCAAGGAGTTTTCCAAGCTGTTGAAACAGGTATTCGCGAAGGATGGGCCGCCGCGGTTGCAATCGAACAATGTGAATTAGTGAGACTTCGAAACACACCTCCTGCTCGAGAAAAACTCGAAGCTTTTTTGTCTAAAGGATAATTTTCACCATGAGTAAGCCAGACCTAGCAAGCCAACTAAAAAATGTCTCCAAAAAAGACTTAAAGCAAATTGAGAACGCTCAAGAAATGCTTGGTCCCGATCCAGAAACAATGGGATTCATTAAAAATATCTTTTGGGGCAACCTTCGCGAAGATATGGTTTTTCCTTTTCCAGAAGAGTCTGCAGAAGAACGTCAACGTTGCGATACATTGCTTGAAGAACTTGACACCTATTTCCGAACCGAACACCCCGCTGTAGAAATTGACCAAAACCAAGAAATTCCAGAATGGGTTATCAAGCGCTTTTTTGAAATTGGTGTGCTTGGAATGATTGTCCCAAAAGAGTATGGTGGCCAAGGGTTTGGAGTAACAAGTTACAACCGCGTTCTTGAACGAATTGGTCGCTCGTGTGGTTCGTCTGCAGTTATGGCATCCGCTCACTTATCAATTGGTTGCAACGCTATTACACTTTTTGGAACCGAAGAACAAAAGAAGCACTGGCTTCCAAAAATTTCGAATGAATCGCTAAGCGCGTTTTGTTTATCTGAACCAAACGTTGGTTGTGACGCACAGGGTCAAGACACAACGTGTGAACTTTCTGAGTGTGGAAATTTTTATATCATCAATGGTGAAAAAAAGTGGGCGACATCTGCTGCCCAATCTTGCATGTTCACCGTGATGGCTAAATATAAAATGACGGACCCAAAAACTGGGAAAACCAAAAACAAATTTAATGCCCTCATTGTTACTCCAGAGATGGATGGCGTGGAAATATTCAGTAAAAACCGTGCAAAATGCGGCATTCGTGGAACTTGGCAGGGTCGGGTTCGCTTCACAGATGTAAGGGTTCCCAGAGAAAACTTACTTCACAAAGAGGGCAAAGGAATTGTGTTAGCACTAACGTGCTTGAACTGGGGTCGTTGTACTCTTGCGGCAGGTATGGTTGGTGCTGGCGCTTCGGCATACGAACAAGCAATCAAGTGGGCGCAATATCGATATCAATTCGACCGCCCAATTGGCGAGTTTGAACTTACAAAAGAACGTCTCGCACGTATGGGTGCTTTTGTTTGGGCGATGGACGCAATGCTTTACGTCACAACCGGCATGGTTGACCGCAAGGACGAAGACATCATGCTAGAGACAGCTGTCTGCAAAGTCTTTTGTTCAGAATATGGATTCCGTTGTACAAACGAAGCGATGCAAATCATGGGGGGCGAGGGGTACATGACAGAAAACGAGCTTGAACGGCTCTGGAGAGATTCCCGAATCAACCCAATTGTTGAGGGTGCTAACGAAGTAATGCACAGTTTTATTTTTGCGTATGGTTCAAAACAACTTGGCGAGTTTATGCTTGGTGTTAAAGCCTCCCCGATGAAAAACATTGGAGCCGCAATGAAAATTGCAATGGAATTGTTTTTAGGCATTCGAAGGTCAGCGCCAAAAATCACGCGTCTTGATCCTTCGCTTCATGCACACGGAACAACTGTTACAAATCTCATCCGAGAGTTTTCACACCAAATAAAATTAATGTTCAAAGAAAAAGAAGAAGAATTAATTACAAACCAGACAACGCAGTACCGTCTAAGTTGGGTTTCGATTTGGATTCATGCAATGCTATGCTCACTCTCTAAGTTAGATATGCAAATCCGAAACGGAGTTGATGAAAAACAACTTGCTCACGACCGAGCAATGGTGGATTACATCATGTCCTACGGGGTATATAAAATAAATGGCTGGCTTCGAGCACTTCGACAAAACCCAGACCAAACCATGCTTAAAGCGGCTGAAAAGGCGTGGGAGTTTGGTGAAACACTTCCAAATGCTGATTACTACATTCCTGAGAGTACGCCGGATCTTGAAGCTCTTGGCTCTGGAAAAGTATGTGACCAAGAAGCTATCAAACAATTTGGCGGTGGCTCTCTTTTCTTACAGCCACAGGAAACTGCAACACACTAATTCATTTACGATATACATATTATGCACGAGAAAGATTCCATTTTTGACCAGATTTCATCGCGAGGACACGAGCGATTATGTTTCCACCAAGACCCAGAAACTGGGTTGAATGCAATCGTTGCAATTCATTCAACCGCTCTTGGTAACGCACTTGGTGGAACCAGACGTTGGTACTACGAGAGTGAAGCCGATGCTGTATATGACGTGTTGCGTTTGTCAAAAGGAATGACATACAAAGCGGCCATCTCTGGTCTTCCAATGGGTGGCGCGAAAAGTGTCATCATGATGCCACACCGTGACAAAGAACGTACTGAGGCAGAAGCACGAGCGATGGGTCGTTTTGTTGATACATTTAACGGTGCATATATTGCAGCAGAGGATGTTGGTGTTGACACACAATTTATTGATTGGATGGCACTCGAAACGAAGCATGTGATGGGCGGAGAAACTGTTTGTCTTGGTGGTGACCCTTCGCCGTGGACTGCACTTGGAGTTTTTCATGGAATGCGAGCGTGTTTATTACACGCGGGCCGTGGAGAAGATTTTGCTGGTAAAACTGTAGCAATCCAAGGCGTTGGCCATGTTGGTCAAAGTTTATGTAAATTGCTCTCAGAGGCCGGTGCTACGATTGTCGTAGCGGACATTAACAAAAAGAATGTTGATTTTGTTGTTGATGCGTATGGTTGCAAAGTTGTTCACGATGACGATATCTTAAAGGTTGAGTGCGACATCCTTGCACCATGTGCCCTTGGCGGTGTTATTGATGGAAACATGGTCAATCATCTTCGTTGTCCAATTCTTTGTGGGGCTGCGAACAATATCCTTGACGATCCGGTTGAAGATGCTGTTGCATTGAAGACTGCCGGAATAGTGTATGGCACCGATTTTGTCGTAAACGCTGGTGGTTTAATACATCTCGCTGGAATGCACCTTGGAATGAGTGATGACGTTTTACAAACTAAGAATGATGAAATTTTCGACACAACTGTACAGATTCTCGAACGAAGTGAACACTCTTCTTCGACCTATGCCGCAGCAGTAGAGATTGCCGAGCAAAGAATTGCTGGTAGTCGGGAGACTGAGGTTCATGCCGGTTAAAACCGTATTTGAAACAAAAATTCAACATGTGTCGATTCTTGATGAGTTCGGGAATTTCGACGAAGAACTTGGGGGTGGTTTGATTCCGGATGAAGATGTAGTTGCGATGTACAAACACATTCTTGTGTGTCGAAGGTTTGATGAAATTGCTTTTAAGTTGCAGCGGTCTGGTCGAATGGGGACTTACCCCGAAAACCGTGGTCAAGAGGTTCCTTCTCTTGGTGCGGCTTATGTTCTACAAAAAAAAGACTGGATGGTTACATGCTATCGTGAAAACGCCGGTTTGTTTTGGCGTGGATTACCGATGGAAAAAATATTGTTGCATTGGATGGGAGACGAGCGTGGTAATCACATCGACGAATGCAATGTAACCCCGCTTGCAATTGCAATCGGTTCACAAATGCTCCATGCAACCGGTCTTGGTTGGTCAAGCAAATACAAAAAAGATGGTGGCGTCGCATGTACTTTCTTTGGCGATGGTGCAACAAGTGAGGGTGATTTTCATGAAGCCGCGAACTTTGCAGCTAACTTAAATTTACCAGTCGTTTTTGTTTGCCAAAATAATGGGTGGGCTATTTCAACTCCAACAAAAGTTGAGTGTTCTGCACCGACCGTAGCTCAACGGGGTTTGGCGTATGGCATGGATTGTGTTCAGGTTGATGGCAACGATTTGTTCGCCATGGTTCGGGTTGTAAAAGACGCTGTCGAAAACGCACGAGAGAACAACAGACCAACATTTATTGAGGCAATCACATATCGTTTAGGCGATCACACAACTGCTGATGATGCAAGACGGTATAGAGATGCTGACGAACTTGCAATGTGGGAAAAACGAGACCCTGTTATTCGCCTAAGGAATTATCTTGAAAAACGAGACCTTTGGTCGCAAGAACAAGAAGACGAACAAGTTGCATTTGCAGAAACAACCGTGGCGGGCGTTGTTAAGATCGCTGAAGAAATTGATGCACCAACCACAAATGATATTTTTGATTCCATGTATGAAGGAATAACTCCCGAACTACAAAAACAACGACAAACTCTCCGCACAAGTTCGCTCGGTCAAGACCCGTCACAAGTTCCTGCGAAATCGCAAGAGGGAGCTGTTCAATAATGGCAAACCTTACACTTGTACAGGCAGTTACACTTGCTCTCATTCAAGAGATGGAAAAAGACGAACGTGTTCTACTTCTTGGTGAAGACATTGGTCTTAATGGTGGGGTTTTTAGAGCAACCGAAGGATTGTTTCAACGGTTCGGTGGCGACCGTGTTGTTGATGCCCCGCTTGCTGAATCTGGAATCATGGGCACAGCTATTGGTCTAGCAATGGGTGGGCTTCGACCGATTCCAGAAATCCAATTTGAAGGTTTCATGGGTCCAGCGTTCGACCAACTTACAAATCAAGCCGCGCGTTTTAACAGTCGAACACGGGGTGGAATTACATGCCCGCTGACTCTACGTGTTCCGGTTGGTGGTGGTATTCATGCTCCTGAATTACACAGCGATAGCCCTGAATCAATTTACACCCACACGCCTGGGTTAAAAATTGTCATGCCTTCTTCGCCATACGATGCAAAGGGTTTGTTGATTAGTGCAATTCGCGACCCAAACCCCGTAATTTTCTTTGAGCCAAAACGAATTTACCGCGCCTTTCGTGAAGAGGTTCCTGAAGACGAGTATACGATTCCAATTGGTGAAGCAAAAACAGTTTGTGAAGGCGAGGAACTCACGATGGTTTCATGGGGAGCGACTGTTGTTCAGTGTATGAATGCGATTGAAGAGTCGGGTCAATCTATCGAACTAATTGACTTAAGAACGATTTCTCCAATTGATATGGATACTATTGCAGCGTCCGTCAACAAAACTGGAAGATGTGTTGTTGTGCACGAAGCACCGAAGACCTGTGGACTTGGTGCTGAAATTGCTGCGGGTGTAATGGAACATTGTTTCCTTCAACTTGAAGCACCGGTTCAACGTGTGTGTGGTTTCGATACCATAATGCCTTATTACAAACTTGAACTTGATTACCTTCCAGATGCTCAGCGTATAGGAAAGGCAATTAATGAGACGCTTGCGTACTAACAAGCCCGTTGAGATTCTTTTTTTGCCACGGAGACACTGAGACACAGAGATAAGATTTGGGTGCTCGGTTCTTAAACCAAAACGTATTCCTCCGTGGCTCTGCGGCGACTCTTCCAATACTTTTTTTGCCGCTGAGGCGCTGAGGCGCAGAGATAAGATTTGGGTGCTCAGTTCCTAAACCAAAATGTATTCCTCCGCGGCTCTGCGGCGTCTCTTCCAATATTTTTTGCCACGGAGGCACGGAGACACAGAGATAATGTTTTGGGTTATCAGTTCCTAAAACCAAAATGTATTCCTCCGTGTCTCTGAGTCTCTGTGGCATTTCTTCCAATACTTTTTTCGCCATGGAGGCACGGAGATTTAAAAAAATTATTTGGGTGAAAAAGGGCAGTTTATCTTTGAACCACTAAAAATGCTGAGACAATTCGTTGTATGGAAGATAACAAACTTGTTTGTGGTGCTTTGACCAATAAAATAATCGGTGCGGCAATTACCGTACACCGAGCTCTTGGTCCCGGGCTGTTAGAGTCGATCTACGAAAGAGCATTGGTAATTGAACTTCGCCACATCGGGCTTGTTCCGAATCGGCAGGTTCAATGCCCCGTGACATATCGCGGAGTTGAACTTGGGATTGGGCATCGGTTGGATATTGTTGTCAACGACCTTGTCTGCTTGGAAATCAAGGCTGTGGAACATGTACTTAGGGTTCATCGTGCTCAACTTCTCAGCTATTTGCACTCCTCTGGGCTGAAAATTGGACTTTTATTGAATTTCAATGTGCCAATACTTAAAGATGGTCTCACAAGAATAATACTATAATACCCCTCCGTGTCTCTGTGTCTCCGTGGCGTTTCTTACAGAGAACCAGTGCATATTATGGCTACAAAACAACCATCAGACAAATCACACTTCATCCTTCCTGACTTAGGGGAAGGTGTGCATGAAGCGGAACTAATCAAATGGCGTGTCAAGGTTGGTGACACCGTTCAAGAACACC
>CAZQGB010000024.1:0-17763 GCA_964592615.1 uncultured Isosphaeraceae bacterium | reverse complement strand
TACCAAGGGTATGAAGCGTTTTAGATAACTCAATAATGAGTGGGAGAATTTTTTCGCGTTCAAGGTCTGTCATAGTGTTCAATTTGAAGAAGAACCGTATGGTACAATGAGCAGTATGAAATTACTTTGTTTACTAATGTCCCTTCTTTCGATGGTACTTTTTAGTTGTGAAAATGATACCGAAAACTCCACACCTCCAACAACTCCTCAAGGCACAACATTGGTTTCAACCGTTGCGAAGGCAGCTACAGACCCCACGGTTCGTGGAGCAGATATTACCCTAGAAGTTGAAGAGCGAGACTTTGGATCGATTTGGGATTTTCAACCGGTAACAACAACATTCCCGTTTACTAATACCGGCTCTAAAACTCTAGTACTTACTCGCCTACAGGCGGGTTGTGGCTGCACTACTCCAGTTGCAGACAAAACAGTACTTCAACCTGGCGAGAGTGGGACGATTACCGTTACTTTCGATCCCAAAGGGAAATCAAATAAACAAGATAAAAAGGTGACTATCTTCTCAAACTCAGTTCGAAACCCCGAAAAAGCATTTTGGATTCGGTCGTATGTGAATCAATTTGTAGACATTGAGGAAAAATTCCTAAAGCTGAACGAGATGACACTTGGCCAAGCACATTCTGTCGAGTTTAATTTCTTCCCCGTTGACCCTGATTTTGAGATTCTTTCGATGTCAGGAATGGGTAAGCACGGACAGCACATTTCTGGTGAAGAATTAGATGTTCCAGAAGAATCACCTCGACGAATACGAATTAATGTGAGCCCTAATATGCCTTGGGGAGCCTTTCATAGCCAACTTAAAATTCGTGGCAGAGGAAAAACCCCAGATGGTTCTCCAATTACACATGAATTTACGGTGTTTGCTAATGGAAAAACGTTTGGAAAAATACGTACAGACAAACATATTCTTAGTTTAGGTACTCTTGCTAGAGGTGGCTCCTTTGAGAAGAGTACACGCCTTTATAGAACTGATGGTGAGCCATTTCAGATATTAAACACCGCGGTACTCCAAGCAACAGTACCTGGAATTACTGCAACTGCTGAGCAAAACATTGATGGTTCCTACAAAGTTGTTGTGAGCGGGAAACTGCCTCAGGCTCATCAAGGCCCATTCAATGCAGAGTTAATGGTTCAAACAGATGTGCCTGGTGAAGAAGTTTTAAAATTTAGAATTACTGGCGTTGTGCCAAAGAGATAATCATGAGTGAGAAATGGGACGCACGTTTTTTAGATCTAGCTGATGGCATTGCTTCATGGAGCAAGGATCCTTCTCGCGGAGTCGGTGCAGTTATTGTTTCACCTATGCGTCAAGTTATTGCAACTGGATTTAACGGATTACCTCGAGAATTTGAAGATCATGTCGAACGGTTGCAACGGCCTGTGAAATATGACTTAATTGTGCACGCAGAGATGAATGCAATTATTCAATGTGCAAGGAATGGAGTTTCTCCTGTTGATGCAACAATCTATTCCTCGTTTAGCCCATGCATCCATTGCACCCTTTCCATTGTTCAGGCAGGCATTACAAGAGTTGTGACTCGTTCTATTTCTAAAGGTGACGCGCATTGGAACGAGTCAATTGACAAAAGCATTTCGATGTTCAAAGAGGTCGGGGTTGAGTACGATGTGCTGGATGTAGCAACATGATGAGACTCCTCCTTTTTGTACTAATCCTGACGGGGATTGGTTGTAGAGGAAGCACTAAACAGGAATCATTTTTACACAGTGGTGATGTATTTCGGCTGATGGATCTCCCTACTCCAAATGCAGTCAGAACTGGAAGTGGCGCTCCAGGAGAAAAGTATTGGCAGCAGCAAGCAGATCATTCGATTCAAGTTCGACTTGATGTAGAATCAAATACCATTCATGGAAATGAAGTAATAACTTATTACAATAATTCTCCGGATGAATTACGCTATATTTGGATACAGTTGGAACAAAATGTGCATCGTGACGATAGCATTCGCTCTCGAGAAGGTCGATCAACTGGCGAAAGTGAGTATAAGGGAATCCAAATTTCTCATCTTGCTGTTAATGGGCAGAAAGCCATTTTGCGAGAATACGGCACTATTGCCAAGGTGCTATTAGATGAACCTTTACAACCAAATAATCAACTGGAACTTTCGATTGATTGGTCATTTGCCATGCCTACGGAATCTGGTATGCGTATGGGCTACGATGATGCGTACAAAGATGGTCCTGTTTGGGAACTTGCTCAGTGGTTTCCTACCCCATGTGTGTACGACGATGTGTATGGTTGGAATACTCTGCCCTACATTGGAAGAGGCGAGTTTTATACGAATTTTGGAAATTACAATGTAGAAATAACTGTACCGGACAACCATGTTGTATTGGCCTCTGGCGCGTTACAAAATCAAAAAATAGTGTTGACCGATGAGCAAAACAAACGATTAGAAGAAGCGAAACGTTCTGATGAGAAGGTAATCATTCGTTCTGCAGACGAACTTCAAGAAAATTCAAGTGGAGAACAAACTTGGATATTTGAGGGCAAACAAATTCGCACCTTTGCTTGGGCAACAAGTCCTAGTTTTATTTGGGAAGCAGCGAGTGTTGAAATTGAGACGCTAGATGGTGAATCAAAGCGAGTGTTATGCCAAGTTGGATACCCAGAAGAGGAAAGCGATATCTGGGATGAGGGCGTTGAGTATTTGCAACATTCAATTAAATATTACAGTGAGACCATGTACCCCTACCCTTGGCCCCAGATGTCAATGGCTCGTGGCAAGGCGGGTGGTATGGAATACCCAATGCTTGTTTTTTGTCGCGGCAGTTCGCATGAGGGTTTGTTTAACGTGACAGACCATGAAGTTGCACATAACTGGTTCCCGATGATTGTGAACACTGATGAGAGAAGGCACGCTTGGATGGATGAGGGATTTAATACCTTTGTCAATCATTATTCACTTGAAGCGTTTTATGGAGAACGGGAGCATAAGCCCGATGTCTCAAAATACATCGCTTCAAAGTTTATGCATGATTTAAAACCAGTTAACACTCCTGCAGATCTTTTGAAATCCCGAGGACATTTTAGTTACCGAAAACCGGGTTATGGGTTGCGTTTCTTGAGAGAGGAAGTTGTTGGAGAAGAGCGCTTTGATGAAGCGTGGAGAGAGTACATTTCACAATGGGCATTTAAATCGCCCCGCCCTGCTGATTTTTACCGCGCTATGGAAAACGGTACCGGCATGGATTTGCAATGGTTTTTCCGTGGCTTTTTTGAAGAGCCGATGCAACTTGACCAAGCGATTAGTGAAGTCAAACAACATAACGGCAAAGTAACAGTAACCTTCACGAACAATAAAGATTGGGTTTGCCCCATCGATGTAACTATCACTTGCATAGATGGCAGTACTCATAATTTCAAACTACCTGTAACTATATGGGCTTGGTCAAACCAACACAAACAGACCTTTAATTTGCCTTCCCCAATAAAAAGCGTCGTTATTGACCCAGAAAATGTATACCCAGATATCAATCCAGAAAATAATACATGGGCTATCAGTGATGTCAAAAAATAAGAAAAAGAAAAAAGGCGGTTATAAACCACCAGCACAATCTCCTCAGGACATCATAGATGCAATAGTTAGTATCGCAGAAAAAATTTTTGCTTCAGATGAGGCGGGGCCACTATGGGGTGAATTGCATAAGGCATTTTTGAAATCTGACGTTGATAAATCAGTTGCTGCAAAAATTATTATGCATAAAGATATTGATGAACTTCGAACGGTGGTTGCCCAATTGCAAATGGGTGGACAAGTTGAACTTTCCGAAACCGAAGCAGCAGAGCTGCCCACACTTGATCATGAAACTCAAATTGAAGCGCTCCGTTGTTTTCGCAAAAGAGTTAAGTTCATAAAACTCGACCGTGAATCAAAACTAGGAGTTGGGCCACTCTCGGGAGGCAAAGAAGCAAAAGTCGACTCGATGATGGCCCCACACGATTATCCAATGGAAGTCTGGCTTGCACTCGCTAAAGATGGCCACCTCGTGGATGATGGCGGTGGTTTCTTCCACATTCCAAAATAAACGACCCCGTAGCAAAAAGAAACGCCACAGAGACACAGAGACACGGAGGGATACATTTTTGGTTTAGGAACTAAGAACCCAAATCTTATCTCCGCGCCTTCGCGCCTCCGCGGCAAAAATAAACGACCCGCGGGATAGTTTAATTTGTCAGGAGGCGCCCAGAGGGTTCAAAGACGCGTCGGAGTAAAGTTTCGTTTGCATTCCAAATAACTGTAGTGTCTTTGGTGTAGTACCAGATGAAACGCAATCGTTCCCAACCAGCATCACCGACACTATAAAACACGGTTATGAACTCGCCATCATTAGTAGGATGATTCATCGTGTGCAATACTGCAAGGTCTTCTCCTTGGTACGTTTCTCCACCGACTGAAAACCCGTTTTTCTCAAATGTTATTGAGTCTTCACTTAGTGCAATTAATGATGCATGCTCTTCGATTGGCGTTTTACCGATTAAAAGTAGGTTATTGCCCTCTTCTACGTCCGCTAGCCATGCTCCAGTATCTTGAAGAACTTCTTCAGTTGAATCTACTTTTACGGTTGTGCCAGCTAAAGTTCCAGCGATAGTTGGGCTGATTTGGTTCTTAGGGAATAAACGGTAATACTTGTAATCTGGATCAATTGAAATCCAACTTTCTCCTGAATCGGTTTCAAGGACTTGGGGAGGTATTGCCTTAAGTTCTGGAGATGTAATTGGTACGTTATGCTCATTGACCCATTGATTGAAGAATGGGTCTAGCCAGCCAGATGGCCTATCAGGAAACTGTTGTTCGGCAGCAATCTGTATCTGCTTCCAAGAGGCCGCCTTCCCCATATTGTCCTTTGCGAATCTTGAGAGAACGGGCCAGATATTGCTTTTACTTGCATCTTTGATATCCGTTCCTGAGTTAAGAACTTCTTCTAGCATCATAAAAACGAAAGCGCCTTTGTCATAACCGACAAATCTATCAACTGGTCCATCCTCAGGGTCAGCAGAGCCAAAGTTAGAAAGCGCTCCATTGTCTAGAGATGGGTCAAGTGAAACCTTGTTAAGTATCCCTCGTCGGTACGTTCTTGCTGCATCAAAGCCATCTTCCAAAGCGCGTCTTCCATAATTTGCTGAATAACTAGTTAGGGCTTCGCACCAGTTGCCTCTCGAGGAGTCAACGTAAACACCGTTGCCCCACCAATTGTGAAGCAATTCATGGTCAAGGTAGCCAGGAGCGAGGGATTTCGGAGCCATTGATACGACTCTTGGTCCAAGGACAGTAAATCCAGGATAGGCAAAGCCACTTGAAAAGAAGTTTTCTACAATCGTAAATTGGTCGTATGGATACTTGCCTAGTAATGGTACATAGAGTTGCAAATAATCGTCCGCGGCTTCAAGATAATACTCTGCCTTGTCCACATGGTTTGCATCAAGATGCACAGAAACTGTTACCTCGCCTTGGGGAGTTGTGACGCGTCGATTGTTGACGACATGCTTGTTTCCAACAAGCGCCATCCCATCAACTGGACGTGGAGTTACCCACTTTTGACCTTCTGGATTCCCACTTCCAACAAAAGTCCATTCATCTACCGGTTCAACGGACATCGATATCGTACGCTGAATGGGGTTGCCCTTACTATCAACAGGTGTTGGGTACCAACCAGCCCAATCCGACAAAAATACGCCATTTTCACTGATATGTGCATCGACTGAAAAATTGTGAATCTGTCCAACTCGTTCGCCACTTGCAACATCATCATTGAATACCGCTCTCCAACGTATTTTTCCATTCGTTGTTGGTAACAATTCAAGGCCTTCTGCGTCAACAGAAACTTCGCCGCAATCGGTAATAGTCGTTGTTCCAACTAATGTGTGGGACTTAGGATCTAGTTGAATTTCAAGGTGTTGATGCGGTAACAAAGAGAGCGAAATAAGGGTACATATATGTATAGTCATGAGCGCAATACCTTACACAATCAGAGTGGAAAAGTGACGTTTTTTAAGGGTAAATAATGGACATATCTGGTATCATTGACCGCTTCACGAAAGCGTGAGGCAAGTGCCCTGAAAAATGGGTTTGTGGCACCGTCCGCCACGTTTTGATTGTCCTCACAACTACCCTCACTGAGCCAGAAATTAACTCTGCGCTCGCCTATGTAATCGGAGCAAAGACGATTCAATGAGCAAGGCAACCACCAAAAACGGAACCGCGCAGCCAAAGCCGAAAACAATCGACGAACACATCGTCGAAATCGTTTGTGACTCTGGTGAAGGCGCTCAAAAAGCAGGAACTCTTTTTGCAACAGTTAGTGCGAAGATGGGCAACGGTATTTGGACTGTTGAAATCATTCCAGCAGAAATTAAACCACCTGGACGATCTCGTGAGGGCGCAAGCGGGAACCGCATTCGAGTTGGTAGCAAAGAAATGACCAACGCTGGAGATAAGGCAAACCTTGTTGTTGCTTTAAATGAACAGGTTTTATATGGCCGGCTTGCTCAGGATGCTTATGGACCTGAAACAACAATCCTACTTGAGAGTGTTTGGGCAACTGATCCAGATGAGAACATCCGAGACGCATACACTGCGGCCCTTGCGGATTTTTCTGCTCGTGGACTTAATGTTATTGAACTTCCAATTCACGAGGCATGTTGCGAACTAATGACTGATCCTCGCCTTGGAAAGAACATCTTCGTCCTTGGTATTCTTTGCTACATATATCAACGAGATACTGCTCTTGCAAAGCAAGAGATTACAAACATTTTTGCTAAGAAAGGTGAAAAAGTCATTTCGACAAACCATGCCTTACTCGATGCAGGAGTCGAATTTGCAATTAAGCATATTCCCTTCACCTACACAATCCCAAGCATGGACGTTGAAGGCGACCAAGTAGTTATGAATGGAAACGTAGCAGTTGGTCTTGGAGTAATGGCTTCCGGAATGGACATGGTTTCCATGTATCCAATTACTCCTGCAACCTCTGCATCCCATTACCTTGCAGGTGTGTTTGACCAAGCAGGTGGCTATGTTCATCAAGCCGAAGATGAGATTGCGGCGATTGGCTTTGCGTTAGGCGCATCGTATGCTGGCAAGACTGCATGTACTATTACATCTGGCCCTGGTATGGCTCTTAAAACCGAATTCATCGGTTTAGCTGTAATGTCTGAGATTCCGATTGTTATCGTTAATGTTCAACGCGGCGGACCCTCCACTGGCTTACCAACTAAGGTTGAACAAGGTGACTTATTAAATGCAATGTATGGTGCAACTGGCGATGCCCCCAAAATAGTGATGGCTCCTGCAACAATCGAAGAATGTTTTTATAGCATCATTACTGCAAGGCAACTAGCTGAAGCTTTTAGAACTCCTGTAGTTGTTCTAACAGATGCTAATCTTGCTACTGGTCAAACTCTCTACAAGAGACCAGAGGCAAAAGATGAGTGGCTCGCTCCGCCGATTGACCAAAGTGATTGGCACGGTGGGACCCCCGCTTATGCTTGGAACGAAGAAACAGGAATTTCACCAAGACCTATTCCGGGTCAAAAAGGTGGTGAGTACGTCCTGACTGGTCTAGCACACACGCCAGAAAGCCACGTCGCATACAACCCTCAAGCAAACCAAGAGGGTTGTGATATGCGAAGTAGAAAAATTGCTGCACTTGAACAAACCCTCACGCCACCTAAGGTGCATGGTGATGAATCTGGAGATTTACTAATCGTTGGATGGGGATCTACACTTGGTGCAATTGAGGAAGCAGTAGATCGTGCTAGAGACAAGGGTCATAAGGTCTCTTCAGTTCACCTTCGTTACTTATCACCAATGGAAGTTGGTCTTGAAGATATATTCTCAAAGTTCAAGAAGGTGATGACGGTAGAAATCAATTACAGCGATCCTATGGGAACTGTTGCACATCCAAGGCCATCGCAACTTGCGATGATGTTACGAGCACATTTGATGCAGGAAGTTGATTTTTGGTCAGTAGTTCCTGGACAGCCACTTGGTCCAAATCAAATTGTCGAAGTCATCGAAGACAAACTTGGAACATCGAAACCATCTAAAAAGAAAAACGAAAAAGCAGGAGCAGGTAAGTAAACATGTTCGGATTAAAACAAGATTGGTCACTAGATGTATTGCCGAGGTATTTTACACTTGATGACTACGAAGCAGCAGTGCCACGATGGTGTGCTGGATGTGGAGACCACGGCATTCTTACAACGGTTCAGAGAATTTGCAGGGACAAGCAATTGCTCCCTGAGAAAACCGTTTGTGTTTCTGGTATCGGTTGCTCGAGCCGTTTTCCACACTACATGTCAACCTACGGTTTTCACGGTTTGCACGGACGTGCGTTTCCTGTTGCCTGTGGAATTAAATCACGTCGCCCCGACTTAGATGTCTGGGTCGCAACCGGAGACGGTGATTGCTGTTCTATTGGTGCTGGGCACTGGGTCCATGCTGTTAGGTACAACATGGATATGGTTGCTATTCTTTTTGACAACAATGTCTACGCACTCACAAAGAAACAAAGTTCACCTACAAGCCAAATTGGACAATCAACAAACACACATCCTAAAGGGGCGCCTCTACCTCCGCTCAATCCTTCAACAACTACTCTTTCTATCACAAATTGTTCGTTCGTTGCTCAAACGGTTGACTGGAATCCTGTGCACATGCACGAGACGTTGAAAGCGGCACATGCGCACAAGGGATTTAGTTTTGTACGAATTTTTCAGCGCTGCCCTGTCTTCTCTGAAGAATGTTTTGCAGAAGCACAAACTGATCCTGACTTGGTGCAACTTGTAGAACACGATAATGGATTACAGGTATCCGAATCCGGAACTCGAATCTACAAAAATCGTCGTACCCACGACCCTTCCGATTTGGTTCAAGCAATGGCTGTTGCAAACCAGACAGAGGTGCTTCCAATTGGTTTGCTTTACCAAAATGAGAATATGCCCATCTATAATGAATATAGTTCTGTGGGTATTCATGCAACACCTGAAGACAAGATAAACGCACTGAATCATCAACTCGACCGCTTCGCAATCTAAGGATTTACCTATGTCATCTCCTGATGTTATTGATCATGAAATGGAAGAAACACAACTCATAGACCTTGAAGGTCTGCATTTCCCTCCTGACGAAAAGTTTCCTGAAGGACATTCTTTGAATGACGTATTGCGTGATGCTCGAAGGTTTCATGCTGGAGACCCATCAGTTGCATCTAGCATGAGTACGGACCTGTTGCCAGCCGTTATGCACACACTTCGTCGACCTGAACTTATTCGTACCGATTACCCTTTAGTACTTCTCCCTTGTGGGAAAGTCCAACCACTCGTTGAGTTCTTTATTGAAATTATTGCGAAAATTGAGAATTCCAAAGTTCTCTCGGACAATCTTGTCCGTGTTGAGCGACAAGTTCGAGAAGGATTGAAGACCGTCGCGGATGCCGCTAAAGTTATTGGTTCTGCTGGTTCAAAAGTTGGAGATATGCTTGCTCTCAACGAAAAAGCTGACCACGACTTCAGAACTAAAGGCGCCGAGTTAGTACAGTCAATTCCAAAGGGAACTATGCTTGTTCCATGTACAAGCGTGGCTGGTCCCGCTGTTTCACTACACATTATTGAGGCGCAAACAAGGGGAAATCACCTTCGAGATAGCGTAATCAAAATGCGTGATGCACTAAAGAGCATGAACAGCCGCGAGCCAGCAGTCGAAGCCAGTGGCATTGATTCAAGTAAACTCCAAACCGTCCTAGGAAAAACTACATCGGGCAGCGTGCCTATGGACACAAGTAGAACAAAACGGATTAAAGCAACTATTAAAACCATTGAATCATGGCTAACAACCAGTGATTCTCCTCTTTATGTTGTCACTTCCTCTTTTGCTGATGACATTGCTGTTCCACACTCTTCTACAAAAGTAAAAGCTGATGATTCTCTTTGCTACAAGGCAATTGAGACATTTGATGAACTCTCTCAGCGTTATGCTCAACTCTTTGGAGCAATGCGTACCGCTCGCTTGGAACTTGCAAACGCTTACGAGAGCCCGCGTCATGACCACCTTCTTGAAAATTTTTGTAGAAAATGTTTTTCTGATGCAGAGTTTGACCTTATGCCAAAAGTTGTAGCCGTTGGTTCTGTACAAGACGGTCTTGCAAACATGGCTTCGCTTTCCACAATTTTGCGTTCAGCGAGACCAATCACATTACTTTTACTTGGAGACGATCTGGCAACGCTTGATCATGAACGAATCGAACTAGCATATCTAGCAGTTGCACACCGAAAATGTTTTGCAACGCAGGTCTCAATTGCACACCCATCCCATTTAGTGGATTCAATAAAAAGCGGAATCGATTCAGTTCGTCCAACTTTGCACACAATAGCAAGCGAAGACACTCATCCACTTGGTGCTTGGCTTGAAGGTAATGCCGCGATTGAGGGTAGAGCTTGTCCACTTCTTCGGTATGACCCTTCGCAGGGCTTGACTTGGGCAGACCGGTTTGACCTAGCAGATAACCCACAGCCAGAACACGATTGGCCTGTTTGGACTGGAGAAATTGACAACCAAAAACTTGAACTGTCTTTTACTTTTGCCCACTGTGCAATGTTAACAACCAGTTTGCAAAAATACTTTTTGCAACTCCCAGATGGAATTGATTCCAACGATTTATTACCAATTGAACAGTGGCTCCATCTTTCACTTGAAGAGGCCGCAGCAAAACTTCCCTATCTCTGGGCCGCAGATGCAGACGGTGCTATTCATAAGTTAGTTGTAGCAAGAGTTGTAACAGACGTATGTAGAGAACGACTGGATTATTGGAACACCCTGCAAGAATTAGCCGGTATAGATAATTCTTATGTTGAACAGGCAATAAGGGAAGAACGAGAGGTATTAGACACCGAATTTGCAACTCAACGCGAAACTATTCAAGCCCAGCACGCCAAAGAAATCGAAACAATACGCACAACAGCATCTCAAGTTGCGATGCAACAACTTGCAGAAGTGCTATTAGGTGGTGGCGGTGCTATGGTGAATCCGCTTATTACCTCTGCTCCGATTCCAAACGCCCCTGCTTCTCCTATTGCAAATGGTTCTCCAGCTCCTATTGCAGAGACATCTGATGATGACCCTGAGGAGGAAGAGCAAATTGAAACTACCTCTGATGATTTAGGAGAAGCGTGGATTGATAGTCCTCTCTGTACAACATGCAACGATTGCATGGATATAAATGCACAGGTCTTCGTGTACAACGAGGATAAACAGGCATACATTAAAGACGCTTCTGCTGGTACTTATGAAGAAATGGTGCGTGCAGCCGAAGCGTGCCCTGCAAGGTGTATTCACCCTGGAGCGCCGCTTGACTCAAGTGAACCAAATCTTGATGAACTTAAAAAGCGCGCGGCTGATTTTATTTAAGGATTTGTTTTGGATACAACCCTTACAGCCCTTCTCATCATGTCAAGCATCGGTACGTTTTTCGGTGTTTGCTTAGCGGTTGCACATAAGTACTTAAAAGTAGAAGAAGATCCGCGCCTTGATGTTGTTGAAGAAATGTTACCGGGAACAAATTGCGGTGCTTGCGGCGAACCAGGATGCCGCGCCTTTAGTGAAGCAATAGTAGGCGGCATCAAAGAACCTTGCCAGTGCACAGTTGGAAGCCCAGACGACATCGAATTAATTGCAACATTTCTTGGAGTTGCCGCTGGAGAACAAGATAAAGTTGTTGCGCGCCTCCACTGCGCCGGCGGGCTAGGTCTTGCAAGACAAATAGCAGAGTACGAGGGATATTCAAATTGTCGCGCTGCTCATCTTGTCGGAGGTGGCGGAAAAGGTTGCAGTTGGGGATGCCTCGGGTTAGATGACTGTATGGTCGCCTGTGACTTTGACGCTATCCACATGAATGAACAGCGACTTCCGGTAGTAAGTGTTGAAAATTGCACTGCGTGTAATGATTGTGTTGAAGCTTGCCCACGCGATTTGTTTGATTTAATGCCTATGTCTCAAAAATTGATTGTGCAATGCAACGCGCCACTTGAGGGCGATGATGCTTACGCTGTCTGCAGTGTTTGTTGCGATGGTTGCAAGCGGTGCGCTGCCGACGGGGATGGGAAAATAACAATGCAAAATAATTTACCAGTCGTTGATTGGAGTGATACCAATATCGATGCCTCCCCAAAAGCGACTTGGCGGTGCCCCACTGGAGCAATTACTTGGGTTGAAGATGGACAATTTGTTCAGCCAACAGTTGAGCATTCCACTCGTAAGGAGGTAACAGTATGAATGCCTTTACTACAATAACGAATCGGCTTTTTGATAAGGTTTTCCGTCGAGACGATGAAACAATTGCCTCTGGAGAGCCCAGTACAATTGATCCACTTACTGCAGTTGCGATAGTGGAATCAAAACATGTTGGTTCTACTGCCTTTTGCGGACCACTTCCCGAGTCGATTTCAGAAGAAACCTTCTCTCCAACAACTGATGAAGAAACTGCACTTCAGGAAGTACACACCGCCCTTCTTTCTCCTAACCCCCGAAGTGCATTCGCAAGCGCAATGGGTCTTTCGTTAACTGGAGAGCGAGCAACTGTATTTTTAACGGCTACAGATTTGCATGCATGTCAGGACTTGCTCATCGAGTGTGTGCGTCAACATCTTCCAATCGTAATTCATGTTGCTCTTTGTGACCATTGTCAAAATGTGACATACGACGCCTACCTAGCATCATCAAATACTGGTTGTATGCAATTTCTAGCATCTACCACTCAAGATGCAGTGGACTACACAATGTTTGCCAGGCGAGTTACAGAAGAAGCCCTTATCCCCGCAATCGTCGCGGTCGATACTTTTAAACCAACTCTTGCAGAATTGCCATCAAAAGAATTTTCTACTGCTTGGCTCGGTGAAGCGGATACATTTATTACTTCTCCTAACGATGCACAGCGGCTAATTTACGGTGAACAACGAAGACAAGTTCCAGATAGATGGAATCTTGAAAGACCTCTCTTGCTTTCTCCGATTCACAAACATTCAAGTGCAACTTTTAATGCAACTATAGCTCCTTTTTATGATTCACAACTCCCGGCAATTTTAGATAAGTTGCAATCTGCTTGGAAAAAACTTTCGGGAAGAATTTGCTCTTCGAGTAAACATCGAAAAGTCGCTGATTCAGAAACACTTTATGTTTGCCAAGGTGCAATGTATAACACTGCATCCGGAGTTGATAAACTTAACCTTTTATCTGTTCATTGCATGCGCCCGTTCCCTGTGGACGAACTCTGCAAGGCAGCATCAAACTGCAAACAAGTCATTGTGCTTGACACAACGAGCGTGACTCTTTGTGGCGACTCACAATTTGCTACTGAAGTAAAAGCGACTCTTGCTTCTTTGCCATGCATGATCTCTGTTGTTCGATGTTTGGATGTTCAAGTTGAAGACATTGCGGCACTTGCTGCGCTTGCCAGCGAGGGCGAGGAGATTCCAGAAATGCTTGGCGTCTCTTTCATTCAAGAGAATAGCCCCTATCCAAAGCAAACCTCTGCTCTGCAAGAAATTACAAGAGCGTATCCTGACATTGTTTCCCAATCTCTAGCGAGCAAGAAGGAAGCTGGGCATAATTTAACACAGAAGGTTTCAAAGTCACCCTTGCTTGAGTCCAACGCTTGGAAAGATGATTTCGGCAACTTGCCTCAGTTCTGGGACAACATCGGCACGTTGTATAACGACGGTAATGAACTGTTGCTTACTCCAAGCCCACTCCTAAGTACAAACTCTGTGCCACCTCTAACTTCATCACTGCGAACCTTGGATTCTACTTCTGGGGTTCTTCCTGTGTTTGATTCGATGCACTGCGACGGTGATTCTTGCCTTTGGATGTCATGTCCAGATGGTTCTGTTTCTGCTTTGGTGCTTTCGCCTAAAGATCTTCTTGACGCGGGTATTGCAAAAGCGGGTGGCGCTGCCTCTGGTCTTCGCTCCATTTCAGGCGGGCTTTGCAAGAAGATGGTTGCAATTGCTAAAACAAATATGCAACCCACCTTTGGCGAACTTTTGCAACATGCCTTTGCTGAACTCGAAGTTGCTGAGGATCGCCGCTCTGCGTTGCAAGAAGGTCTAGATGCTGTTGTGCAAGCAGTTGGCATTATTCCAATTGCAAAAACTCCAACATTTTTTGACAAAGATGTGGCTAATGAGTTCTTAATTCTGTGTATCGACCCTGATGCTTGCAAATCACCTGAACTCGTTATTGCTTCTTGTGCTGGTCATGGTCTTGAACCAACCGCTCGCACAGACGAAAGTATTCAACTCGCTCGTGACCTGCGTGATTTAATTTTAGAACTTCCCGACACTAGTGGTGAAACAATTCACCGCATTTCTCAAATCGAAGGCATGAAACTTCCTGCAATTATGTTAAGCAGGCATTGCCATCACTCTATGGCAGCAGGAGACGAGTCAGAAGTTGGCTCGGGGGCAAAACTGGTACTAAGGCAAGCTCTTGGTCTTGCAGAGTATGCCTTGCAACCACACTTGCAAGCATTGCTAACTGAAATTGATTCGCTAAAAGAATCATTGCGAAGTGGCGCTACAAGTTTGCTCGTTGATGCAATTCCAAGTAGCAACTTGGATTCTATTGCAGATGCAATTGAAAATATTGGTCAAGATGAAGTTGACTTGGCAACGGTTCTGTCATCAATGCAATGCGATGAGGATGCACCAACCGTTGATGGTGAAACAGTTCGTGTGATGGCCTCATTAGTAACAGAGTTAGACCACATAGCCAACCGATTAACTCACTCTTCGGGAGGTCTTGGTAGAGCACGAAGTGGCTTGACAATCTCAGGAAGCGCAACTGGTAACTGGGCAGCGTTGTTTCCATGGAACCCATTCTCTACACCTGTTGCAGTAAACACAACGCACACTGGTTGTAGCATGTCGGTCGGTTTATTTGAAGGACAAATGCAGCGTGTACTTGCGGACTTAAACACGATTCGTAAGGCAAAACTTGTATTAGAGAATCCAATTAAAGCGGCTCATCCTGAGGAAGAAATTGATGCGAACTCACTTGAGGACTTAACAAAGGAAGAGCGAGCACTTTGCCCGCCACTTATCATTGTCGCGGACGCTGCTTCGATGCACCGCAATTCGCTTTCTGAACTTGCTTGGATATTAGATAGCGACCTTCCAGTAAAGGTTCTTGTACTTGGTGATGGCACAGAAGACGTTGCGTTGTTTGGGTTAACTTCCTGCAGCGCATTTATTGCCCAGTGCTCTCCTTCAAACCCAGACCACTTTGCATCTTCTATGATTGGTGCGCTTAAATATAAAGGGCCATCGCTTGTTTGCGTTTATGCACCAAGCCCAAAACAACACGGATTTGCTGTAGAAGATCTTATGAAACAGGCAGCGCTTGCAGTCGATTGTAGGGTCTGCCCACTCTTTACTTACAATCCAAGTGAAGAAGGTATCTTTGGCACTTGTATCGACATAACAGCAAACCCAAATTACTCTTCTATTCTGTCCCAAGAGGAATTAACTCCAACAAAGTGGGCTTCTTCCCAGCAACGATTTGCTGACGGTTTTGATGGTGACGAAGTGATACTCGCTCGTTGGAAAATGTTACAAGAACTTTCAGGAGTCATAACTCCTTTTGATGATGTAGCAAGAAAAGAACAAGATGAAGCAGCAACCCAGCATGCTCTTGATCTTGAAGCACTCGCAAAGGAATACCAAGCAAAAATGGCAACTCTCAGGGAGCAGTACCACGCAGAAGCTGTGGCTAGCGTGACAAGCGGACTAATGCGAATGGCATCCCAAGCTCAGCCGCAAAAAGCGGAGGATACTAACTGATGAGCGTTGCTGAACTTGTGGGCACATTTAGAAATGGTGTGCATCCGCATGAAAATAAGGAGCAAACAGAGAACTTCCCAATTGCCCGAATGGCTTTTGGCAAGATTTTCACTTTGCCTCTTTCACAGCATCTTGGAGCACCATCAAAGCCAATTGTAGAAGTTGGACAAAGTGTTTTTCGAGGACAATTGCTAGCAGAAGCAGGTGGTTATGTCTCTGCAAACTTGCACTCCCCAGTTGATGGCAAGGTGATTGCAATTGGGCCACGAAGGCATCCTCGTGGAGATCTTGCAACATCCATTGAACTAGAAGCAGACCCATTTTCAACACAAACTATAAACGCAGCGCCGCAAAATAATCCAATGAATATGTCAACGGATGACTTCGTTGCGAGTATTCAGGACTCTGGACTCGTTGGTCTTGGTGGCGCTGCATTTCCAACCCACGTTAAGTATAAATTGCCCGAAGGCAAAACCTGCCAACACCTTGCAATCAATGGTTGCGAATGTGAACCGTACCTTACATGTGACCATCGAACGATGGTCGAGCGTCCAGAGGCAGTTGTACGAGGTATAACAATCGCCGCAAAAATTTTAGGCGCAAAGAAAACAAGTGTAGGTATAGAAAAAAATAAACCTGATGCAATCGCAGCGATGCAAGAAGCAACGAAAAACTTTGAGAACATTGAAATTTGTCCACTCAAAGTCAAATACCCGCAAGGCGCAGAGAAGATGCTCATCAAGGCAATCTACGACATTGAAGTCCCTGCAGGCAAATTGCCGCTTGACGTTGGTGTAGTTGTGAACAACGTTGCAACAATGACTCAGTTTGCAGATTGGTTTGACGAAGGGCTACCTTTAATAGAACGTGTTGTTACAGTTGCAGGAACAGCAATTGCAAGACCTGCAAATTTAATCATTCCAGTTGGTACTTCGGTGCGTGAAGTGCTTGAGTTTTGCGGTTTAGATATGAATACGCAACAAGTCATCATGGGCGGCCCAATGATGGGTATGCCTCTAAGTTCCCTCGATGTTCCTGTTCTCAAAGGAACAAGCGGTTTGCTCGCGTTCACAGAGGCACCCAAGGGTCATCAAAATACACTTGCTTGCATTAGTTGCGGGCAGTGCTTAGAAGCATGTGGGTACTTTTTAAACCCTGCTCGACTTGCTAAGTTAGCCCAAGCAAGACGCTGGGAAGAACTTGATGATTTTTACGTTAACGACTGCATGGAATGTGGTGCTTGTAGTTGGGTCTGCCCCTCCTCTATTCCAATCGTACAACTTATTCGCACTGGCAAAGGCGCGCTTCGTGAACTGAAAGCGAACCAGCAAGCATGATTAAGAAACCAATGCAACTTCTTCTTCAAACATCGCCTTTCTTGCGGCGTGGGATCACGACCCCTCGATTGATGAGCGAAGTAGTCATTGCAACAATTCCAGTAATCTTCGCAGCGTGCTGGTACTTTGGCATAAGCGCCCTGCTTCTCATTTTTGCATCCGTTGCTGGAGCGATGCTCACAGAATGGTTTTTCGCCCCCCGAAAGTCAAGCACGCACCCTCGTAATTCGCTTCTCGATGGCAGTGGTTTACTAACTGGCATTTTACTTGGGCTTACCCTTCCACCGGGCATGGCAATGTGGATGGCTTTCCTTGGAGGTGTTGTTGGAATATCCATAGGCAAACTCGTGATGGGCGGTCTTGGACAAAACATGTTCAATCCAGCACTTGTCGGGCGTGCATTTTTGCAAGCGGCTTTCCCAACTGCAATCACAACATGGAACCCTCCTGCCACCTCCCCAGGAAGTTTAGAATCATTTACTGCAATCCGAGAAAGCAACCTTGCAGCCCCGTTCATGCAATCAAGTACTGATGCAGTCACCACTGCTTCCCCAC